>DATDFN010000252.1:0-5596 GCA_036522615.1 Binatia bacterium | reverse complement strand
GCGGGTCTCGGTGTAGACGTCGACGCGCGGCCTGCCCGCGAGCTCGCCGCGCGCCATTTCCCGGTGGCCCTCCTCGATGACGCGGAGCGTGTCTTCCATCGTGAGGACTTGCGCCACTTCTTCGTTGTTGATGAAAAGCATGGGAGCCATCCAGTTTTGTTCGTCAGTGGCTCTTAAGCCACTCTACTATGTCGCCGATCAGCGCCGCGCGATCGATGTTGTTCAGATGGTGATTGCCGCCGGGTACGCCGCGGTGCGTCGCGGTCGACCGCATCTTACTATATAGAAGTTCTCCGTGCGCGAACGGCACGGTCTCGTCGCCGGTGCCGTGGACGATCAGCACCGGCTTCTTGAGATTCTCGACCATCGCCGCCGCGTCGCCGGCGCGGAAGTGTTTCTCCTGCAACGGGCCGAAGCGGTCTTCCAAGATCTTTTTGGCGTTGCGATTGTCTTCGAGAATGCGTGCAAGGTCGGTAAACGCCGCGATCGCGACCGCGCCGGCGAAAATGTCCTGGGTCGCGGCGGCGACGAGCGACATCGTGCCGCCGGTCGACTGCCCGGCGGCCCAGATTCTACCAACATCCATCGCGCTTCGCATCGATTTCGCGCAGGCGGCCATGTCTTCGGCCCATAGGCTGAGATCCGCACGGCCCGTCGATTTGCCGTAGCCGCGCTGGCTCAGCCGCAGCGCGACGTATCCTTCGGCCGACAATCGCTCCAGCAGATCGTCGTATTGCGCGCCGCCGCCCCAGCCGTGGCAAAAGACGACGCCTTCGCCGCGCGCACGGCTTCGCTCCGGCGTCCAGAGGAGGCAGTCGAGGCGCGCGTCGCCGCTCTCGACCTCGTAGGCGATCGTCATCTCACTCGCCGCTCGAAAAACTACTTGAGCGGCGTGTGGATCTGGAGATAGTTGCCTTCGGGATCCAGGAAATAGACCGACCGGCCCGTCGGGCGCACATGCTCTTCGTAAAGGATTTGGACTCCGGCCTTTTTCAGATCATCGACCGCAGTCGTAAAGTCTTCCTTCGCCAATTCGAGCGAGATATGCGATGTGCCGTCGTCGAAGGCGCCGCGGTCGATCGGCTTCGAGCGCTCGAAGAGCACGAGCTCGTCGCCGTTCTGCATGAAGAGCCGCGCCGTCATGGGATAGTGACCCATCGCCTCTTTAAAGAGGCTGCCGGTCTCCTGGTCTTCGTCGACTTTCGTGCACTGCATCCCGAGCACTTCGGTGTAGAATTTTTTCGCGCGGTCGAGATTGTTGACCGGCAGCCCGAGATGGTGGACGCCTTTGATCTTGAACATGTCCGCCTCCTTTTATGGTTCCGAACGTATTATATGCGCGGCCGGCCGCGGTCTACAACGGCGTTACGCGAGGCCGTAAAGCCGCGCTGGGTTTTTCCACAGAATCTTCTCCTTGATCTCGTCCGAGATATCCGCGCGCTTGCGAAACTTCGTCACCGAATGCGGGAAGTCGCAGTCGCCGTGGGGATAGTCGGAGGCGAAGACGATGCGCTCCGACCCTAGGACGTCCACCGTGTGCGCCAGGCCTTCCTCGTCCGGCTCGCACGAGACGAAGCAGCTCTCGCTGCGCACATAGTCGCTCGGCTTTTTCGGCACGCCGTCGGGATGGTGCATCGACCGCGAATAGTGGTCGTCCATGCGCCACATCCAGTACGGCAGCCACGCCGCGCCGATCTCCAGGAAGACGAACTTGATGCGCGGGTATTTCTCCATCACGCCGCCGCCGATAAGCGTCATGATGCCGATCATGAGATTGAAGGGCATGCCGACCATATGGATGTAGAAATAAGGGTCTTTGAACCGCTCCTGCCCCGGGCTGTCGAGGCAGCCGGTGATCCAGTGGACGCCGACGGCGGCGCCGAGCTCGTTCGCCTCGCGGAAAAACGGCTCGAAGAACGGGTCGTCGAGATTGCGCTCGCCGGCGATGCCGGGAATGACGACGCCGATCAGGCCCAGGTCTTTGACCGCCCGGCGCAGTTCCTTCGCGGCGAGCGCAGGGTCCTGCAGCGGCACCGCGGAGATCGCGCGCACGCGGCCGTCGTAGAGCCGGCATTTCTCGCCGACGTAGTTGTTGTAGGCGCGGCACATCGCGGCGGTGAGCTCGACGTCGTCGAGCAGCGGCGCGAGCGCCATGATGTTGGGATAGACGACCTGGACGTCGATGCCTTCCGTGTCGAGGTCCTTCAATCTTCCTTCGACGTCGTCGAGGCCCGGCGCGTTGATCGCCATGTCGGGCTTGCCCTTTTTCCAAAGATAGCCGTTCGGCGTACCGTGGCCGTAGTTGCCGACCGGCCGCGGGAAAAGTTTTCCCTCGACCATCCAGTAGAGAACCTTCCCCACTTCCACGACCTTCGGTCCGCGGTCTTTGAATTCCTTGTCCAGATAGCGATCGAAGAGATCGCTCGGCTCGTTCGCGTGTCCGTCTGCGTCGATTACCATTTCAGCTCCTTTGCCGTTTTCACGAGATGTTGTAAAGCCGCGCGGAATTTTTCCAGAGAATATGCTCCTTCAAGCTGTCGGACAGATCGCTTCGCTTTCGCAGCTTCGATACCGAGTTGGGGAAATCGCAGTCGCCGTGCGGGTAGTCGGACGCGAAAATGATCTTGTCCTCGCCGATGATCGACGCGGTATGCGCGATGCCCTCCTCGTCCGGCTCGCACGAGACAAAGCAGCTCTCGCTCTTGACGTACTCGCTCGGAGCTTTGGGAAGATTCGAAAGCTTGTGCGAGCTCGTGTCGTAATGGTCGTCCATGCGCCACATCCAGTACGGCAGCCAGGCGGAGCCGATCTCCAGGAACACAAATTTGATGCGCGGATATTTCTCCATCACACCGCCGCCGATTAGCGTCATGATCCCGATCATGAGATTGAACGGCATGCCGACCATGTGGATGTAAAAGTACGGGTCTTTGAATCTCTCCTGCCCCGGGCTGTCGAAGCAGCCGGTGATCCAGTGGACGCCGACGGCCGCGCCGAGCTCGTTCGCCTCGCGGAAAAACGGCTCGAAGAACGGATCGTCCAGATTGCGCGGCCCGACGACGCCGGGGACGACCGTGCCGACGCAATCCAATTGCTTGAGCGCGCGCCGCAGCTCCTTCGCGGCCTCGTGCGGATTCTGCAGCGCGACAGCCGCGATCGGCCGCACGCGCCCATTGCTCGGCTTGCACTTCTCGAAGACATAATTGTTGTACGCGCGGCACATCGCCGCGGCGAGCTCGCCGTCGTCGAAGGCCGACGCCGTCGCCATGATGTTCGGGTAAACGACCTGGATATCGATGCCTTCGGTGTCGAGATCTTTCAATCGCCCCGGCATGTCGTCGAGCGACTGCCCCTCCGCCGCCATGCCGCGTTTCTTTAGACTGGTCCCGAAAAATCCGCTCGGGCTGCCGTGGCCCCAGTTGCCCACGGGCCGCGGCAGGAACTTTCCCTCTATCATCCAGCGCCGCCCGCCTGCGTCGACCACTTTCGGCCCGCGCGCCTGAAATTCCTTCTCCAGATAGCGCTCGAACAAATCCGCAGGCTCGTTGCAGTGTCCGTCTCCGTCGATGACCATTTTCATGCTCCCTCGGTTATTTTTTCTCCGATCCCATTTCCTTCTGCACTTCCGCCAGCATCGTGCGGTCGGCGATCTGCGTCAGCGGAATTTTCTTTTCGATCTTCGCGCGCGCCACCGCGTCTTCTAGCGCGGCGGCGAGCGCCGCGTCGCTCATCGCGCCGTTGGGGCTGTAAGCCGGGAAGTAGCTTTCGAACATGCCGATCGCTGTCGGCTTATCGCTGCGCGAATAGTTCGCCAGAATGTCGATAGACTCGTTTTTGTTCTCCTGGATAAATCGGAGCGCCTCGACCGTGCCTCGGATCACCCGCTTGATCTGATCGCGCGACTGCTGGATCTTTTTATCCGTCACGATCAGCGCGTTCTGCGGCAGGCTGGTGTAGTCTTTCGCCCAGGCGACGATGTGATAACCCTTCTTCGCGCCCCACATGTTGAGCGGCGGCCCGCCGATCACCCCTTCGACGCGGCCCTGGTCGAGCGACGCGATC
This sequence comes from Binatia bacterium, assembly GCA_036522615.1. GTDB lineage: Bacteria > Desulfobacterota > Binatia > UBA9968 > UBA9968 > JAJPJQ01. The sequence continues at coordinate 1,534 of DATDFN010000252.1, read as the reverse complement.
CGCCCCATGTCGTCGCCGCACGGCAGAATTTTCAGGTCCTGGCCCGGCGTGAGGCCGTTCTGCTTTGCGATCACGTCGGCGACGAGGTGCGTCGTGCTGCCGAAGTAGCTGATGCAGATCACCTTGCCCTTCAGGTCGGCGACCTTCTGGATATTCGGCTTCGTCATGAGAAAGAAGACGAGCTTGTCCTGGGTCATCATGACGAGTTTCACCGGCACGCCCTGGATCGCCGCCGAAACGCCCTGCGCCATCGTGACGGCATAGTCGAGATCGCCGGTGCCGAGCGCATTCATCGCGACCGCGAGCGAGATGCGGATATGCTCGGAGTTAATTCCGTATTTCGCGAAGAAGCCTTTCTTCTCGGCGACGACCGTGGGCAGGAACCCCGGCGAGCTGGACGAAATGCCGATGCGCACCTTGTCGTCCGCGCGCGCGCCGGAAAGCAGCGCCAGAACGAGCGCGAGCGCGGCGCCCGCGGCGAAAACTTTTCCTCTCATCTATGCTCCTCTACTCCGCCACGTCGATCGGCACGCCGTCGGGGTCGGCGGTCTGGAACGCGCCGCCGTGACATTTGGCCAAGAGCTTCAGGCGAATCTCGCCCTCGGCGCCGGCGGGCTTGGGCGACAGCGCCGGGTTGCGCCGCGCCAGCGCGGCCAGATCTTTCTTGAACGCTTCGAGATCCTCGACCTTGAAGCCGAGATGGTCTATGTGGCGCGGCTCGATGCCCGCGCCTTCATAATCGGCGATATTCCACGGCATGACGACGAGCGTCACGCGGCCGTCGGTCAAATAATGATTCGGGTCGCCGGCGGGCTTTTCCGCCTCTTTCAGCTCGTAGATCTCCCGGTAGAACTTCGCCAGCCGTGCGGGATCGAGCGCCCGGAGCGCGAAGTGGCTGACCGTGCGCGGCTGCTTCCACTCGTCTTCGACGTAGACCTCCGCGCGATTCGACATCTGCTGCTGGGAAAGATCGAAGACGTAGCCTTCAGGATCGTGCGTGCTGATGCCGGCGAACGGACGGTTCGTCGGCCGGCGCACGAGCTTGACCGCGGGATATTTTTCTCTCAGCCGCGCGTCGATCTCGTCGACGCTTTCGACCTCGAAGCCGAAGTGCTCGAGCCCCGCCTGGCGGCCGAGCTTCTGCGGGATGATATTCATGCCGACGTAGCCGTCGCCGATCGCGACCGCGCTCTCGGGACGCGGCGACTTGCCGGTCTTCATTCCGAAGAGCGCCTCGTAGAAGCGCGCGAGCAGCGTGTAGTTGTCGCTGATGATCGCGAGATGCTTGATTTGCGTGCGCATGCGCCTCTCCTACCTGCCGGAATACATCTGATCGATTGCGCCGCTTTTTTCCAGCTCGGCGAGCAGGCTGTTGTCGATGAAGTCCTCGGCTTTGCGCTGCGCCGCCTCGGGCATCTCTTTCGCCATCTGCGCGAGCGCGAACTTGACCGCGCGCTCGTCGCCGTAGGGGATCTTCTTGTACGCCGGCTGGTAAATCTCCCAGCTTTTCTTCAGCACGTCGCGGTCGGTGATC
>DATDFN010000251.1:0-31164 GCA_036522615.1 Binatia bacterium | reverse complement strand
TGAAGACCGTCCGGCGTGCGGCGCTGTTTCTCTCCGACCTCGCCGAAGTCGCCGCGATCGCGCTCGGCGGCGGCGCGGCGGCGCTGGAGAACATCGACATCAAGCTCTTCGTCCCGCTGCTGCCGATGCTCTCCGAATTGTCGGATGACTTCGGAGCGATATTCAAAGCCCACGGCGGCGCGACCGCGCTCGAATATAAATACGACGGCGCGCGCATCCAGATCCACAAACAGGGAGACCATGTGCGCATCTGGAGCCGGCGCTTGACGGAAGTGACGCACAGCATCCCGGAGATCGGCGCGCTCGCGCGTAGCGAGATCGCCGGCGACTCGTTCATCCTCGACGGCGAGGTCGTGGCGATCGGCAAGGACGGCCGTCCGTTCCCGTTCCAGGAGCTGATGCGCCGCTTCCGGCGCATTCACGGCGTCGAGGCCGCCGCGGGCGAGATCCCGCTGCGGCTCTTCCTCTTCGACTGCCTCTATCTCGACGGCGTCTCGCTGATCGACGAGCCGTACGAGAAGCGCTGGGCGAAGCTGTCACAAATTACCAACGGCAATCATCTCGCCGCGCGCCGCCTGACAGGCGACGCCGCCGAGGCCGAAGCGTTTCTCAAGCAATCGCTCGCCGCCGGCCACGAAGGGCTGATGGCGAAATCGCCTGCGAGTCCCTACATGCCCGGCAACCGCGGCAAGCTCTGGTTCAAGATCAAGCCGGCCGAGACGCTCGACTGCGTGATCGTCGCCGCCGACCGCGGCTCGGGACGGCGGCGCGGCTGGCTCTCGAACTATCATCTCGCGGTCGCCGACGGTCAGGACGGCTTCGCGCCCGTCGGGAAAACCTTCAAGGGGCTCACCGATAAACAGTTCGCCGAGATGACGGCGCGCCTAAGCGCGCTCAAGACCGGCGACGACGGCTACACCGTGACGGTCAAACCCGAGGTCGTCGTCGAGGTCGCGTACAACGAGATCCAGAAAAGCCCGCAGTACAGCTCGGGCTTCGCGCTCCGCTTCGCGCGCATCAAGCGCATCCGCGAAGACAAAGACCCGCGCCAGGCCTCCACCTTGGCCGAGCTGCAGGCGCTCTACGAGCGCCAGTTCACGGCGAAGAGCCGCCGTTGACAACCCCGCACGCGCCGCTCTATGGAACGCACATGCTGATCGACGCGCACGCGCACATCGACAAGTACGGCGCGGAGCTGGACGCAGCGCTCGGCGAGATCGACGAGCGGCGCATTCTCACCTGGGCGGTCGCGATGGACGTCCCGTCGTATCGCCGCACGCTCGAGATCGCGGAGAAATGCGCCTGGGTGAGACCGACCTTCGGCGTCCATCCCAACCGCGCACCCGAGTACGCGGACGATTTGAAGGCCCTCGCGCCCTGGATCGAGCGGAGCCCCGCGCTGGGCGAGATCGGCCTCGACTTTCACTGGGTGAAAGATGCCGCGCATTATCCGGCGCAGAAAAAAGTGCTGGAATATTTTCTCGCGGCGGCGCGCGAGCAGGACAAGGCCGTCAACCTCCACACCAAGGGCGCCGAGAGAGAAATCCTCGACCTGCTGGAGCGCTACGCGGTCCGCCGCGCCCTGATCCACTGGTATTCCGGACCGGAGGACATCCTGCGCGCGCTGATCGACTACGGCGCCTACTTCACCTTCGGCGTCGAGTTGCTATCGTCCGAGAAAATCCGCGCCCTCGCCCGCGCCGTCCCGCTCGACCGCATCATTACCGAGACCGACAACCCCGGCGGTTTGAAGTGGCTAACGGGAGAGGTCGGAATGCCGGGAGTGTTGACGCGGGTTGTCGGAGAGTTGGGGAGAGTGAAAGAGATGAAGGCGGAGGAGATGGAGAAGAGAGTGGAGGAGAATTTTAGGAGGGTGATGGGATCGGATATGTGAGCAGTAGCCCTCACTAAGGGGAGATACAGAGGGGTAGCTTACGAAATTTCGGCTTCCAATTTCCGCTCCAGCTCGCGCGCTTCCACGCGGTACTTGAACGCCTTGCGGCCGTTGATGAAGAGCACCGGCACTTCGCCGCCGTAGCGCGCGGCGAGATCGGCCGAGGAATCGACATCGATCTCTTCCAGCGCGAGGAGAAATTTCTTCGCCGCGGCGGCGACGGCGGCTTTCATCGCGTCGCACAGGCAGCAGTCTTTGCGCGTGTAGAGCGTGAGCGCGGCGGTCATTTCGCGGGCGCGGGCTCTGTCGGAGCGGAGGGCGCCGGCTCTTTCGGCGCGGACGGCGTCGTCGGCAGGCCGATGAGGCCTTTCGGTATCGCCAGCGCGCCGTAGAAAAATTCCGACAGCGTGCTGAGCGGCGCGGGCATGACGCTCGCGTCGTTGATCGGGCCGTGCACATGGAAGCTCGCGACGAGCAGCGAATTCTTCACCGCCGCGAGCCCGGTGCCGAGGACGGGGATGTAATTCCACGCGTGGTCGAGCCCCGGGAACGGCCGCACGGCGATGACGAAGTCGATCTCCCCTTTCGTGCCGTCGAGGTCGCCCGCGCCGGTGATGCGCAGGTCGTCGCCGTCGAGCAGGAAGTTCTCCGTGGTGTAAATCCCCTGCGCGATTTTCATGTCGGCGGAGATCGAGCGGAAGCGGATCCCCTCCTGGTTGATGTTGGGCAGCTTGAGCGTGAACCAGCGCGACAGATCGAGAAAGCTGAGCACGCGCACCGCGATCTGGAAGCGGCGCATCATGCCGTCGTCGATGCGCACGCGGAGCGCGCCGTTCAAGCTGCGCCGGCGCTCTTCGCTCGTCTTGCCGGCGAATTCGAGCTTGCCGGAAAGCCGGACGTTGCCGGTGACCTCGTTGTGGCCGACGTTAAACCAGCCGAGCATGGTCTGCAGCGGCACGCCTCTGATATCGGGCTCGATCGTGAAAGTCCCCGGCTCGCCGCGGTCGCGGAACGCGCCGCTGCCTTCGATCGTGCCGCCCTGCGCGCGCGCGGAGAAGCGCTCCAGGCGCCACGTGCGCCGGTCCAGCACCAGATCGGTCTTGAGGTCGGTGAACGCGAAGCTGTCGTAGTTCGCCTTCACGAGCGCGAACTTGCCGCGCACCTGGAGGCGCTCGTACCATTCGTCTTCCGGGGTGACGTGATGAGGCAGAATGTTGCGGATATCGAGGTCGGAAGAAGCCAGCTGGAAGACGAGCATCGGGCGCTCGCCGCCGGTCCAGCGCCCGTCGAGCGCGATGGCGTCGCCGCCGATGCGCGCGCGCATGCCTTCGAGATCGATCGAAGCTCCGGCGATGCGCACCCGGCCGTTCACCTCGCGAAACGGCTCGTCGAAAACCGGCACGGGGATCTGCACGCCGACGAGCTCGAGCTGCCCGGTGACTTTTTTCGCCTCGGGCGCGGCGAAGGCGCCGCTGAAGCGGACATTGCCGCGCACGAAGCCGGGGCTCTTCGAGACGTCGAGCGGCAGCAGCAGGCCGAGCGCGTCGGGCGCCTTGACCGCCTGCGACTCGATCGCGACATCGTAGGTGGCGGCGCCGGCAAGGTCCTTGAGCAGAACGTTGAGCTGAAGATCCGCGCCGTTGAGGGTCGCGCGGGCGCGCTCGGCCTTGATCTCGCCCGGCGCGAAGCTCACGTCGCCCCGGATCTGATTGAGAGCGAAATCGTCGATGCGGACATGGACGTTGTCGAGCGCGGCGGCGCCGGAGTAGCTGAGCGGCGCGGCGGCTTCCGCATGCAGCGCGAGGTCGACGCGCGCGCGGCCGCTCAGGTCGCGCAGCGCTTCGAGCGTCTTGCCGGCGGACGCGGCCACCGCGCCGGGCGGCAGATACTGCCGCGCCTGCGCGAGGTCGGCCTCGCCGCGAACGCGGAGGTCGAGCGCGCCGCCGGCGAACGGGTGGCGCTGCGCGCCGGAGAGCTCGGTCACCTGCGACCGGCCGAGCGTCGCGCGGAAATTTTTATAGTAGAGCGTCCCCTTCTCGAGCACGAGCTGTCCGCCGGCGGCGCTGAACGGGAGCGGCCGCTCGCCGGCCCATTCGCCGCCGACGTTGCGCATCTCGATGGTGAAGGAAAGACTGTCGTCGCCGCCGCCCTGTGGGATACGGCGCAGGTCCGAAAGCATCCCGGCGACCTCCGCGCTCGCGAGCCGGATCTCGCCGCTCCCAACCGCGGCGGCGAGCGCGTCCAGACGCGGCGACTGCAGCAGCTTCGCCGGCCAGTACGAACGCGCCACCGTGAGCGGCAAAAACGGCGTCGTGACGCGCAGCGCCAACCGCGCATCGGACGCGCTCAACGGCGCGACGGAGCCCCGCGCGGAGAACTCCAGCCGATTGGAATGCAGGTCGAGACGCTCGATGCGCAGCGCCTGCGGATTCCAATTCGCGACTAGATCGAGCCGGCCGTTGCCGAAGTCGAGCGGCGCCGGAAAGTATTCCGGCAGCTCTGCCTCGACGCCCGCGAAGTGGACCTCGCCGCCGACGCGCGCGCCGCGATCGAGGCTTCCCTGCCAGTGCAGGCGATAGGTCAAATTGCCGCGCGGCGGATTCTCGGCCGCGGGCCTGCCGGCTACGTCCCAGAGAAACGCCGCCGGGGAAGCGGAGCTCGAGACGTAGGCGTCGACGTGCGCGCGGCCGACGTCCAGCTCGTCGTCGGCGAAAAACGATCTGCCGTTGACCGCCACGTCGGCCTGCCGCTCGGCGCGCCGCACGACGGTCTTGAAGTCGAAATCGAGGCCGGGACCCGCGGGGATGTCGGACTTGAACGCCTGCAGCGCCTGCCGCAGCCCGGCGCCGCGGATGCGATGGAGCGCGAGGTCGATCGTCTGAAAGCGTGTCTCGACGGGCTCCCTGCCGCCCGACCGGTCGGTGAAAAGAATCTCGCCGCGATCGATGCGCAGCTCGCGCAGATCGAGAGAGAATTCGCTGTTCTGCTGGCGGCGGAACGGCAGGCTCGACAATAAATCGAGCCAGGGGACTTTGCCGCGCTCGTCGCGGACGATTTCCGCGCGCGGCGCGTCGAGATGCACGGCGTAAAAAACGATCCGGCGCTGAAACAGCGGCAGCAGCGCGACGCGGATGAGCGCTTTCCGCGCCGCGACGACGGTCATCGTGCCGTCGGCGTTCTTGAGCGCCAAATCGTGAAACGAGACGCCGAGAACGCGGCCGACCTCGATCTCCGCCGCGCCGATCTCCAGCTTGAGGCCGCTGCGCGCCTCGAACTCTCCGACGAGAAACCGCCGGAGCTCGCCGACTTGAATCATATGATAAAAGGCGAAAGCCGCGGCGGCGAAAAAAAGCAGCAAGGCACCGGCTAGGAAAGCGAGAGTGGCGAGGATTTTCCGCATCGAAAGCCCCATGGTAAAGCAACTTACCCTCTGGCGCAAGCCGAAAAATCCGCGCGGCCGCTGGACTTTTCGCCGCTTCGCCCGGTTGACCTCGAATCGCTCGGCGCTACGTTCGAAGCGCGGCATAAACGCCGTATTTAGAGGTCTGATCGCATTGTCCGCCGCCCTTGTTTTCGCGCTCGTCGCAGCGCTCCCGGCGAAAGCATCGAGTCACCGCTCGCGGCGATCGGCGACGGCCGCCGGACGCGCCGCCGCAACTTGCATCGACGACGCGATCCGGGGCGCGAGCGCCGCCGGCCTTAAAGCAGGACGCGGTCAAGCATCGACATCGGATCGGACGAGGAAATCGCGATCGACAAGCGGACCATCCAGCGGCTCGCGCGCGAGGGAACGACCGCCGAGCGGCTTGCGGCTCTGGATTGACGCGCAAACAGAAATCGAATTTCCGGTGTAACGAGCCCCCGGCGAAAAACTGCCTTGACAGCCCTTTGCCAAGTTGCTACAGCTTTTAACCTGGCCACGGTTTCCGCCGAGGAAAATTTATGCTGGAGCGCGAAGAGGAGTTATTGAACAGCCGTCAAGTCGCGATCATATTGGATGTGAGTCCCGACACGGTCAACGAATTCGCGCGCAAAAACTTGTTGCCGGGATTTAAAAAGGGGAAACAGTGGCGTTTCAAGAAAAAAGACGTCTCCATCTTTACAAAAAAGCAAACCGGGCCGATCCGGTTCGCTTGACTCCGAAAGCGCACCTTCGAGGTCGCCCATTATGCGCGAGATAGAAGCCCACGAGAGCAAACTCTACTCCGATCTGGCCCCGCTCTACGACAAGACCTTCGGCAAAATCTTTTATTCCCGCCTGCGCAGCGTCATCGAGGCGCTCGACATCCCGCGCGGCGCGCGCGTTCTCGAAGTCGGCGCCGGCACCGGCACGTCTTTTCCGGCATATCCGCGCCACTGCGAGGTCGTCGGCATCGATCTCGCGCCCGACATGCTCGCGCGCGCGCAGGATAAGATCCTCGAGAACGAATGGAACCATATCCGGGTTCAGGAAATGAACGCCCTGGATCTCAAATTTCCCGACAACAGCTTCGATTACGTCATGGCGTTCCACGTCGTCACCGTCGTTCCCAATCCCGTGAAGCTGATCAAGGAAGCGCAACGGGTCTGCAAGACGGCCGGCAAAATCGTCGTCGTGAATCATTTCACGAGCACGTCCCCCGTCTTGGGATTCCTGACGGAAGCTCTCGACCCCGTCACGCGCCATCTCGGCTGGAGCACAAAGCTCAAGATGAAGCCATTCATCGAGGAAACCAATCTAAAAATCGACGAAGTCTATAAGTTGTCGAAGCTCTCCCTGCACAGCGTTCTTATCGGCACCAACGACAAGAACGGGCTCCACTAGAAGCCGCGTCCATAACGAAGATTTTAAGGCTCCGCTGAAAGCGAAGAGCGGATCTCAGGCGTTTTTTAGGACGATGCCTTCGAGGACGTTCGCCACATCCTCGCAGCGGTCGATGGCGTTCTCGAGCGTATCGTAGATCCCGTTCCACTTGATGACCTCGAGCGGGTTCGGGTCGCCCTCGAACAGCTTGGCGACCGCGGTGCGGCCGACAAAGTCGCCCTCGTTCTCGAGCCGGCTGATCTCCACGCAGTGCTTCATGATCGCCTGCCCGTCCTTCAGGTTGCGCAGCTTGGACACCGCCTGTGCGACCTCCCGGCTCGCCCGGACGAGGATGCCGGCCAACAGCCGGGCCTCGTCCGTGGTCGTGCCGATCTTGAAGAGATGCATGCGCTCGGCGCAAGCCTCGATGTAATCGAGCACGTCGTCGAGGGACGTAATGAGATCGTGGATGTCCTCGCGGTCGAGCGGGGTGATAAAAGTGCGGTTGAGCATCTCGATCGTCTCGTGCGTCACGACGTCGCCCTCGTGCTCGGTGTCTTTGATCTGTTTGGCGCGCACCGCAACGTCGCGGAAGTCCTTGATCAACTCCTCGAGGCCGAGCGCGCCCTCGACCACTTTTCTCGCGCCGGCCTCGAACAGATCGTAAAAGCGTTCGTCGTTGGGCAAAAACCTCATCGTCCCACACCTCTAAGATGAATTTGCGCGGATGGCGGCTCCGCCTCAGCGCGGCAGCTCGTTGCCGTCCCTTTTTTTCGCGTCTTCGTCCTTGGCGTCGCCGGCGTTATCCCCGCCGACCGCCTTTCTGAAATCTCGAATCGCTTTGCCGAGGCCGCTGCCGATCTGCGGCAGCTTCGAGGGGCCGAATACCACGAGCGCGATGATAAGAATGATCACGAGCTCTTGTACGCCGAGTCCAAACATAAACTCTCCTTGTCTGAGCGCAGGCAAAAAATCCCCCGCTCCTCTAAACGCTTCGGCATGCGCAATTAATTTCATACCATAACAGATTTCGAATCGCGTGTAAGCTCAAAAGCGCTCACGGCATACCTACATTTGCAAATGCGCCGGGCAACGGCTAAGAAGGAGACACCGTTGTTCTGGCGAGGAGCGCGCCGTGGCCTCTTTGAATCACGATACCGTCCGTGAACTGATCCGCACCGGCACGCCGGATCGCGTCCTCAAGCTCATCGGCAAGAGCCATCCCGCCGATCTCGCTCCGCTGTTCAAGGACCTCGAGCCTAGCGAAGCGCGGCTTCTCTTCGATGTTCTCTTTTCCTCACGCAAAGCATCCAAGACGCTGAAGGAGCTGCCGCCCGACCTCCTCGCCGACGTTCTCGGGCTCATCGAGGACGAGAAGCTCGCCCGCGTGATCGCGCGCGCCGATCCCGACGACGCCGTCGCATTTATTGCCAGCCTGCCGGAAGAGCGCAAGGCAAAACTGCTCGGCTTCATGGATCCGGAGCAGCGGGCGGGCTTCAACAAGATGATCAGCTATCCGGAGGGCAGCGTCGGCAGGCTCATGACGACCGACTTGCTCGCGCTCTCGCCGGAGACGACCGCCCAGGGAGCGATCGACATAATCCGCGAGCGCGGCGAGCTCGAGACTTTCTTTTACCTATACGTCGTGGACGACAGCGGAAAGCTGATCGGCGTCGTGCCGATCCGGAATCTCGTCGTCGCGCCGCCCACCCGGCCGCTGCGCGATATGATGATCCTCGATCCCATCCGCGCCGAGGCGACCATGGATCAGGAGGAAGCGGCGCGAGTGGTCTCGAAATACGACCTGCTGGCTCTGCCCATCGTCGATCACGACGGACGGCTCGCCGGCCTCATTACCGTCGACGACGTGATCGACGTCATCGCCGACGAGACGACCGAAGACATGTACAAGATGGCCGGCGTCGGCATCAAAGAGCGCGCGTTCAGTCCGCTGCGGGAATCCGCCGCCCGCCGAGTGCCGTGGCTGGGCTTCAATATGGTGTGGGCGTTCGCCGCCGCCTCGGTCATCAGCGCGTTCGAGAAAACGATCGGCCAGGTGCCGTCGCTCGCGATCTTCATGCCGATCATCGCAGGCCAGGCCGGCAACGCCGGCATTCAGACCGCCACGGTGGTGGTGCGCTCGATGGCGCTGGGTGAGGTGGAACAATCGAACCTATTTCCTCTGCTGCGCAAGGAATGGGGGCTGGGATTGATCAAGGGCACGCTGTTCGGCACCGTGCTCGGCGTCATCGCGTGGCTTTGGAAAGGCAACGCCATGCTCGGCGTAGTCGCGGGCGTCGCGATGTTTCTGAACATGCTCGTCGCGGCGACCGGCGGCGTCCTCGTGCCGACGGCGCTCCGCAGGTTCGGCCTCGACCCCGCGACGGTGGCCGGCGTGTTCGACACCATGCTCACCGACTTCATGGGTTTTTTAATTTTTCTCGGCCTCGCGACCCTGCTGATTCACTTTCTCACTTAATCTTCCATCTCGGCCGCGATGGCCGACGCCGCCGGCTTTCTCCGCAGGATAAAAACAAGCCCCCCGATCAGGCTGTCGATCACGATAACCGCAAACCACAGCACCCCGAACGCGATGGCGTGCGCGGAGCTGACGCCGATGCGGTTCAGCAGGAAGATATAACCGCCCTCGCGCAGGCCGATGCCGTTGAGACTGATCGGCAGAGCGCTGAAGGTGCCGACCAGCGGATAGATGATCAGCGCGTACGACCACGGAATATCGAAGTTGAGCGCGCGTCCGATGAGGACGTGCATCCATGCCTGCATGATGTGAACGACGACCGAGATCAGCATCGCGTTGACGATCGCGTGCCAGTGGCGCGGATATCTTTGCAGCGCGATGTGGAGATTTTTCGCGATGCGGTGATTCTTGCCCGGCATGATGCGGCTCAAGAACGGCAGAGAGAGAACGCCGATCAACAATCCCGCCCCAATCGCGTAGGTCACGTAGAGGATCGTGGGCGGAAGCTCGTACTCCGGAAACAACAGCAGCGCGACGGCGCCGATCCACACCAGCACCGCCATGCCGATCGCGCGATCGGCGAGGACGGAGATCGTCGCGAACGCCGTCGCTCCGCCGTTCTCTTTCCGGTTCGCGCCCTCGCGTGCGAGATAAAACACCCTGCCGACGTCTCCCCCCACGGTGCTCGGCGTGAACAGGCTGAAGAACATTCCGATGAAGTAGTATACGGTGAAATCGGCCAGCGGGTTGTCAAATCCGACGGTGCGCGCGAGCAGCGCCCAGCGGATCGAGCTCAGGCCCTGGCCGACGAGGTACACGACGAGACAGATCGCTACGTAAGAGAACTTTGCGTTAGAGAGCGCTTCGATAAAATGCGCCAGATCGATGCGCGAGAGAAAAAACGCCAGCAGCCCGAGGCTGATGGCGCCCTTGAGAAAGGTGGCGAGGTAGCCCTTCACTTGCGCGCCGTTCCCCTCGCGCCGAAACTCTCCTCCGAGCGCGGCGCGATGCCGCGCCGCTTGAGCAAATAAGTAAATACTCCGCCGCCCCGGACCAGCCGCCCCTCGCGGTACACTTTCTTGACTCCGCACGACGGACTCTTCTCTTTGAGAATCGCCTCAGTCGCGCGCGACGACAGCACGCGCGCCAGAGCGCGCTCGGCGCCCCGCATGAGACTCCGGGTTCGATCGCGACCGCGATGATCGACAATCGACGCCTCGCCGGCGACCGCCTTCTGCGCTCCGCCGCCGCGGAATTCTACCGGCGGCCGCGGCACGCCCCAGCCCGCGAGTTTTTCCGGGCAGACGGCGACGTATTTCTTTCCCTTGAGATAGCGCAGAACCCCGTCGTGCGCGCGATGCTCGCCGTTGTAACGGCACCGCTCGCCCACGAGGCAGGCGGAGACGACGATGGGCCGTTTCATCGTTTCTCCTCCGGCGGAGGATTCATCCATGCCGACGACTCGTCTTTCGCGAGGCGGTCGATGAATACTTTTCTGCCCTCGACGCGCAGCCGGCCTTCGCTGTAAAGCTGGATGGCGCGCGGATAAATAAGGTGCTCCGCTTTCAGGATGCGCGCCGATAGGGTCTCTTCCGTATCGTCGGGATAAGCCGGGACCGCCGCTTGAATAATGATGGGTCCCTGATCGCATTCTTCATTGACAAAATGCACCGTACAGCCGGCGAAGCGCACGCCGTATTCCAGCGCCTGCTTTTGCCCGTGGAGCCCGGGAAAAGCCGGCAGCAGCGCCGGATGAATGTTCATGATTCGATTCGAATACGCTTTGACCAGCACGGGCGAAAGCAGGCGCATGAAGCCCGCGAGGATGACGAGCTCGACGCCGCGCGCTTCCAGCAGCTTAACGATCGCGCCGTCGTACGCCTCGCGGTTCGGATATTTCTTGTGATCGAGAATCTCGGTCGGGATGCCGTGATTCTTGGCGCGCACAAGACCGTAGGCGCTCTCCTTGTTGCTGATCACGACGCGAATCGCCGCGTCGAGCCGTTTCGCTTCGATCGCGTCGATGATCGATTGTAGATTCGTGCCGCCGCCCGAGATCAGCACGCCTAAAGGGACTTGCCGCGCCATTCGATTTATCAAGGGACGATTTGCGCCCCTCGTGCTCCCTTCCTGATCTCCCCCATTATCGCATAAGGCTCGCCCATTTTTTTTAGCGCCGCCTCGACGCCTGCCGCGTCGTCTTTGGCGACGACAAGGATCATCCCGATGCCGTTATTGAACGTTCGATCCAGCTCCGGCTGCGAGACCCTGCCGAAGCGGCGGATCAGGTCGAAGATCGGCGGCACTGTCCAGCTTTTCCGGCGGATGTAAGCGCGCCGCCCTTCGGGCAGGACGCGCGGTAGATTTCCCGGGATGCCGCCGCCGGTGATGTGGGCCATCGCTTTAATACGATAATCGCGGCGCAGCGCGCGCACGAGCTTGACGTAGATGCGCGTCGGCTTCAGCATCTCCTCGCCGAGCGTGCACCCGAGCTCGGCGATGCGGTCCTCGAGCCGCAGCCCTTCGACTTCGAGCAGGACTTTCCTTGCGAGCGAGTAGCCGTTGCTGTGGAGTCCGCTCGAGGCGAGGCCGATCAGCGCGTCGCCCGGCGCTACCGTCTTGGGATCGGGAAGCTCGTCGCGCTCGGCGACGCCGACGGCGAAGCCGGCGAGATCGTATTCGCCGCCGGGAAAATCTCCCGGGTGCTCCGCCGTCTCGCCGCCGATCAGCACACAGCCCGCCTGCATGCAGCCGTCGGCAATACCGCGAATCACTTTTTCGGCGACGCCGACGTCGAGCTTGCCGCAGACGAAATAATCGAGAAAGAAAATCGGCTCGGCCCCCTGCGTCAGCACGTCGTTCACGCCCATCGCCACCAGATCGACGCCGATCGTATCGTGAACGCCGGTCATGAAGGCGATCTTGAGCTTCGTGCCGACGCCGTCGGTCGAGGAGACGAGCACCGGATGGCGGTACTTCAAAGTCTTGATGTCGAAGAGCCCGCTGAAGCCGCCGACTCCGGCGAGAAGCCCCGGACGCGCGGTCTTGAGCGCGACGCCGCGGATGCGCCGGACCAGACGATCGCCGGCGGCGATGTCGACGCCGGCGCCTTTATAGGTGATGCGTTTACGGGCCATGAAATTTTTACGCCGACAATTTCAAATCCGGAGCGCCGGAGGCTCGTCCGAGCATCGCGCGGATTTGCAGCGCGTACCGGCCGAATTCGACGCTGCTCGTCATCTCGATCGTGCGCGGCCGTTCGAGGGCGATCGGCAGCCGCTCGATCACGCGCCCGGGCCGCGCCGACATGACGACGACGGTATCGGAGAGCAACACCGCCTCTTGAATGTTGTGCGTCACGAAAACAACGGTCATTTTTTTCTCGCCCCAGATTCTCAGCAGCTCGATGTCGAGGTCCTCGCGCGTCATCGCGTCGAGCGCGCCGAACGGTTCGTCCATGAGGAGAATGCTCGGATCGGTTACGAGCGCGCGGCAGAGCGAAACGCGCTGCTGCATGCCTCCGGAGAGCCGATAAGGAGCCTCGTCGTAAAAGTCCTCGAGCCCGACCAACGCGAGAAGCGAGCGCCCTTTACTCGCGTACTCTATCGGATCGAGACCGGCGAATTCGACCGGCAGCATGACGTTTTCGGCGACCGTGCGCCATTTGAGCAAAACCGGCGCCTGAAAAACCATGCCGACGTTTGCGAGCGGGCCGTCGACGGGGCGTCCGTCGACGCGAACCGCTCCCCGGCTGGCGGGAACCAGACCCGAAATGATTTTGAGCAGCGTGCTCTTGCCGCATCCGGACGGCCCGACGAGCGAAACGAAGCTGCCTTTTTCGATATCGAAAGAGACTCGGTCGAGAGCCCTGACGCCGTGCGCGCCGCTCTCGAACGTTTTATCGATTTCCTCAACGGCGATGAGCGGCGCCACGTCGGCTATTTCTTCACGAATTGATTGGTGTACACTTCGTCGACAGCGACTTTCCTGCCGACGTCGAAAAATTCGTTGGTGATTTTGACCGTTTTGTCCATGATGTCGGGCTTCATATACCCCAGCCCCGACTCCAGCGACTCCGGTGGAAAAAATATTTCCTCCACCGCGTTCTTTAGCTGCACACGCATAAGCTCGCGGTCGAGCTCGGGCTTCTGCTTGAGAAGAATCGCGAGCGCTTCGTCCTGATGCTCGCGCACGTAGCGGAGACCTTCCATCGTCCCCTCGACATAGGCGCGAATCAGACCCGGACGACGCTTGATGTCGTCTTCCTTGACGATCAGCGAGCTGCCGTAAATATCGAGCCCGTTGTCCTTCAGATACACGCGCTTCAGCTTCATGCCCTGCTTCGCCGCGGCTATCTCCGCGACCTCGTCGTTCGAGGCGCGGAACATCGAAATAAAATCGACCTTCTTCGCGACCAGCGCGGCGGGCTGTAGCGCCGGTGCGGTCTCCTGAATTTTGATCGATTTGAAATCGATGTTGTTGATCCGGCTGAAAGCCGGCAGGAGATACCACTGCGCCTGCCCGGGGCTGATCGCGAGCGATTTGCCCTCGAGGTCTTTGAGCGCCTTGATCGGCGTTTCTTCGCGCCAGAGAATCGTCGTCGCGACGTAGCCAAGCTGCGCGACGGCCTGGACCTGGCTGCCGCGCGAGCGCGCTACGATCGTCGTCGTCAGATCGGCATAGCCGAAATCGGCGAGCCCCGCGGCGATGGCTTTCACGGTATCCGCCGATCCGGTGCCGGCCTGGATGGTAACATTTAAGCCGCGCTTGGCATAAAAGCCTTTCTCGGCCGCGACGAACCACGGCGCGTGCTTTCCGCCGAGAAGGAAATCGAGCTTGATCGTCGCCGGCGTCATACCGCCCTTTTCCGCCGCGCCGGCATGCAACGGCACGACCGCACCGAGCGCAGCGGCGAACAGACAAGCGGCTAACCTCGACTTCATGACATCCCCCTCCGTCAAAACGATCCTTCGATCTGCCGCACTTCGGCGCTCCACGGAATCCATTTTTTTTGCAGCATCTCCACCACCGCGAAAAGCACGAGCGAGAGCAGCGCGAGAATGAGCAGAATGACGAGCGCGAAAGCGGTATCCAGGCTGTAATTCGCCTGCAGTACGAGGTAGCCGAGTCCTTCGTTCGCCGCGACAAACTCAGCGACGATCGCGCCGGTGACGGAAAGCACGAGCGCGACCTTGACGCCCGCGAAGAGGTACGGCAGCGCGTTCGGCAGCCGGATTTTCTTAAACACATCCCAGTCCGAGCCGCGGTTGATACGCGCGAGCTCGATCAGCTCCGGTTCGACCTCTTTCAGACCGACGACGGTGTTGACGACGATCGGAAAGAACGCGACGAGGAAAGCGATCGCGATCTTGGAAAACAATCCGTAGCCGATCCAGATGACCATCAAGGGGGCGAAGGCGCTTTTAGGCATCGCATACAGAATTACGATGAGCGGATAAATGGTATTGTGCAGGTGGCGCGAATACACCACGGCGATCGCAAAGACGACACCGAGAACGAGCGAAAGCGCGAACCCGCCCACCGCTTCGGCGAATGTAATGAGAGCATGATGGCCGAGAATGAAGAATTTCGCCGTAAACGCGTGGTACAGGTCCTTCGGCGGCGGCAGAATAAATGATGGAATTCGCGCGAATTTGACCAGAACTTCCCACACCACGAGCAGCGCGATAAAAAACAGCACCGGCTCGGCGATATCCTTGAGGGATAGTTTCAACCTTGTTCTCGGGCGGAGGATGTCAAAGAAACTTAAAGGAAACCCCCTTTACTGTCAAGGAACTTCCCTCGATCGACGCCCATGAGGATGGCCTCGCAGGGCGCATGCTCTCGGCGATTGACAAGCTGCGGGGCTCGGACTAAAACCTGCCCTTACCATTGATGTTTCACTTGTGAGTTCGAACTAAATCTCTAAACGCTCTGGAGGCCCGGATGCTGCTCCGAAGTTTGGTGTTGGCTTCGCTTCTCGCATTCACGGCGCCGCCGGCTTTCGCACAAACTACAGGCGAAGGCGGGCTCAAGGCGGAGATTACGGCCGTCGCAATTCCCGCCGACCGCCGGCCTGTGGTGACCTTCAAGATCGCCGACGCTAAGGGAAAGTCGCTCGAGCTCGCCGACCTCGACCCCGACAGCGTCAAGTTCACAATCGCCGCGCTCAAAGTCGGCAAAGACGGCGCGCCCGAATATCAAAACTACATTCTGGCGACAGTGGCCGGGAAGGAATACCTCTATAAGGGCGCGACGCGGAAGCCCACGCTCTCGGGGACCTCACAGCCGTCGGCCGACGACGGCGGCGCTCTCCGCCGTACCGGCGCGGGCGCATACACATATACGTTCAAGACCGCGCTGCCGGCGAACTTCGAGCGCAGCGCGACGCACGTTGTCGGCGGAGAGCTGACGCGTGGCAATCGCCGCTACGCCGCGAATCCGCTTTACGAGTTCGTGCCCGGCGGCGGCAAAGTACAGACCCATTGGGACCTCGCGGCGACGGCCTCGTGCAACACGTGCCACGATCCGCTGCGCGCGCACGGCGGCCGCGCGCGCGAGACCGGCTATTGCGCGCTCTGCCACACCTCGCAACTCTCCGATCCCGAGACCGGCGAGAATCTCGACTTCAAATATTTCGTGCACAAGCTCCACCGCGGCAAATATTTGCCGAGCGTGCAGGCCGGCAAGCCGTATTTCATCGTCGGCGTGAACCAGCGCGTATTCGATTTTTCCACGATCGTCTCGCCGCAGTCGGTCACGACCGAAACGATCCCGAAAGAATACCGCAACTGTTACGCCTGCCATTCCAACCCGAAGGTTACTTTCTGGAAGACCGTGCCGTCGAGCGTCGGCTGCGTCTCGTGCCACGACGATTTGAATCTGAGGACGGGCGAAAATCACAGCCCCGGTCCCGCGCGCGAGGGAACCTGTGTCAATTGCCACGCGCCGGACGGACCGGAATTCGGTCCGTCGGTCGCCGGCGCGCACACGTTTCCGGGAAACTGGAGCCAGCTTCCGGGCATCGTCTTCGACATCCTCAAGATCGAGGGGGGCGCGCCGGGGACGAATCCGGTCGTCACTTTCAGCTTGAAAGACAAGAAAGGCGCGCCCGTCAACGCCTCGCAGATGAACAACCTGGGCCTCGTCCTCGCCTGGCCCACCATGGATTACAAAGACGCGGTGCCGGAGGATGCGCGAAAAGCCACGCCGCTCGGCAACGGCATCCACACGTACAAATTCAATTATACGATTCCGGCCGACGCGACCGGGTCGGGGGCAGTCGGCATCCAAGGGTACCGGCTGTTCGAGGTGAAACGACCGAGCGGAACGGTAGTTGAAAAAAGCCAGCGCGACGCCGGACATAACGTCGTGAAGTATTTCCCGATTACCGACAAAGTCGCCGTGCCGCGCAGGATCGCCGTCAAGACGGACAACTGCAACGCCTGTCATTTGAAGCTCCAGCCCCACGGCGAGCAGCGGAACAACACGGAATTCTGCGTCATGTGCCACAACGCGAACCACACCGACGCGGACAAGCGCAAAACCGCTAAAGGTCCGATGCCGCCGGAAAACGTCCATTACAAGCGGCTCATCCACCGGATTCATACGGGTGAGAATCTGGGCGAGCCGTTCATCGTCTACGGCGGGCCGGCCGCATCTCCGGTGCCTGTCGATCTCGGCCACATCCGCTTTCCAGGCGACCGCAGGAATTGCCTCAAGTGCCATGAAAAAGGCGCCAACGAGCTGCCGCTTGCCGCAGGCGTATTATCGACGCCGATTCAGCAGGCGGACGGCGGCGTGAAGTTATTGTCGCCGATCATGAGCGCGTGCGTCGGCTGTCACAACAAAGAGCCGGCGCAGATTCATATGCTGGCGCAGACGGCCTCAAGCGGTCGCGAGAGCTGCGTCGTCTGCCACGGCGCCGGGCGGGATTTCGCGGTCGATAAAATGCATCAGAAAGGTCGGGAGTGAGATAAGCTATCGTTGAGTTTCTTCGCGCGCGGCCTAGACTGAAGGGATGACGCCGCAGCGCGAAACCGCCGGTCCGAAAGCTCCGAGAAAAGATCCGCCCGCTGAGCGCAAAAATCCGCCCGTCGAAGAACCTCCGCCGCGCGATAGCCGACGGAAGCGGCCTCCCGCCGGCGATCCGCCGGCAAAGCGCAAGATTAAATTGAGCGAGAGGCTCAGTCCTCGCCCGCTTCCTTTTTGAGCTGACTTTTCTCCAGCAGCAGTGCGCGCTTTTGCAGGATGAGATCGCGCTCCTGCGCAAGGTGCCGCTCGATGGCGCGCGCGAATTTCTGATCGGCGACGTAGTGCATGCTGGTCGTCGTCTGCGGCTCGAGGCCGCGCAGCTGCTTGAAGCTGCCGCCGGCCCCGGCCTCGAAGCGGTCGAGCCCCGCGCGGATGCAGTGCTCGATTGCCGAGTAGTAGCATACGTTGAAGTGTAAAAACGGCTCCTCCTCGAACGCCCCCCAGTAGCGGCCGTAGAGCGCCGAGTCTCCGCGGATGTTGAAAGTCCCGGCGATAATCTTCCCCTTTCGCTCGGCGAAGATGAGGCATAGATACGGCGCGAAGCGTCGCGCGAGCTCGTCGAAAAATTCGCGCGTCAGGTACTGCCGGCCGTAATAAAGATTGTCGACGTGGCCCTTGTACAGCGAGAACATCGTGCGGAGATGCTCGCGCGTCGCTTCTTCACCCTCGACGGCGCGGATTGTAATCCCGCGCTCGGCGATGGCGCGGCGCTCGCGCTTGATCTTGTTGCGCCGATCGCTGCGGAACGAGCCGAGATAATCGTCGAACGACTTGTAGCCGCGGTTCTCCCAGTGAAACTGCAGGCCGATGCGCCGGACGAAACCCGCCGCGGCGAGCGCCTCCGCCTCGTCGTCGCGGCAGAAATTCACGTGCGCGGAAGATATTTTATTCTGTCGCGCGATCTCGGCCAGCGCCCGCCCCATCGACTGAACCAGCAGTCGGCGATCTGCCCCTGTAGTCAGGAAGCGCGCGCCAGTCACGGGGGTGAACGGCACGCCGACGAGGATTTTCGGGTAATAGGAAATTCCGAGGCGATGGGCGAACTCGGCCCATTCGTAATCGAAGACGAATTCGCCCATGCTGTGGAGCTTCAAGTACATCGGACATGCGCCGACGATCTCGCCGCCGCGCTCGGCGACGAGATGTTGCGGCACCCAGCCCGTCTGCTCCTCGACGCATCCGGTCGCTTCAAGCGCCTCGAGCCAATCCCAGCGCATGAACGGCGAGGCGCCGTCCACCAAACGATCCCAGTCGTCCCGCGGAATTTCCTTGATCGCGCGGACGATTCTGATTGTCGCAGGAGCGGTCATGAGCGAAAATCCTATCATTTCGCCGCCCGGCGGAAAACCGCGCGTTTGACAAAAGGCCCGCGCAACCTTAAATTTTACCGCAATGGTCGTCTACGATCTGATTTGCGCCGCCGAGCACCGCTTCGAAGGCTGGTTTCCGAGCTTCGAAGGCTATCGGGAGCAGGCGGAAAAAGGTCTCATCTCCTGCCCTTCGTGCGGCAGCACTCAGGTCGAGAAGCTGCCGCACGCGTGCGCCGTGCACGTCAAAAAGGAAACGCCCGCGCCGCGGCCGGAGACGCCCGCAAGTCCGCCATCGCTCACCGAAGGCGACGTCAAAGAACTGCTCGTGCGCATGAATCAATACGTGCGCGATAATTTCGAGAACGTCGGCCCCCGTTTCGCGACCGAGGCGCGCGCGATCTTTCACGGCGAAAAAGAAGAGAAGCCGATCTACGGCAGCGCCACGCAGGACGAGCGCCGCGAGCTCGACGAAGACGGCGTGCCGTACGGCATCTTGCCGAAACCCAAACTCGACAGTTAGCGCTTCCACCGGCGTCCTGCAGACCACCGCTTCAGGAGCTCGCCGCTAAAACATGGCCGAATCCGCCGACAACCCCGGAGTCATTGCGCCGCCCCCCTTGATCTACGC
This sequence comes from Binatia bacterium, assembly GCA_036522615.1. Taxonomy (GTDB): domain Bacteria; phylum Desulfobacterota; class Binatia; order UBA9968; family UBA9968; genus JAJPJQ01. The sequence goes on along the minus strand of DATDFN010000251.1, from coordinate 12,036 downwards.
CGCGGCGTTTTTGATCGCGCTACTTCTTCACCGGCTCGCGCTGATGACCATTTTCGGCGGCGGGCTGGCGCTCTGGCCGGGACTCGCGCTGGTGGCGCTGAGCGTTGGTCTTGCGATTTGGGGTAGGCAGGCGCTCGTGTCGGCCGGCACGAACGTCAATCCCTACCGGCCGAGCACGGCGATCGTCGACTCCGGCCCCTATCGCTTTACACGCAATCCTCTCTACGTCGCGCTGACGCTCATGTACGTAGGGTTGACGCTGGCGTTCGACACCTGGTGGGGCTTCATCCTGCTCGTACCGGTGCTCATCATCATGCATCTCGGAGTCATCCGGCGCGAGGAGCGCTATCTCGAAGGAAAATTCGGCGAAAGCTATCGCGGGTATCGGGCGCGCGTCCGCAGATATCTTTGAGCGGCCTCAGTTTTTTTCCGCGAGCAGCCCGGCCTTGTAAGCCTCGCCCCCGCCGTCGGCGAATTTCCCCTCGCGATACCAAAGGACGCGGAATTCGCGGAACAGATCCAGCAGCTCGTTGTGGCCGAGCAGGTAGGCCGGGTTCTTCGGATGGCCGAGTTCGCGCTGATCGATCAGGTAGGTCTCGAAGACGATGTGACCGCCTGGCTTGAGCGCCTTTTTCATGTGTCCGACGAGCCCGCGGTCGAGAAAATTGAAATTGATGACGAGGTCGTAGGCGCCGCGCGGCAGGTCGGCGTGCTCGAGATCAGCCTCAATGAAATTGACAGACTGCCCCTTCGCCCGCGCCGCCTTGCGCGCCTCCTGGAGCGCCGCCGCGGAGATATCGACCGCATCGACCCGGAATCGTTGCGCGGCAAGGTAAATCGCGTTGCGCCCTTTTCCGGTCGCGACGTCGAGCGCGCGGCCCGGGGGAATCAGCCACGCCTTGCTTGCGAGAATCTCTTCGAGGAATTTCGACGGGGCGTCGTCCCCCTGACTCGCCGCGTGCTTTTCGTTCCAGCGTTTCCGGTCTTCCGATGCCACGGCGCGCTCCGCTAAACCGTTCGCGCGAGCGTCAGCACGCAAACCTCGCGCGCCCCGCCGCCGACGAGCGCGCGGCTGCATTCATTTACCGTCGCGCCGGAAGTGTAGACGTCGTCGATGAGCAGCACCGATTTATTTTCGACGGACCGCTTGGCAGCGATGGCAAACGCGCGGCGCATGTTGCGCCGCCGCTCGTCCTCGTGAAGCTGTGTCTGCGGCGGCGTCTCGCGGGAGCGAACGAGCGTGAAGGGATCGACCGGCAGGCTCCACGCGCGCCCGATCTCGCGCGCGAGGACACCTGATTGGTTGAAACCGCGCCAGCGCAGTCGTTTTCGATGGAGCGGAACGGGAACAATGACGTCGATCGCGTGCGCTTCGAAGAGTCCGTGGCAGCTCTCGGCCATGAGCCGGCCGAGCGGCTTTCCAAGCGATACTTTACGGCCGTATTTGAAGCGCTGGACCACGCTGCGGAGCGGATGCTCCTCGCGTTCGTCGGTCGGGTAGCATGCCCACGAGCGCGCGCGCGCAAAATGCGGCGGCCGCTGGATGCAAGGGCCGCAGAGATGATCGTCGCCGCTCGTATCGAGAAACGGCCGCCCGCAGATCGTGCAGACCGGGCAGTCGATCACCCGCACGCGCTCGCGGCAATCGTCGCAGAAGCAATCGTGCGCGGAGAAAGTCGCGGCGCGGCAGAAGCGGCAGCGCGGCGGATAAAGACAATCGAGCAGCCGCCCGAGCCGCGCCGAGATCGTCCGCGAACGCCCCGTGTCGAATTTTGCGTCCACGTCAAAATTCAAAGCGGCCGTCCGTTACTTTACTATCAGGGACTTGCCCGTCATCTCGGCCGGCTCGGCAAGACCGAACATCTCGAGGATGGTCGGCGCGACGTCGATCGCCTTGCCCGCGCGGAGCCGCGCGCCGTTGAGCCTGTCGTCGGCGATGATGACGGGAACCGGATTCGACGTATGCGCGGTATGGGTCTCGCCGGTATCGTAGTCGATGAGCTGCTCGGCGTTGCCGTGGTCGGCGGTGACGATCACGCGCGCCTTGCGCTTGAGCGCCGCGTCCACCACTTTGCCGATGCAGGCGTCAACCGCCTCGCAGGCGCGCACCGTCGCGTCGAAGTTCCCGGTGTGGCCGACCATGTCGGCATTGGCGTAATTGAGCACGACCAGTCCGTAGCGCTCCGCCTCGATTTCCGGCACGAGCGCTCCTGCGATCTCGTAGGCGCTCATCTCGGGCTTGCGATCGTACGTCGCCACGTCTTTGACCGACGGTATGAGAATGCGCTCTTCGAGCGGGAACTTTTTTTCCTCCCCGCCGTTGAAAAAATACGTCACGTGCGCGTACTTCTCCGTCTCGGCGATGCGGAGCTGCGGAATCCGGTTCCGGCTCGCCACCTCGCCGAGAATATTTTTCAAGTCGCGCGGCGGAAACGCCGCGGGAAGATTGAAGGTCGCGTCGTATTCCGACATCGTGGCGTAGGCGGCGAGCGCGATGCGCTTCTCGCGGGGGAAATCCGCGAAGTCCTTCTGCGTAAGAGCGCGCGTCATCTGGCGCGCGCGGTCGGCGCGGAAGTTGAAAAAGATGACCGCATCGCCGTCGCGAATCGTCCCTTCCGGGTCGATCACTGTCGGCAGGACGAATTCGTCCGTAACCTTCGCCTGATAACTCTTCCGGATCGTTTCGTCGGCCGAGCGGGCGCGCTCGCCGACCCCGGCGGTGATCGCGCGGTAGGCTTTCTCCGTGCGATCCCACCGCTTGTCGCGGTCCATGCCGTAGTATCTGCCGCCCACCGTGGCGATCTTGACGTTGGGATAGTTGGCGAGCTTTTCGTTCAGCTCGCGCGTAAACCCTTCCGCGCTCGACGGCGGCGTGTCGCGGCCGTCGAGAAACAGATGCAAGTAGACGGTTTTTACTTTCTCGCGCTTGGCAAACTCGATCAGCGCCTCGAGGTGCCGCTGATGGCTGTGGACGCCGCCGTCGCCGAGCAAACCCATGAGATGGAGGCGTCCGCCGCTTTGCTTGACCGCGTCGAACGCAGCCTGAAAGACGGGATTGGAGAAAAACATTCCGTCGTCGATCGCTTTATGGATCAGCGTGAGATCCTGATAGACGATGCGCCCTGCGCCGAGATGCATATGTCCAACTTCCGAGTTTCCCATCTGCCCGTCCGGCAAGCCCACGTCCAAGCCGGAGATCGAGATCTGCGTGGACGGATACTGCGCGACGAGCCGGTCCATGACCGGCGTCGCCGCCCTGGCGATCGCGTTGCCTTCCGGACGCGGATTGATGCCCCAGCCGTCGAGCACGATGAGAATCAGCGGACGTTGGTCCCGCACATTCGCTTCCTTTCCGTATTAATGCCGTGCGGCATCAGGCGTGCTGCTCGTTCCTGATACTGAACTGCTGGGCGAGGCTCGCGTAGGGCTCCGGCAGTTCGACTCTCGGAGCGTCGATCCAGAGCCCTTCGAGATCGTAGAATTCGCGCACCGGCTGGTAAAAGACGTGGACGATGACGTCCGAAAAATCCATCAGCACCCACTGCCCGCGCGCGACGCCTTCGACCGCGTGCGGCCGCACGCCTTTGCCGCGGAGACTCTCTTCGATGCCCTGCGCGATGCTCTGCACCTGGCGGTCGGAGCGGCCGGAACAGACGATGAAATAGTCCGCAATGGACGTGAGCTCGCGGACATCGAGCACCACCAGGTCATAGGCTTTTCGGTCCAGCGCGAAGCGGCTCAAAAGCACCGCTTTTTCCCGAGCATCGATCTCCGTCAAAGCGCTGTGCTCCTCCTCGAGGCCCGGTAGAGGCCTCTTTGCCCAATATAGCGCTCAACTTTCGCCGGCACTAGATAGCGGATCGATTTTCCCCGTTTCACTCGTTCTCTTATCTCCGAGGCGGAGATCGCGATATCCGTGAGCTTCAGGAAATATATACGCTTGCCGCTTTCATGGCGAAATAAGCCGCGCGCCCGATCATACCAAAACGCCTTCCGAGCGGCAACGGGAATGATCGCGCTGCCCGTGCGCCCGCGGCTACCGGGCCGCGAAGTGACGATGAAATTGGCCAGCGCGAACAGCTCTTTGAAATCCTTCCACCGGCCGATCTCCCGGAACGCGTCCATGCCGATGATGAAGAACATCTCGGCCTTCGGCCGCCGCGCTGCGAACGCTCGCAGCGTATCGATCGTGAACGATTTGCCGGGGCGCCTGACTTCGATGTCCGAGACGGCGAACGCGCGCTTGTCGGCGGTCGCGAGCCGGATCATTTTCAGGCGATCTTCAGCGGCGCTCGCGGAGCCGCGCTTCAACGGCTGGATGGAAGTCGGGATAAAAATAATCCGGTCGAGGCGAAACGCCTCGCGCACCTCTTCGGCGCTCCGCAGATGGCCGAAGTGAATCGGATCGAAGGTACCGCCGAAAAGACCGATCTTCATAAAAAATTAGGGGCGGTTCGCGAACCGCCCCCGCTTGCGCTCCACAAACCGATCGATGCTCGTCATTCGCGAATCTGTCCGTCGCCGAAGACGATGAACTTCGTTGTCGTGAGCTCTTCCAGCCCCATCGGGCCGAAAGCGTGGATCTTGCTCGTGCTGATGCCCATCTCGGCGCCGAGGCCGAGCTCGCCGCCGTCGTTGAAGCGCGTCGACGCGTTCACCAGGACGACCGACGAATCGACGCGGTCGAGGAATTCTCTCGCCTTGGTGTAGTTCGCAGTGACGATCGATTCGGTGTGCTGCGAGCCGTAGCGCTCGATGTGCTCGATCGCGGCGTCCATGTCCTTGACGACGCGGACGGCGAGAATGAGATCGAGATATTCCGCGCTCCAGTCCTCTTCCGTCGCGACCTTCACGCCGGAAACCAATTTTTGGGTCTTCTCGCAGCCGCGGATCTCGACGCCGGCCGCGCGCAGCTTGCTGACGACGGAAGGAAGAAAATCCTTCGCGACCGCCTCGTGCACGAGCAGCGTCTCCATCGCGTTGCAGACGGCGGGACGCTGGACCTTCGCGTTGAGGCTGATCTTCTCCGCCATGTCGAGCGAGGCCTCGTCGTCGACGTAGACATGGCAGACTCCTTTGTAGTGCTTGATGACGGGGATGCGCGAGTTCTGTGCGACGGCGCGGATCAGCTCCTCGCCGCCGCGCGGAATGACGAGGTCGATGTAATCTTCGAGCTGTAGCAGCTCGTGCACGAGCCCGCGGTCTTTCGACTCGGCGACCTGCAGCGCGCCTTCGGGAACGCCGGCGGCGGCGCATGCCTCCTGCAAAACCGCGCCGATGGCGCGGTTCGAATGATGCGCCTCGCTGCCGCCGCGGAGAATCACGGCGTTTCCCGACTTGACGCACAATGCCGCGGCGTCGGCGGTGACGTTGGGGCGCGCCTCGTAGATGATCGCGATCACGCCGAGCGGGATGCGCATGCGCCCGACCTGCAAACCGTTCGGCCGCCGCCACATTTTGATTACCTCGCCGACGGGGTCGGGAAGCGCGGCGACGTCGCGCAGCCCTTTCGCCATTCCCTGAATGCGCGACGGATTGAGCGTGATGCGATCGACGAGCGCGCTCGAAAGCTTCGCCTTCGTAGCCTGGTCGACGTCTTTCTTATTTTCCTTGAGCAGAAATTCGCTCTGCCGCTCGATGCCCTCGGCCATCGCGAGGAGCGCGCGGTTCTTCACCGACGAGGAAAGACGCGCGAGCCCGCGCGACGCCGCCTTCGCTGTTTTCCCGAGCTGAAGCGCTTCTGCTTTGAAAGACATTCCGTCCTCTCGCTATTCCAACAGCACGAGATCGTCGCGATGGATGATCTCGTCGTAGGCCTTGTAGCCCAGAACCTTCTCGATCTTGCTCGTGTGCAGGCCTTTGATGCGTTCGAGCTCCTGCGCGCTGTAGTTGACCAGCCCGCGCGCGAACTCGCGCCCGCCGCCGTCGAGGCAGCGCACGCATTCGCCGACGCCGAACGAGCCGTGAATATGTTTCAGTCCGGAAGGCAGCAGGCTGCGCCCCTTGTGCATGAGCGCTTCGACCGCGCCGTCGTCGACGACGATGTCACCGGCGGGCTTGAGATTATAGGCGATCCAGTGCTTGCGGTTCGCCATACGATTTTCCTCCGGCAACACCCAAGTACCTCCCTCTTGCTGCGCGTCGAAGAGCTTCGTGAGAATGCCGCCTTCCATACCGCTCGCGATCAGCGTCGGGATCCCCGCGGCCGCAGCCTCCTCCGCCGCCCCGAGCTTCGTCTCGATTCCGCCGGTGCCGAACGCGCTCTGGCTTTTACCGGCGAGCTTTGCTCTCGCGGCTTTTATGTTGTCGATGACGGAAATCAGCTCGGCGCCGTCGACGGCGCGCGGATCGCGGTCGTACACGCCGGCCACGTCGCTCAGGATCACGAGCAAATCCGCTTCGAGCAGCGTCGCCACGAGCGCGGAGAGATGATCGTTGTCGCCGAACTTCATCTCCTCCACCGCCACGGTGTCGTTCTCGTTGACGACCGGGATGATCGAATGATCGAGCAGCGTCTGAAACGTGTGCTTGGCGTTCAGATAGCGCTGGCGGTTGGCGAGGTCCTCGTGTGTAAGCAGGACCTGCGCGACATTCTTCTCGAAGCGCGAGAAATGTTTCTCGTAGAGCGCCATGAGCTTGATCTGTCCGACGGCCGCGAGCGCCTGCTTTTCTGGAATCGTCTTGGGGCGCTCCTTGAGTCCCAGCCGCGTCATGCCCGAGGCGACCGCGCCGGAGCTCACGACGACGATCTCCTTGCCCTGGCCGTGCAGCTCGGCGAGCTCGCGCACGAGTCCCTTGATCCTTCCCTCTTGAAGACCTTCCGACGAGGAGAGAATCCCGCTGCCGATCTTGACCACCACCCTGCGGCAGCGGCTAAGAACGCGGCTCTTAAACTCCCGCTGCCGCATGCTCCCCCTCAGATTTGTTCTCCTCCAGCCGCCGCACGATCATGTTATTCAGCGCGCGCAGCCCTTTGTGCGCCGCCGCCGAGATCGCACAGAACGGCACGCCCGCCGAAGCGAACTTTTCCTGGAGCAGCTTCGCCTTCTCCGCCCCTTCGGGCAGATCGATCTTGTTAGCGGCAACGATTTGCGGCTTGCGCGCGAGTTCGGGATCGAAGAGTTCGAGCTCGCGGTTGATCGCGCTCCAGTTCGCGAGCGGATCGGCTTCGTCGATAACGGAAGCGTCGAGCAAATGCACCAGCACTTTCGTGCGGCTCACGTGCTTTAAAAATTTATGGCCGAGGCCTTCCCCGCGATGCGCGCCCTCGATGAGGCCGGGAATATCGGCGACCACGAAGCTCTTGCCGTCGCCATAGCGCACGACGCCCAAGTTGGGCACCAGCGTCGTAAACGGATAATCGGCGATCTTGGGCCGCGCCGCGGAAATCACCGAGATGAGCGTCGATTTGCCGGCATTGGGCAGGCCGATGATGCCGACGTCGGCTAGGAGCCTTAGCTCGACTTCGAGCTCGCGCTCCTCGCCGGGCAATCCGGGCTGAACTTTCCGCGGGCTGCGGTTGGTCGACGAGACAAACCTGGCGTTGCCCCTGCCGCCTTTGCCGCCGTGAGCAACGATCGCGCGCGCTCCCGGCACGCTGAGATCGGCGAGCACATCACCGGTCTGCGCATCGCGGATAATCGTGCCGACCGGCACCTGAATGACTTTGTCTTCGCCGCGGCGGCCGTGCTGGTCCTTGCCGCGGCCGTGCTCGCCGCGCGCCGCGCGATAGAGCCGCTGGTAGCGGAGATCGAGCAGCGTCGTGAAGTCGCGATCCGCCACCGCAACGACATCGCCGCCGGCGCCGCCGTCGCCGCCGTCGGGCCCGCCGCGCGGCACGTACTTCTCGCGGCGAAAGCTCATGCAGCCGCGTCCGCCGTGGCCGGCCTCGACCTGAATTTTGACTTCATCGATAAATTTCATGAATAAGATCTCAGCTCCGTTCGATTGTAACTCGCACTCCGGGCAAAAAAAAAGCCCCGAAAGGGGCTTTTTCATTCGATGCGCCGCCGTTTACGCAGGCACGACGCTTACCCGCTTTCGCTCTTTATCGAGGCGATCGTAAGAGACCACCCCATCAACCTTCGCGAAGATGGTGTAGTCGCGCCCCATGCCGACGTTCTTACCCGGGTGAATGCGCGTGCCGAGCTGGCGCACGAGAATGTTTCCCGCGCGCACCCTCTCGCCACCGAATACTTTGACGCCGCGGCGCTGCCCCTGGCTGTCTCTGCCGTTGCGCGAGCTGCCGCCGGCTTTTTTATGTGCCATCGATCCTGTTCCTTCCTAAGCGATCTCGACGATCTTCAGCGTCGTCCGCTGCTGTCTGTGCCCGCGCTGGCGGCTGTAGCTCTTGCGCCGTTTCTTCTTGAAGACCATGACCTTTTTGCCCTGGCCTTGCTCGAGAATTTCCGCTGTAACCTTCACATCGGCGAGCGTCGGCGTGCCGATTTTTATCTCGCCGTTGCCGCCGAGCATGAGCACCTCGGGGAGCGTGATGCGCTCGCCGACGGTGCCTTTTAAGCGCTCGACGTGGACGACATCCCCCGGCGCGACGCGGTATTGCTTACCGCCGGTCCTGATAACCGCATAAGACATATGAATTTTTCCTTAGAGACCAATTTTTAAACGAATTTCCCCGCAAAGTCAACGCGGCCGCTGGCCGGCCGCCCGCTCGGCCGGAGGTTTACCACTGGATTACCAATTGTCCAACCTCGGGCCTTTACGGCACTTGACAAATTAAGGTGTAACGCGATAATTATATCGTAATACGATAGTATCGTGTCACGATGAAGACTATCGACGATTCAGCCGATTCTCCCAACTACCGCGCGCTGGCGGACTTCCGCCACGAGATAAGGCGCTTCCTCCGTTTCAGCGAGAACGCCGCGCGCAGCGCCGGCCTCGAGCCGCAGCAGCACCAGCTGCTGCTCGCTCTCAAGGGCCTGCCTGCCGACAAGCGGTCCACGATCAGCGTGCTCGCCGACCGCCTCCAGATCCAGCACCACAGCGCGGTCGAGCTGATCGACCGCCTGAGCAAGCGCGGCATGGTGCGCCGCTACCGCAGCCGGACGGACAAGCGGCAGGTCTATGTTCGCCTCACCGAGCGCGGAGAAAGCGTGCTGCGCCAGCTCTCCCTGCATCATCTGGAGGAGCTTAAATCCGCCGGCCCGGTGCTCGCGCGCGTGCTCGCGGCAGCGATCAGCTCCGCGAATAAATCCGATGCGCTCGACGCGCAGTCCGTCGAGCACATCGACGATCCCGCGTTCCGCGCCAAGCGCTGAGGCTCTATGTCGTCCGCACCATCCTCCGCGATGCGTCACGCACGCGACCCGGTCAAGCTGAGCGACTTCTCGACCGACGCGCGCGTCGTCACGATCTCGGCGATGGCGCTCGTCATCGGCATTCTGAGCGCCTTCGTCGCGCTCGCCCTTCTCAGGCTCATCGGCCTCTTCACGAACCTTTTCTTTTTTCAAACCTGGGGAACGGCGCTCGTCTCCCCCGCCGGGCACCGCCTCGGCGTGTTCGTCGTCGCCGTGCCCGTCGTCGGCGCGCTCATCATCGGCTTGATGGCGCGCTACGGCTCCGAGCGCATCCGCGGCCACGGCATCCCCGAGGCGATCGAGGCGATCCTCATGAACGGCAGCCGCGTCGAGCCGAAGGTCGCCTTTCTGAAGCCGCTCTCGGCGGCGGTCTCGATCGGCTCCGGCGGTCCGTTCGGCGCCGAGGGTCCGATCATCATGACCGGCGGCGCGTTCGGCTCGATGATCGCGCAATTTTTTCATTTGACCAGCGCCGAGCGCAAGACGCTTCTCGTCGCCGGCGCCGCCGGAGGCATGGCGGCGACCTTCGCCGCGCCGCTCGCGGCGCTGCTGCTCGCCGTCGAGCTGCTGCTCTTCGAGTGGAAGCCGCGCAGCCTTATTCCCGTCGGCGTCGCGGCCGCGGCCGCGACGATCGTGCGCCGCTACATTATCGGCCTCGGCCCGCTCTTCCCGACCACCGCGCACCCGGTTTTCATCGGGCCGGGAGGCATCGCCGGGTGCGTCGTCGCGGGTATCGCCGCCGGCGCGCTGTCGGCGCTTCTCACCGGCGCCGTCTACGCCGCCGAAGACGGTTTTAAGAAGCTGCCGATTCATTGGATGTGGTGGCCGGCGATCGGCGGCCTCGCGATCGGCATCGGCGGCCTCATTTTTCCCCAGGCGCTCGGCGTCGGCTACGACGTGATCGAGTCGCTTATCCGCGAGGACGCGCCGACCAAGATCATTCTCGGCATTCTGCTGGTGAAGTCCGCCATCTGGTCGATCTCGCTCGGCTCCGGCACGTCGGGCGGCGTGCTCGCGCCGCTCCTGATGATGGGCGGCGCGCTCGGCGGGCTGGAGGCCGGCTGGCTGCCGAGCGAGGGCGCGGGCTTCTGGCCGCTCATCAGTATGGGCGCGATCCTCGGCGGGACGATGCGCGTGCCGTTCACCGGGGTCATCTTCGTCCTCGAGCTCACGCACGACGTGAACATTCTTTTGCCGCTTACCGTCGCGACCGTCATCGCCTACACGTTCACGGTGCTGGTTCTCGGCCGCTCGATCCTGACGGAGAAAGTCGCGCGGCGCGGCTACCACCTGTCGCGCGAGTACGCGATCGACCCGCTGGAGATCCTCTTCGTGCGCGAGGTCATGCCGGCGAACTCGATCGCCGTCCCGGCGCACACGCCGCTCAAGCAGCTGATGCTCTCGCTGCACTCGGGCGACCGCAGGCGGCGCCAGCGTTTGTATCCCGTCGTCGACGAAAAGAAGCGCCTGGCCGGAGTTCTGACCGAAGGCGACATTCAGCGCATGCAGCCGACCGACGGCCACGGCAAGGCTTCGACCATCGAGGATGCCGTCCGGCGCAATCCGGTCGTCGCCTACCCCGACGAGCCGCTCCGCGCCGTGGTTTACCGCATGGCGGAAACCGGCCTCACCCGCTTTCCGGTGCTCGACCGCGACAGCGGCGCCGTCCTCGGCGTGGTCTCATTGAAAGATTTGTTGATCGCGCGAGCGCGCATCCTCGACGCCGAGCAGCGCCGGGAGCGCGTGCTCCATCCCCGAGTCTTTTTCCCGCGCGCGACGCGCGGCGATTCGAACAACCGCAACGCAGCGACTGGATAAACCCATATTGAGGAACGGAGGATACTTTTATGGCAGAGACTCAAGAGGAAGTACTTTTAGACGTACGGGTCGCCGAGGCGCCCTGGGTCTATAAATTTTATCTCAACCACGAGCGGAAGATCCTGGGCACGATTTCCGTGACGATCTTCCTGCTGCTCTGGGAATTCATGGGCGGTCCGGTGAGCGCCTACAACCCGATCCCCTTCCTGCGCGTGAACCCGATGTTCATGAGCTCTCCGTCGTACATCTGGAAGGCAGCCGTCGATCTCTTCAGCAGCGGCGAGATCTGGAACGATCTCCGCGTGAGCTCGATCGAGTTCGCCGGCGGCTATTTGCTATCCGTCGCCGTGGCGATTCCGCTCGGCATTCTCATCGGCTGGAACAAGAAAGCGAGCGCGGTCTTCGATCCGTTCGTCAACGCGATGAATGCGACGCCGCGCGTCGCGCTGCTGCCGCTGGTCATCATTTGGCTCGGCATCGGCATCATGTCGAAGGTGGGAATCATCTTTTTGGGCGCCGTGGTGCCGATCATCGTCAACGCGCGCGACGGTGTAAAGACGACGCCGTCCTCCCTGCTCAACGCGGCGCGCAGTTTCGGCGCTACGGAGTGGATGGTGTTCAAAAGCGTGGTCATGCCCGCGACGCTGCCGTTCATCCTGTCGGGGCTGCGGATCGCGCTCGGCCGCGCGCTCGTCGGCGTCATGGTCGGCGAGCTTTATGCCGCGACCGCCGGCATCGGCTTCATGATCACGGTCGCGGGCGCGACCTTCCAGACCGACAAAGTTTTCGTCGGCGTGCTGATCTTCGCGATCTCGGGTATGCTCGGGATGGAGGCATTGAGCCGCATCGAGCACCACTTCGATAAATGGCGCCCGCGCGTCGGCGCGCAGGCGTAAGC
>DATDFN010000250.1:0-12440 GCA_036522615.1 Binatia bacterium | reverse complement strand
CGTTGCGGGATCGTCGTACATCGTGACGATGCCGAGAGGTTTGTCGTCATTGACTATTCGGGCGGCCCAGACGAGCGACAGCTTCTCAGCTGGCGGCCGAACCCTATGCAGCAGGTCTTGCTTCGTCAGCTCGTCGGCCGAGACCGGCGAAAGCAACAAAGCGCCCATGAGGCCAAATGCCGCAACTACAGTTTTCATTTTCTTTGCCCTCTCTAGCCATGCATAGGCAATCGCGATGCCAGAACAGGACAAAATGCGATTAAGCGAGAAAAGCGTTAAGAATCGCGAAACTTGGAGGCGTGTGTCGATTTTGCCGCGCTGAAGCAGCGCTCAAGACGCGCCGAGTCTTCGGCAGACGCCGAGATTTCGGCGGCGGCGCGGCGGCTGCCAAACAATGATCAAAACAACTTACTTCTCGGTGAGGAAGTAATAGTCCGCCGTGTAAGGGACTCGTACGGTTGTCCCGAGAGCAGATTGGGAACAAGCGGTTTTAGGAGCAACGCCGCCAACGGTATTTAAGCGTTGTACGCTGGTAATCTTGGTGAACGAACCCTGAGGGCCGTCAGATTTCGCTTCGAGCAGCAACCACGGTATGGCGTCGGCCGGTGGCGCATCGGCACTTGCTTTCACCGTGCCGGCAATCTTACTGCCGTCGGCCGATTCCCAATGGGGACCTGCATAGTGTCTGCCGATCTTCTTGCCGTTGGCATCGAAGAGATCCGCCTCCGGAGCGACGAATGCCCATCCATACGCGCCGGGTTGATCCTGTTTCGCTCGACACTCGTAGATTTGCACGCCTTTCGCAGGAACGATCATCGCCAGCGATTCATTCGGACCAGGCTTGAGCTTATCCGGCACGTTGACCGTAGAAGGTTGTTGCATGCTCGCGCATGCGGCGACAATGAGAGACAAAAGAGAGGCCGTGAATTTACGATACATGGGGTTCTCCTCCCTTTGTCTGCTCACCTGCGCATCGGTTGTCGTCTTGATGGCTTTACTTCTTTCCGTATTTTTTCTTGAAACGGTCGATGCGACCGCCGGCATCGGCCACGCGCTGTTTGCCGGTGAAGAACGGATGCGAGGCCGACGATATCTCGAGCTTTATCAGCGGATAGGTCTTCCCGTCTTTCCACTCGATCGTCTCTTTTGAATCCATGGTCGATGTTCCGAGAAAGGAACAATCAGAAGAAGTGTCTTGAAAAACCACCTGACGAACCTTGGGGTGAATATCTTTTTTCATTTCGGGTGATCCTTTCAACGGCCGGCGGATGCGATCCGCAGAGGAGGGGATCGCCGCCCTTCCTCGCGCCGAAGCGGGCTTATTCCTCGCGATCAGACTCGGCTTCCGCCGTTCATGCTTGGCGCCGCTGCTCCCAAACCGGGCTCCCCAACGCGCCGAGACGGTCGGTGCCTTGGTGGGGGATCATCCAGCCGGGGTATTCGGGCGGCAGCGCGCTGACTTCATCGAGTCTTTTGATCTCGTCGTCCGTGAGCTTGAGGTCGACGGCGGCGAGATTGTCCTGAAGCTGGCCGATTCTCCTCGCGCCGATAATCACCGAAGTGACGACCGGCCGCGTCAGCAGCCACGCGAGCGATACGCGCGCGGCGCTGCAGTCGTGCGCCTTCGCGATCGGCGCCATGACGTCGAGAATTTTCCAGGCGCGCTCCTTGTCGACGATGGGAAAGTCGAAATCGGAGCGGCGCGAGCCTTCGGGCTTCTGATTGTTCCGGCTGAACTTGCCGGAGAGGAGGCCGCCGGCGAGTGGACTCCAGACGAGGAGTCCCATCTTTTCCGCTTCGAGATAAGGAACGAGCTCGCGCTCGAGATCGCGGCCGGCGATCGAGTAATACGCCTGCAGCGTATCGAAGCGGGTAAAGTTCTTAAGCTCGGATATGCCGCGCGCCTTCGCGATTTTCCACGCCGGCCAGTTCGAGACCCCGATGTAGCGCACCTTGCCGTTGCGCACGAGCGTATCGAGCGCGCCGAGCGTCTCCTCGACGGGAGTCACGCGGTCGCTCGCGTGGATCTGGTACAGGTCGATGTGGTCGGTTTGCAGACGGCTCAGGCTCGCGTCGACGGCATCCATGATATGACCGCGCGAAGCGCCGACATCGTTCCGCCCCGGTCCGACGCGGCTGTAGACCTTAGTTGCGATGACGACGTCCTTGCGCGAGAGTTTCAGATTCTTGAACGACTGGCCGAGGATCGTCTCGCTCTCGCCTTCGGCGTACGCATCCGCGGTATCGAAGAAATTGATTCCCGCCTCAACCGACGCCTTGATGAGCTCGTCGGCTTCCTTCTGGCCACTCGCGCCGATGACCTTGTAAATGCCTTCGCCCCCTCCGAACGTCATCGCGCCGAAGCACAGCCGCGACACCAGGAGACCCGTATCGCCGAGCGTTGTGTAGTGCATTTTTCAATCCTTTCTTTGTCTTTGATTCACCCCGCGCTCGTGTTCCTCGCTCGCTGTCAGCGATTCAATTTCCGCGTTCCATACGCCGGAGCCGCTGTCTGGCCTGCAATTGCGAAAGCACCTGGCGGGGTCCGACAGGATTCTCATCGCACGGTCCGTAGAAATCGATGAGGTCGCCGGAATCCGGGCTCTTGAGCGTCGGATACGCCGTCCCGAGAGTGTCTTCGCGAATGGCCGGAAACCGCAGTCGACAGTAGTTGGTCCCCGCCAAGCGCTCTCTCAAGACGACGCCGTCCGATTCCATCGCAACGCCGTCGGCCGCAAGACCGGGGGCCAGAATAAAGGCGCAGAGAAATAGGCAGCCGATCTTCACCTCATCTACCCTCCTTACGCGATTTCACCGCGCCCGCTAGCCTGTCGAAGATGAGGGGCGGCTCTCAGTTCAGGCCGCCCGAGATGACCAGCGTTTCGCCTGTGAGCCACGACGCATCGGACGAGGCGAGAAAAACCGCCGCCGGTGCGATATCCGCGGGCAGCCCCGTGCGGCCGAGCGGCGTCTGCGCGACAGCCTGCTTTTCGAAATCGCTGCCGACGACTCCCGCCGCGTGGACGCCTTCGGTTATCACCACGCCGGGATTGATGGCGTTGACGCGAATGTTGCGCGGGCCGAGCTCGTTGGCGAGCGCCTTCGTCAAGGTATCGACCGCGCCTTTGGTGGCGCTGTACACCGCGAACGTAGGCGGCGCCTTAGTGCTTGCAAGCGAGCTGATGTTGATGATGCTGCCGCCTTCGCGGCCGAAATATTTCGCCGCCTGCTGCGAGGCGAGAATCACTCCGAGGACGTTGAGATTGAAGTGTTTGTGGAAGTGCTCCTCGGTGATCGCTTCGAGCGGCGCGAACTCGTAAATGCCCGCGTTGTTCACCAGGATGTCGACCCTGCCGAACGCCCGCACCGCTTCTGAAAACAAACGCTCGATCTCCGACTTCTTCGCCATGTCGGCCTGCAAGGCGATTGCCTGACCGCCGTTCTTTTTGATCGCGGCGACGACTTCGTCCGCGCCCTTCTTGCTCGACGAATAGTTGACGACGACCGACGCTCCCGCGGCGGCCATCTCCTTCGCGATGCCGGCGCCGATGCCCTTGGACGCTCCGGTTACGATCGCGACCTTGCCCGATAATTTCTTTTCCGCGCTCATATGGTGTTCCTCCTCTGAATCGTTCTACAGGAAATAATACGCGTGTGAAGAGGCAAAGGTCATACCACGGCAAACAAACGCCGCAGCCTTGCGGCAAACGGTGATGATCCAAGCACTTGGAAAGCGCGAAGTGGATATTGAAAAAATAGGAAGGGGCGCAGCTCTGCCGATTTATCGTCGGAGCGCCGACATGTCGGCGCTTAGTTACGCTGCGTTGGCGGGCGCCTTCAACATTTCGGAAAGATGAAATCGTAATAAAGCTTGCCGAAGCCGGCAGGCTCGTTGTTTTGACTTTGCCTTACATCTGATATTGCTGATGAAGGCCGCCGTTCATCCGGTGGTGGCTCATCGGTCAACAACCATCGTGGGAGCGACGCATGAGCCCGCAAATCGTTTTTCTCTTCGACGTCGATAACACGCTGCTCGACAACGACCATATCGCGCTCGACCTCAAGAACCATCTGGAGCGCGAAGTCGGCCATGAGCGCCAGGAGCGCTACTGGACGTTATTCGAGGAACTGCGCACCAAGGTGGGATATGCCGACTACCTCGGCGCGCTGCAGCTCTACCGCGCGAACTATCCGCGCGACCCGCACTTGTTAACCGTCTCGCGCTTTTTTGTGGAATATCCGTTCGCCAACCGCCTGTTCCCCAATTCGCTCGACGCCGTCGCGCATGCGAAGAAATTCGGCAAGCCCGTCATTCTTTCCGACGGCGACGTCGTTTTCCAGCCGCTCAAGGTATGGCGCTCGGGATTGCACGAAGCTTTCGACGGCGACGTCCTCATCTACATTCACAAGGAAATCGAATTGGAGGATGTGGAGCGGCGCTACCCGGCGGACCACTACGTATTGATCGACGACAAGATCCGCATCCTCACCGCCGTGAAGAAAATCTACGGCCGCCGCGTCACGACCGTCTTCCCGCGGCAGGGGCACTATGCGCTGGATCGAAAGCTCGTCGAAAGCTGCCCCGCGCCGGATATCACGATCGAGCGCATCGGCGA
Organism: Binatia bacterium; assembly: GCA_036522615.1. Taxonomy (GTDB): domain Bacteria; phylum Desulfobacterota; class Binatia; order UBA9968; family UBA9968; genus JAJPJQ01. The sequence goes on along the minus strand of DATDFN010000250.1, from coordinate 7,824 downwards.
TCTGCTCGGCATCGACTTCGAAGCGATCTTAAAAAGCGGCGTGGCCATCGGGTGAACCGGATCGCCGGCGCGCTACTTGGGGCGCGTGATGCCTAAGTTCTTCATCCGCGACTGCAGCGTGGTGCGCTTCATGCCGAGACGCGCGGCCGCGCCGGTCGGCCCGCCGATCAGCCACTTGGTTTCGGCGAGCGCGCGGAGGATATGCTCGCGCTCCGCCGCTTCGAGGGTCGTCACATGATCCGATGACGACGTCGACGGCGGCGCCACTGCGGCCTTGAGTTCGCCGAGTGGAATCCGCAGCTCCGGTCCGGGGGATAAAATCACCGCCCGCTCGACCAGGTTCTCCAACTCGCGGATGTTTCCCGGCCACGAATACCGCGCCAGCGCCGCCATCGCGTCGGCGGGCACCGACGTGACGTTTTTCTTCATCAGGCGCGCGTATTTCTGCGTAAAATAGCGCACGAGCAGCGGGATATCGCGGGCGCGGTCGCGCAGCGGCGGCACGCGGATCGGAAACACGTTCAAACGGTAGTATAGGTCGGCGCGAAAGCGCCGCTCTTCCACCATGTGCACGAGATCGGCGTTGGTGGCCGCGATGAGGCGGACGTTCACCTTCACCGTCTTCGCGCTTCCGAGCCGCTCGAATTCCTGCTCTTGAAGGACACGTAAAAGCTTCGGCTGCAATTCGGGGGGGATATCGCCGACTTCATCGAGAAAGAGCGTGCCATGGTTGGCCAGCTCGAAGCGCCCGATCTTTTGCGCGATCGCGCCGGTGAACGCGCCGCGCTCGTGGCCGAAGAGCTCGCTCTCCAAAAGGCCGAGCGGGATCGCCGCGCAATTGACTTTGACGAAGGTCTGGTCGCGGCGCGCGCTGAGATTGTGGATCGCCCGCGCGATCACCTCTTTGCCGGTGCCGGTCTCGCCGAGGATGAGAACGGTCGAATCGGTCGGCGCTACGGTCTCGACTTGCCTGAGCGTCTCTTTCAGCGTCTGACTGTCGCCGATGATCTCCTCGAAATTGTGCTCGGTGCGGATCTCCTCCTGCAGATAAAGCGTTTGGTTCGCCAGCCGCTCCTTGACCTCGGTCACTTCGCGGTGCTCCAGCGCGTTCTCGACGGCGATCGCCACCTGGGTCGACAGCTGCATCAAAAAATCGACATCCTCCTGCGCGAAGGGCGGCGGCTGCTTGCGGCCCATCGCCAAAACGCCGAACGCCCGGCCGCGGCTGATGAGCGGCACCATGCACGCGAATTGAAAGCCGTCGGCGAGCAGCGGCGACTTGAGCGACCGATACGGCTCGACGCCGTCGGCGATTCTTCCGTGCCACGCCTTGCCTTCGCGGAAGACTTTGCCCGATATCGATTGGGTCATCGGAACGGTGAATTCCTCTCGCAGCAGGCTCTTCCCGTCGGTCGGTGAATCCAGTGCGAAGATGCGCATGCCGTCGTTGGCGATATCGGGCAGCGTCACGCCGACCATGTCGCAATCCATTACGCGGCGGATGCTCGCCGAGACCGCGCGCAGGACGGCGCGCAGGTCCAGGTTCGAGACCATATTGTTGTTGAGATCGAGCAGGAGCCGCAGGCGATCGCGCTCGTGCTGGAGCTCGGCCTGAAGCCGTTGCGCGTCCTGCCGGCGCAGCGCGTTGTCGACCGCGACGGCGACCTGTTTCGCCACCTGTTCGAGAAACTGGAGGTCGGCGCAGTTATAGTCGTTGTAGCGCTGGCTGCCGAAAATGATCGCGCCGAGACGGCGGTAGGGCGTTGTCAACGGCACGACCGAGCACGACTTTATGTTGTTGCGGCTCAGCACCGCCGCGCCTTGGGGCGCGCGCGTGTCTTTATCCGTATCGAACACCACGAGCGACTCCTGCTCGCGCCAGGCGATTCCACTGAGGGCTTGATCGACCGGCAGATCGACGACGGGAATCTCTCGATCCCATTTCGAATCCCCGCGCGTCTCCATCAGGTGAAGCCGCACGGTGTCCGTGGCCGGATTGTGCAAAACGAGTCCGATCGAGTCGAAATTCACCACGCGGGGCAGGCGAACCGCGAGATCGTGAAACAGCGCGTGCAGGTCGCCATGCAGCGCGATCGCCTCTGAAACCTCCAGCAGCGCCTGATAGCGCGCCGCCATCGCTTCCGCGCTTTCCTCGGCGCACGGCTGTTTTTCCATTAACTCCGCCATAACGAGACCAAGCCACCACTATATCAAAGCCGCCCCGGAACCGAAATGCGCCAGGGTTGTTCGTCGTGTCCGGCGATCAGCTTGCGTATAGAGACGAGGCGCAGGCGAGGTACGATACAAACTGTCAATCGATTGGCGTCGAATGTCAAGACGCCACCAAGCCGGCGGTCTTATATATACCTCGCATGAGACCGTGAATGGCTGATGTCAGCGACCGCGCTACAGCGTCAAAATCCGCCCCGATAAGCCGCTTCAATTAAGTCACCATTCTGCGCGCGGAAGTCGCTCCGGACGCATTTCCCGGCGCGGCCGTTTCATAACTAGTCTTGCGAGGAGCCTTATGGCCGTGGATTTGGAAATTCGACTGGTCTGGTCGGACAGTGGAAAGCTGTACATGCGGGCAACGGCGCGCGGAAAGCTGGAGATCGCGGACTTCCACGGAATTCTCTGCCAATTCGCAAGCGCATTCCCGGTGCTGAGAGAGCCCGCGCTTCTCGACTTGCGTGAGGCGAGCTGGAATGCCGACGCTTCCGGCACAGGCGCTATCCTCAAAGGCCTGCTCGAAAGCCGCCTGGGGATCGACAATAAGATCGCGCTCGTGTGCGGCCGCGATATCGACCAGTACGGGCAATTGATGGTCGTCGCCTCGGCGGGATCGAATCAAGGTGTGAAAATCCGCGCGTTCTACGACTTCGGCGTCGCTCTGGACTGGCTGTTGAGAGACTGGAACTACTGACACGGCCCCACCTTTTCTCTATCGTCGTTCTCCATTCTCGTCTGCTATTTGGGCTTGCCGCGCTGCTCGAATTGAAGTAGAGAGGTCGACCAGCGACCGTATCGGGAACGTGCCGGAAGAATAGGAGGCGTTCATGCGCCGCGGATTCGACACGAAAGTAGTCGCGGTTCTTTCCGTCGCGCAGGCCGCCTTCGGCGTTTTGCGCGCCATGGGCTGGTTCCAGATCGGCAGTGATCTCATGGGGCGAGGAATCGTGCTTTTGCCGGTCATCGGGATGGTGGCGTTCGCGAGAGGCGCGCTCGTCGCGGCGATCGCCGCTCTGTACGTACTGTTCGCCTTCGGCTTATGGACCGGACGCGCCTGGGCGCGCGGAGCCGGATGGACCGCCGCCGTGCTCAATCTGCTGCTGGCGGCGAGCGTCTTGATCCAAGGCGAGCTCATTGTTCGCCTGCTGCTTTCGATGTTGGTTCCGCTGATCGTCATCTGGTATCTGCTGACGTCCGGAGGCGAACCGTCACGCACCGGTAGCGCGATGCAAACCCGTCCGGCGGGCTGACAAGCCGTCGCGATCTACGAGATCGTTAGCGATTCGCTGTGAAATTTTCGTAGGGACTCCCCGCGGCCGCCTCAACTACATTTCCGTTCTCATCCGTTGAAACTTGACCGCTTATCGCTGCGCCGATATGGTAAGCGCGCGCCGTGAATCCGTAGTGCCGATTCCCGTTCGGCGCGCGCTGACTATTGGAGGAGCTAATGGGCGATAACAGCCAAACCTACGACACGCTGCTCAAGCTCGTGAAGACGCGCATGAGCGTGCGCAAGTTCCGTCCCGATCCGATCCCGGAAGACACCATCAACAAGATTCTCGAGGTCGCCCGCTGGGCGATGTCGGGAGCGAACTCCCAGCCCTGGGAGTTTGTCGTCGTCACCGATCCCAAGATCAAAAAGGATCTACGCGACGCGTATTCCGAATACAATACGGACTTCATTTTCTGGATGGAGCAGCAGCGCGAGTATAACCTGCGCCATCCCTCCTACCAAGTGAAGAACGACCCGCACGAATCGCTGCGGTTCAATAAGGCGAAGGCCAACTGGCATCAAGCGCCGGCCGTGATCGTCGTCCTCGGCGACGGCCGGCGGCAGTGGGGCACGGTCATGGGCGCGCACACCTTCGGCCGCGACCAATCGCATTTGACCGATGGCCTCGCCAACGCCTCGTTCCTGATTCACCTTGCGGTCGCGTCGCTCGGACTCACCTCCGAATGGGTGTCGATCCACGTCGAAGAGCCGCACAAGCGCGTTCTCGGCGTTCCCGACCTGCTGAAGCTCTATCTCATCATCCCGATCGGCTACCCCGACGTTCCCGCCCACGAAGGCGTGCGCCGGCCGCTCGAGCAGATCGTGCACCGCGAGCGCTACGACATGAGCAAGTACATGTCGAACGAAGACGTGATCAAGTATCTCTATTCGCTGCGCGAAGCGACCGTGCCGATCCATTCCGCCTCGCGCGCGGTGACCGCGGACGAAAAGAAATAGATGCCGGCGGAATTCAATCCCATCACCGTCGAGGTCGTGCGCAGCGGCCTCGCGCACATCGCCAACGAGATGGCGACGGTGCTGCGCAAGACCTCGTACAACATGATGATCTACGAGGTCCGCGACTACTGCGTGGGCATCGTCGATCCCGACGGCAACATTCTCTCGCAGAACTTCGGCGCGCTGCCGATCTTTCTCGCGGACCTGGGGCCGGCGATCGTCGACGGCGTGCGCAGACACGGCCGCGACGGCTTCCAGCCCGGCGACGTGCTGATCATGAATCATCCCTACGTCTGCGGCCAGCATTTGAACAACGTCGTCGTCTACACGCCGTTTTTTCACCGCGGCGAATTAGTCGCGTTTCTCGCCGTGCGCGCGCACTGGATCGACATCGGCGGCACGCGCGTCGGCTTCGGCTACAGCGGCACGCGGGAAATTTACGAGGAAGGGCTGCAGTTCCGCTCGCTCCGGCTCTACCGCGGCGAAGAGCCCAACCGCGATCTCTTCCAATTGATTTCGGACAACGTGCGCTTCGCCGAGAGCTGCCTCGGCGACCTGCGCGCGCAGATCGCCGCCTGCCGCGTCGGCGAGCGCGGGTTGGCGGAGCTTGTCGGCCGCTACGGCCTCGATGTCTTCCTGCGCTGCGTCGCCGCCATCGGCGATCAGTCCGAGGCGCTCGCGCGCCGGCAGGTCGCGCGCATCAAGCCCGGCATCTATGAAGCCGAAGCGCTCTTCGACAGCGACGGCGTCGATCTCAACCGGCCGGTGCCGCTCAAGGTGAAGGTGATCGTCGAGAGCGATGAAATGACCATCGACTTTTCGGAGATCAGCGGCCAGGTGCCCGGCTCGATCAATTCGGGAGAGTCGGGCGCGGTCGCGGCGGCGCGCGTCGCTTTCAAGTGTCTGGTGAGCCCCTTCTCGCCGATCGACGAGGGCTGCTTTCGCGCGCTGAAGGTTGTCATACCGCCGGGGAAAATTTTGAGCGCCACGCCGCCGGCGCCGGTGGGCAACTGGAGCCGCACGCTGCCGACGGTGATCGATCTCATTTTCAAAGCGCTCGCGCCGGCCTTGCCGGATAAAATCGCCGCCGGCCACAAAGGCGACATGGGCGGCTACGCGTTCTTCGGCAACGACCCGCGCACCGGCAGGCGCTATCTGTGCCAGACGATCATGGGCGGCGGCTGGGGCGCGCGCGCAAGCGAAGACGGCCAAAACGCCACCGTATCGATGTGCCAGGGGGATGTACAGAACGCGCCCGTCGAGCTGCAGGAGCTCTATTATCCCGTGCTCGTCGAGCAGCACCGGCTCCGCGAAGGCAGCGGCGGCGCGGGAAAATTCCGCGGCGGCCTCGGCATCGAGATCACGGTGAAGACGCTGTGCGATTGCATGGTCAACATCAACGTCGAGCGGACGCGCACGCCGCCCTGGGGGCTTTTCGGCGGCGACGGCGGCGCCCCGGCGAAAGCGCTCGTCAAGCAATCGCCCGAGGACGCGGGCGCCTGGATGACCAAGCGGCCGAACCTGCCGCTCAAGAAAGACGGCAGCGTGACTTTCTTCACCGCCGGAGGCGGCGGCTTCGGCTGTTCCACGCAGAGACCGCGCGAATCGATGGAGCGCGACCGCTCGCTCGGCTACATGCCGGCGGCGGATTAGGGGGAGCCATGAACGGCGAACAGGAATACAAGAGGCGCGCCGCGAAAGTCAGGCAGGCGATCCGCGAGCAGGGCATCGATACGCTGCTGATCTTCGATGCCGGACGCCATAATTTCTTGCGCATGAATTACGTCGCCTACCTGACGGATTTCATCGGCGTCGGGCCGGAAACGATGCTGGTGTTTCCGGTCGAGAGCGACCCGGTGCTTTTCGTCACGCCCGCGTGGGACATCCCGCGCGCGAAGGACGAGTCATGGGTGCAGGATGTCCGGCCGTTCAAAGAATTCTGGAGCCTGGTGCCGAAGCTCTCCGGTAAGGTCGGTTTGATCGGCCGCGAATCGATGCACGTCGCTTTGCACGACGATATTGTGAAAGCGCTTTCGCAAAAGCCGGTCAACGCGAAAGATATCATCGAAAACATCGCGCGCCGGAAGACGGAATTCGAGCTCGAAAGGCTGCGCAAAGCCGCCGCCATCGCCGACGCCGGCGTCCGGTCGCTGCACGAGGAGGCGCGGCCCGGCCTCAAAGAATACGAGCTCGCGGCGATCGTCGAGTACCGCATGCGCGCGCTCGGCGCCGAGGACAACTTCGGCATGGTCGTCGCGCACCACCACAACAACGCGCTCCATCCGCCGACGGACCGCGTCGTGCAGCAAGGCGACATCATCATCGGCGAGATCACGCCGTGCGTCGGCGGGCTGTTCGTGCAGATCTGCCGCACGGTGGTTCTCGGCCGGCCGGCGCCGGTCGTGCAGGAAAAATACGCGCTGCTCAAAACCGCGATGCAATTGGGCATGGACGCCGCGAAGACCGGCGCGCCGGCGAGCGGCGTCGCCGCCGCGATCAACGGCGCGTTGATCGAAGCCGGCTACGAAAAATACTGCAGGCCGCCCTTCATGCGCGTGCGCGGCCACGGACTCGGCTGCGGCTCATCCGCGCCGGGAAATCTGGAAGACGGCAACGATACGCGGCTGGAGGAAGGCATGACCTTCATCGTACATCCGAACCAGTATCTGCCGGAGACCGGCTACATGACGCTAGGCGATACCGTCGTCATGACCGCGGCGCAGGCCGAGCCGATGACGCGCTCGTCTTGGGATCTCTATATAAAGGAGTGACGCGATGATCTTCGGACGCCACTCCGTTCTCAAAAGAGGCTGCTCCACCTGGGACCCGAAGGCGGCTCCGCGGGCGGAATTCGAGTCGCGTCTCGCGGCGGCGCGGAAGGCGATGGCGGATAGCGGCCTGGACGCGCTCGTGATCTACGGCGACAATTATTCGTTCGCGGATCTCTGCTATTTGACGAATTATTTTCCCAAAGTCCGCGGCGGCATCGCCGTCGTGCCGCGCGACGGCGCGCTTTCGCTCCTGCTCAACATCGGCAGCCGCGATATTCCCTTCGCGAAGACGCTCACGTGGGTCGACGACGTGCGGGCGTCGAACCAGGTCGGCGGCGCGGGCGCGGAATTAGTCAAAGAGAAGGGACTCGCCAAGGCCCGCATCGGGCTCGTCGATTCCGGCCGCGGCTTTCCGCTGCCGCAGCTTGAAGAGATGCGTCGCGCGCTGCCCGATGTCCGATGGATCGACGAGGACGCGCTGTTCGAGCCGATGCGGCTCAAAAAAACTGCGCTCGAAGTGAATGCGCTGAGCGCGGCCGGCCGCGTGCTCCGCGGCGTCGTCGACGGCGCGGAGAAGTTCATCAAACCGGGACG
>DATDFN010000249.1:0-7987 GCA_036522615.1 Binatia bacterium | reverse complement strand
CTGCGCCTTGATGCTCGTGCCGGTGTTGAAGAGCGTCGCCTGGATCGCCTTCGCCTGCAGCGCCGGGAGGCGTACCTCGTCGCCGCCCATGACGACGAGGTTAACGTCCTTCGCCGGGTCGAGGCCGTTTTGTTTGAGAATCTCGCGCGCGACGACGGCGAGGGAGCCCTCCGGCGACATGATCGCGACGTTCTGGCCGCGCAGCTGCGCGATCGATTTGATCGTCGGCAACGCGATCAGATCCCACGAGGGTTTGTCCTGAAACACGGTGACGATCTTGACCGGAACGTTGCGCACCGCGGCGGCGAGCGCGCTGCCGGCATTGGTGAAAAAGTCGACTTCGCCCGCGAGCACCGTGCGGATGGCGATCTCGCCGCGGATGCTGAGAAGCTGGACGTCGAGCCCTTCTTCTTTGAGGTAGCCTTCCTTCTGCGCGATGATGAGGCAGTAGACCGACGTGTTCATCGACGGGTAGGCGACGCGGACGTTCTCGATCGCGTGAGCCGGGAAAGAAACGAAAAGAAGCTGACTAAGGAGGAGAATAGACGCGAGCTTCATGGCGAATCCCTCGAATGTTCGCTGAAGCCGTCTTAGCAGCTTGCGCGTGACGAATTCAACCGGGAAAAGATCAGCCGCCGGGGCGCCGGCGCCAGGCGTGGGACGGGCTCGGCCGGCGCGCCGCCCAGCCGCGCGGTAGGTCGGCGATCTCGGCGAGCGACGGATCGGCGGCGGCGAGGCAGCCGAGACACCGCTCGGTCGCGGCCTCGTCGTCGCCCTGGGCGCGCGACATGACGAACCAGCTGCCGTCGTCCTCGTGGAAGACGGCCAGGATTTTCTCCGGCTGGAGGTCGGCGTGCGAGAAGACGCGTAGGCGCGACGGCCGCTCGAAGGGCCAGGTGAGGCGATCGTAGCGGTGCTTCGGGCACGCTGAGGTGGTTGTCTGCGTCGCGGCGCGCTCGTCGAAGATTTTGAGCACGCTGTCGATGCCTTCGTCGCCGTAAGTCGCCTGGATGAAGCCCTCTACGCCCGCGTCGCGCGCGTCCTCGCGAAACAGCCACGGCTGCTCCGGCAGCCGGTCGGGCCGGTAGTAGGCGCTCCAGGGATATTTTTTCCGCTGATCGGGCCAGACGCATTGCAGGAAGGGCACGTCGTCGGCCTCGTAGAACCAGCGCGCGATCGAGGCGAACAAAAGCTGCCAGTGGTTCTGCACGTAGTGGAAGCGGCATTCGAGGCCGTCGAGCACCTCGGGATAGTCGAAGCCGGCGTCGTACATCTTTCCCACACGGATCTGGTGCGCGAGCTGGTTGATCGTCCGCGTCATCACCTCGGTCTCGAGGCCGAAGAGAATGATTTCGGGATGGCGGAAGTTGTGGTAGAGGCCGATCGAGTAGGCGAAGCCGGGCAGGCCGGCGCTTTCGCGGATGAAAGCGACGTGGCAGCCGTAGTCCTCGACGTTCTGGACGATGCGCCGCTCGCGCTCGTTCATGCCGAGGGTTAGCGTCTTGCTCATGGCGCGACCTTTTAGCACAGCCGCGCGCGCTTCAACAATAAAAAAATTTTTTGGCCGCCAAAGATGGCCGGGATTCCAAGCGCTTTTCGGCGCGTACGAGCGCTACGTGCCCGCCTTCAGGCTGCCGTAGATGCGCTCGGGCGTGACGAGAATGATGTTGCGCTGCTCCTCGCGCATCTGCTTGGCGAACTCTTCGTCGCCGCCTTTCGGCGCGCGGCCCATCGACGTATAGAGATCCTTCAGCCGCTTGATGTGCGCGGGCGTGTCCTGCCAAGGCTCGACCGAGGCGGGACCTTCCACGGTCACATAGCGCCGCGTCTCGAGCTTGATGACGGTAAGGGTCGCGCGCCCCGTGCGCTTGATGTTCTTCGCCTTGACCGTCCAGGCGCGGGAGGCGAAGCCGACCTTGCCGTCGAGCACGGCGGTCGAGACGACGGTCGCCTGCGCGCGGCCTTTCGCATTGATCGAGATCGCGACGCCGGTGTGATTATCCTGCAGCAGCGGGAGCGCTTCTTTCCATTCCATCGGGATGTTCCTCCGAAAATCGAAAGTATGGCGGGCACTATTACGCGGCTCGCACCGGCGAGTCAAGCCGGAATTCTTCGCCTGCGATATTGAAACGGTTAGAGCGACCGGTCTTAGCGCGAGTAGATAATGAACCACTTCGGCGTGCCGAAAAGATCGAACTCTTCGACGGGATGGAAACCGGCGGCGGCCATCCAGCTTTTGACTTGCTCCTTGCTCAAGAGCATTTCGGGATTGTTCCGGTGCGGCGTCTTGGGGTCGTCGCGGTTCATCTCGATCAGCGCGATGCGGCCGGTGGGCTTGATGTACGAGCCGAGCGCTTTCAGGTAAGCGGCGCGGTTTTCGATGTGGTGCAGCACGTCGTGAAAAAACCCCAGATCGACGTCGCGCGCCGGAATTTTCGGGTCGCTGAACTCGCCTTTCACCGGACGGACGTTTTCCAGGCCTTCTTTTTTCGCCTTCTGCCCGATGTAATCCAAAAGCCCCTGCTCGATGTCCACCGCGTAGACTTTGCCCGACGGCGCGACGGCGCGCGCGAACGGCAGCGAAAACGCGCCGGCGCCCGCGCCGATGTCGGCCACGTTGTCGCCGGGCTTCAGCTTAAGGAGCGCGATGACTTCGGGAATTCTTAGACTCGCGATGCGCTCGGGGCGGTCGAGATTCTTAATCCACTCGTCGGCGGGCCGGGAGCCGAGCTGCGCCCGCGCCATGCCGGGGATGGCGATGCAAAAGAGGGCTAGGCAAAGAACGCGACTGTTGCGGCTTCGCATCGTTCGGCTCAGAACATCTCGGGAAAGTAAAACGTGAGCACGGCGTTCAGCCGCTTGTCGGTGACGATGACGCTCTTGTTCTTGGGATCGAGGTCGACGCCGCGCACCATCCGGAGCACGCCCTTGGGCCCGCCGATTCTCCAGCGCGGGGGAACGTCGCCGTTGTCGTCTGTGCGCCACACGCCGACGAAGCAATCGTCCGTCGCCATCTCGTTGCTCTCGCTGCCGGCGCCGCGCACGCTCACGACGATCTCGTTGCGCGCGGGATAGACGGCGAACGGCCCGCTGATGTGCGCTAGGCCGCTCTTCGGCCCACCGATGACGCGCATCGGCTTCGCATTGCCTTCATCCGTGCGCTTGAAAATCAGCAGATGGCTTTCGCCCCCTCGCCTGCCGCCGACGACGAGCAGATCGTGGACCGGATCGACCGCGAGCGCGTTCGCGCCGAGCTGCGTGTCGGGCCCTTTCAAGATACGAATCGGCGCCACGTTGCCTTTGGCCGCGCGGGCGAAGACGAGGACCTGGTTGCCCTGCGGGACAAAAATCTCATCATGCACGGGATCGACCGCGAGCCGGTCCGGGTTGCGCAGCTGCGTGAGCGAGCCCTGGATCACCCGGATCGGCGCCTCCTCACCGTCCGCGCCGCCGCGGAAGGTGAGGATCGCCTGGCCGAACTGCTGCGGCACCACGAACTCGTCGTGGCGCTCGTCATAGACGATCGAGTGCATCGTCCGGCCGAGCATCGTCTTCTGCCCCTCAATTTTTCTTACCGGGTTTGCGCCTCCGTTCGCCAGCCTGGCGAACACCGCTATCTGCGGGTGGGCTACTCAATTGGGCACGAGTATCTGCTCGCGCTTGCCGTCGTATGCGACGGGATGCGGATTGCCGATCGAGAGCGTCGGCTTGTCCGGCGGCGCGCTGCGGATCACGCGGAGCGGCGCCACATCGCCGTCGGCGCCGAGCTTGTACGCCGCCGCGGTGTGGTTGCCGAAGTTGGCGACCCAGAGCTCGCCATTCTTCCCGTCGACGTAAACGCCGGTGGGATTCTTGAGCAGCGTCTTGGGACCTTTCATCACGCGGCTCGGCGCAGTATCGCCGCTCGCCGACGCGGGGAAGACGAGGATCGAGTCGCCCATATCGTTGGCGACGTAGATTTCGTTCGCGCGCGGATCGTAAGCGATGCCGGTCGGCCAGTTCATCTGCGTCTTCGGCCCTTGAATGACGCGGACGGGCGGCGCGTCGCCGCTGGCGCCGCGCGCATAGACGGTGATCGAAGGCGGCAGGTTCTTGCCCGAGCCGGGGATCGCGTGGCCGAAGCCAAGCGGCCAGTTCGCCTTGCCGTCGCCGCCTGCGAAAGTCCTCTCGAGCGTCGGCTTGCCCGGCTGCACCTGGTGCACGCTGCCGTGGTTCACGACGAAGATGAGATCGTTCCTCGCGTCGAGCGCGATGCCGTGCGGATCGGCCAGCAATGTGTGCTCGCCCTGGAGCAGGCGGATCGGCGCGTCTTCGGTTTTTGTCGCCTTGGCGAACGTAACGACGGCGCTGTCGTGCTGGACGGTGAGAAGAATTTCCTGGTGTTCCTCGTCCAGGACCATCGCGAAAGTTCCATGCGGCGTGTGCACCTGGCGGTCGGGTCGCACATCGCCGCTCGCCTGGCGCGAGAAGATAACGAGCCGGTCGACGGTATCGTTGTTGACGGCGTAGATATCGCCGTTTTTCGGATCGAGATAGAGGCCGCTCTGAAATTCGATCTTGGTCTTGAGGCCACCGATGACGCGCTTGGGCTTGGAGACCGCGCCGCCAGTGCTGTTTTCTAGACGGTTGTAAACGACGACGTTGAAGAGGTTCTCGTCAGTGAGAACGACCTCGTCGTTGGCGGCATCGACGGCGACAGAGCTGTAGGACGCGTACGGATCGCGGATGATCCGGACGGGCTGCTTCGGCGGCGATTCTTTCGCCGCGGATTCGTCGGGAAAACCGGCGTCGGCGGCCAGCGCCGCGTCGACCGTCGTCCACTCGCAGCTCTCCTCGGAATCGGCCGGCAGCGGCGCGTACGCGACGAGGCGGTCGGCGCCGATCTCGGCGCGCCGCGCATCGCGCGCCGTGAAGGCCCATCCGCCGATCACGACAACGAAGGTAAGAAATGTGACGACGGCGAACCGCCGCACGAGGCGGTTGCGACTATAGTTGTAGCCCGCTGCGGTTTGTCGGGCGTCCATGCTACGTGCGTAGATATTACACAGCCGCGGTGGCGTCAAGATAAGATTTGCACCGCGTCGTTGCTAACGCGAGGCGGAGCCACTATATACGGGAGAACGAGAGAAGTATGACGAGCGATCCGAAGGGGTCTGGAGTTATATCCATCGTCGCGGCGCTGCTCGTGCCGAGCTGATGAGTGCTGCCGCAAGTCCTGGCGGGACTTGGGATCATCTCCGCGGTTAGCGCGGGCTGCCTTTTGTGGCTGCAAGAGCTGCAGCCGCTTTTCTTCGCGGCGGCGCTCGGCGGGCTCGGCTACGAAGCGTGGCTGGTGCTGCGCCGGCCCGCGCCCCTGCGCACGACGGCGATGAAGACGATCCTCGGCGCGAGCGTCGCCGTCAACGCCGTGCTCATAATTTCGTGGGTCGCGTTATGGTTTCGCTATCGATGAAAAAATATTTTTTTGCGCTCGCGCTTGTCGCGATGGTCGCGGGCGGCGCCGCATCGGCGCAGGTCTCGAAGGTAAATGCCGACGCTGAAGGCATCACCTGAACCGCCTGCGCGGCGGTCATGGAGACCGCGCTGAGGCGCCTGGAAGGCGTCGATAAAATCTCGATCAGCGTGAGCGAGCAGAAATTTCAGGTCACTTTGAAGCCCGGCGCCGCTTTTCACCCGGCAGAGATTCGCGCGGCGGTGGGAAAAGCGGGCGTGAAAGTCGTTCGCTTTCGTATCAGCGCGCGCGGCCGTGTCGAGGCACACGGCGGCAAGCGATACTTTCTCGCCGGCGAAGACAAATTCCTCGTGGCCGGCCCGTGGAAAATTGCCGACGGTCCCGTCGTGATCGAGGGGACCGTCGACGACGCGGCCGCGCCGTGGCAATTAAAAATCATCGAGTCGAAGCCGCCGCCGCCGCAGACCGCGGTGAAGCGAAACGGAGGGTAAGTGGATTATAAAAAGCTCGCCGAGGATTTAAGCGCTTCGCTGGATTTGAAGCTGCCGCCGATCGCGGTCGCTTTCCGCGACGAGATTCCGGCCGGCGTCGCGCCGTTCGACGGCGTGGTGCCCGCGGGTTGTGCTTTTTGGGAAAGGGCGGCAGCGCGCGCCTTCGCCACGTCGGCGCAGGACCACGCGCTCTGCGCCATCGGCATGCATACGCACAATCTGCCGCAAACCGCGGCGACCGAGAGCGAGCTGCGGGACGCCGTTCAAGCGATGACCGGTCTCGATTACGTCCGTCCCGAGGAGGTCGCGGCGATTCCGGTCGCGCCGCGCCGCGCGCGGCATGTCGTCTACGGCCCCCTCGCCGATTTTCCCGCGGCGCCGGAGGTCGTGCTGCTGTTCGCCGACGCGCGGCAGGGCCTCGTGGTCACCGAAGCGGCCGCGCGCGTCGACCGCGGCGCAGCGCCGGCGTTGGGCCGGCCCGCCTGCGCCATTATCCCGCAAGTAATGAACCAGGGAAAAGCCGCGCTGAGCCTCGGCTGCTGCGGTGCGCGCGCTTATCTCGACGCGCTGTCGGACGGCGTCGCACTCTGGGCGCTGCCGGCGGCGAAGCTCGAAGCGTATTGCATGGAGATCAAGACGCTCGCGTCCGCCAACCGGACGCTGACGACCTTTCACGGGCGGCGGAGAGAAGACGTGGAGGCTGGGAAGCGACCGACGGTGCGGCAGTCGCTGGAGCGGCTCTCGTCCTAGTAGATTACCTGTTCGTCGACGAGCTTTTTGTATTCCTCTTCGCTCAAGCCCAAGAGCTCGCGATAGAAATATTCGTTGTGCTCGGCCAAGAGCGGATCGCGCTTTTGCGGTCCGGGCGGCGTTTTCGTCAGCAGAAACGGCGGGCGCTGATAGTGCATTTTGCCGATCTCGGGGTGCTCGATCTCGATCCACTGCGGGCGCTGCTTTAACTGCGGGTCGTCGTACACGTCGCACATGCGGTTCACTACGCCGGCTTTCACGCCGGCCTTTTGCAGCATGTCCATCAGCTCGCGCGCGGCGAAGCCGCGCGTCCATTCGGCGACGTGGCGCTCCAATTCGTCCTCGTTGGCTTTTCGCGCGTCGAACGACGCGAATTTTTTCGCCCACGCGGGATTCTTCATCGCTTTGACGAGCTTTTGCCATTCGTCGTCCGAGCGCACGCTGATCGCGCACCAGCGGTCGTCATCTTTGCAGGGATAGGCGCCGTGCGGGACGGCGTGCGGGTCGCGGTTGGCGTTGCGCTCGGCGACGCGCCCGTTGATTTTGTAATCCAATAAAATCGGCGCGAGATATTGCAGGCCCGTCTCGTACTGCGCGGTGTCGATGTAATTGCCTTTGCCGGTGCGCCGTTTGTAGTCGAGCGCGGCGAGGATCGCGACCGCGCCGTAGGCGACGGCGATGTAGTCGATATAGGGGCCGTAGAGAATCTGCGGCGAGCCGCCGGGATAGCCGGTCAGGTGCGTGAAGCCGGCGAGCGAGGAGAGCTGCGAGCCGAAGCCCGCGTGGTGCGCGTGCGGTCCGCTCTGTCCCAGGTTCGAGCTCGACAGCATGATGAGGCCGGGATTCGCCTTGCTCAATTCCTCGTAGCCGAGTCCGAGGCGCGCCATCGTGCCGGGGCTGAAGTTCTCGATCACGACGTCGGCCCAGCCGGCGATCTTCTTCGCCAGCTCGGTTGCGGCCGGGGCTTTTTTCAGATTCAGCGTGATATCGAGCTTGTCGTTGTTGCAGAGCGCGTAGAGGCCCGAGCGGTTGAGCCCGTGGACGTTGTCCTTGTACGGCGGATAGTGCGCGCGGAAGCCGTCGGGGCGCACGCGCGATTCGATGTGCACGACCGTCGCGCCGTGGTCGGCGAGATGCTTGCCGACCACGGGACCCGCCGCGAACGCGGCGAACTCGACGACCTTGATGCCCTTAAGCGATTGCATGCTAGAGGACCTTCTCGCGCTTTAGCTTTTGCAATTCCGCTTTCGATAATCCCAATTCACCGCAATAAATCTCCTCGTTGTGCTCGCCG
>DATDFN010000248.1:0-25912 GCA_036522615.1 Binatia bacterium | reverse complement strand
ACTCTCGAATATATTGAAGAACCGGCCGCGCAAGGAAGTCGCGACGGTGGTTCCGATCAGCGGCGATGTCGAGTCGCCGCAGACGAGCACCTGGCAGATGATCGTCAAGCTGGTGCAAAACGCCTTTTTCAAGGCGATCCTCCCCGGCTTCGACCGTGAGCTCCAGGGGGGCAACGTGCAGGTCACGCGGAGCGAACAGAATAAAGCGGCGCAGCCGAGTGAGAAAACTGCGCCGCAGCAGCAGCCCAACACGGCGAAAAATACTCAGGGAGGGGAGGCCACAGTTACGAGGTGAGCTTAGGGGTTGACGGTTACCATTAACACACCGGCATCCGGCAGTTGGGTTACCGAGCAGGCGGTCTCGATAAGGGCCGCCTGTTTTTTTTCATTTAAGACGCCTTCGCAGCAGGAGCGGGTTTTCGCTTGGACTTCGGCGTCCGTCAGCGGATAGTCGGGCCCACCGCGGTAGCGCTCGTCCGCCCAGCCTTCGACGCACCGTCCGCTTTTCAATCGAATTGAGATGCGGGAGCGCATCTTGTCAAAGCCGAGCTTTTCGATCTCCGGGTCGAGCTGCGTCTGGATGCGCCGCTGCATCGCCTGCATCGGTGCGCCTGCGACGAAACCGTCCGAGAACTCCCGTTTGCCGGCTTTGCGCGCGAGCGCGATCATCGCGAGTGCCGCCGGCAGCGAGAATTTCGCCTGCAGGTGATTCGCCGCAACGGGATAGCGAATCGGTTTTAGAATATTCGTGCCGGCGTAGACCTTGACGCTGTCGATGGTTTCGGCAGCGACGTCGTTTTCGGTGACGAGCTTCAGCATGAGGTCGATCGTCGGGTGCGTCAGCACGCCGCAGGGGTAAGGCTTGATCGAGACGCCGGGGTCGACGATGCTCCAGACGTTGCCGAAGCCCTGCGCGATTTTATCGTCGCTGACGCCGCCGCCGTGAACGGCGAAAAAGCCCCACGGACCGTCGAGCGCCGCCGGATCGGCGCCGAACCCGCGCGCCGCCAGCAACGCGGCGAGCACGCCGTTTTCCGCCGCGCGGCCCACGTGCAGGGGCTTCGTCATCGTGCCGAAGTTGCAGCGGATGCCGGCGGCGAAGCTTGCGGCGATGCCGAAGCCGCTGAGCAGCCGCTCGCCTTTCAGGCCGAGGAGCTTCGCCGCCGCCGCGTACGCGCCGAAGGTCCCGACGGTCGCGCTCGAGTGCATGCCGCGAAGATAATGCTGCGGCAGCATCCATTCGGAAATTTTACACTCGACCTCGAAGCCGGTGAGAAACGCGAGCATGAAGCGCTTGCCGTCGACGGGCGCGAGCTTTTGCGCCATGACGAGCGCGCTCGAAAGCGGCGGAATCGTTGGGTGGGTCAAGAGGCCGTAGACGTGCGCGGGGTCGCGGCTCACCTGGCTGTCGTCCCAATCGTGCGCGTGGCCGGCGGTGCCGAGGACGCGCGCGGCGGCCGGCGCCGGCACTTTCGCGCCGCGGCCGAGAAGCAAAGCCTCAGGCCGCCCGCCCGCTTCCTCGGCTTCGGCGATGAGAATCTGCACCGAATGTTCTTCGGAGCCGGCGACGTAAAGGCCGAGACCGTCGAGCAGGCAGCGCGTGCCGATGTGGATAGCTTCGCTTGGAAAACGATCGAACGTGACGCTCTCCACGAACGCGGCGGCTGCGGCGGTCGTTTTCATGTCTAAAGGAACGTTGGCGAAAGCGTTTGTGTCTGCGCTCATGGCGGGAGTTTATCTCCGGCTACTCGCGCTTGTTGGTTGCGGCGGCCGACGGCGCCAGGCCTGCGGACGTTTCTGCGAGCGTCTCGTTATGGCCGATGCCGAGCGTCTTGATCCAGCGCTGCTGCCCGAGCGTCAGCGCGATGAAAAAGCCGAGCTCGACCAGCTCCGGGACGCTGAAGTGCTCGTGCAGTTTTGCCCACAGCGCGTCGTCGGCGATATCGGAGTTCCAGACGATGGCGCTGGTATAGGTCAGCGCGGTCTTCTCGCGCTCGGTGAATTTGTCCGACGAGCCGAAGTTCAGTAGTTCGTCGTACTTCCCTTCCGTCAGTCCTTTCCGTCCAGCCTGGACGGATCGCTGCACGCCTCAATATTCGCAGTCAATCGATTTCGAGACGTAAACGCGGCAAAGCTCCTTCAACGCATGATCGACGACGCCGTTTCGGAAAGTCAGATCCCACGCCTCGGAGAACGCGCGGATGACGTTGGGATTGTTCGCCCGGACCGCCTGGCTCTCGGGACGAGGCGTGCCTTCGCGCTTCGCGCGATCGAGATACCCTCTGATCTCGGGGTCGTCGACGGACGTGAAATCGACGTACGGTATTCGCGGCATAGATCACCTCGAAAATTGTTTCGCTGCCGGCATCATTGCCTTCTAAGAATTCTTTATCGCACAACTTGCGCCGTTTTCCCACACGAGCATCGCAAGATTGCGCTCGCTGGCGCAGCGTTACGGTCAGGGCTGACGCGATAGAAAGTAGGCGAGGTCGAGGAGTTGGGCGTCGCTGATGGGGTAGAGCACATCCGCCATCGACGCATCGTAGCCGCGACGCGCGTTGCTCTTGTAATCTCTGAGCGACTTCGCGAGATAGTCCTCGCGCTGGCCGGCGAGGCGCGGGACGTTCTCGCCGCCGGCGTAATTACTGCTGTGGCAAAAATTGCAGCGGTGCTGCTCGATCAGAGCGCGGGCGCGTTCCATGCGCGGCTGATCCACGGCGACTGCCCGCGGCGCGGGCGCAGGCAGCTTCTTGAGATAGGCCGCCATCGCCTGGAGATCGGCATTGGAGGCGCCTTGCAGCATCTCAGTCATCGGCGGAACGTCGCGAATGTTGTCGCGGAACATGAGAAGCTGAACGCCGAGATAAAATTCGGGCTGGCCGCCGAGCGAAGGCACCAAAGGCGTTTCAGACTGGCCTTGGGCGCCGTGGCACGCGAGGCATGAAGCGAGGCGCGCTTCGACGGACTCCGCGGCGGGAGCGAGTGCAGCGAAGAAGATCGTGAGCGCAATGCAGAACGCGGAGGCGAGGAGAGCGCGCCCAGTTACGCTCAATTTCCGGGGACCTTGCTGTTGCCGTAGCTTATGCGGTAGATCGCGCCCGCGTGGTCGTCAGACACGAGCAGCGAGCCGTCCTTCATAACCTGCACGTCTACGGGCCGGCCGGAATATTCGTTGTTCTTGAGAAAGCCCGTGAGAAACGGCTCGACCGACTTTACCGTGCCGTCCTTGTTGAGCCTCGCGACGACGACGTCGCCGCCGATTTTTTTCGTGCGGTTCCACGAGCCGTGGCGCGCGATGAAGATCGCGTTCTGATACTGGCTCGGGAACATTTTGCCGGTGTAAAAGCGCATGCCGAGCGCGGCGGAGTGCGGCCCCAAAAGAGCGACCGGCTTTTCGAACTCGTCGCACGAGCGGCCCCAGCCCAGCTCGCGGTCGGTGAAGTTGCCCTGGTGGCAATACGGGAAGCCGAAGTGCTGTCCCATTTTTGTCACGCGGTTGAGCTCGTCTTCGGGGAGATCCTCCGAAAGCCAGTCGCGGCCGTTGTCCGTAAAATAGAGCTCCTTCGTTACCGGGTTCCAGTCGAAGCCGACCGAGTTACGGACGCCACGCACGTACACCTCGGCTTTGCTGCCGTCGAGGCTGATGCGCCGGAGCTGGCCATTTGTCGCGGGCGGCTCGCAGATATTACACGGCGAGCCGACGTTGACGTAAAGCATGTTGTCCGGCCCGAGTGCCATGAACTTCCAGCCGTGAGATTGGTGGTTTAAGAAGTCGCTGTAGATGACGACCGGCTTGGGCGGACTGTCCAGGTTGTCTTCGATCTTTTCCAGCTTGGAGATGCGGGTGCCTTCGGCGATGTAAAGCGTTCCCTGATGGAACGCGAGGCCGTTCGGCCGGTCGAGGCCCGACGCGATGACTTTCACCTCGCGCTTGCCGTTTTTGTCGACGACGGCATATACCTTGTCGAGAACCCGGTTGCTGACGAAAACCGTTCCCTTGTCGCCGAGCCGCAGCGAGCGCGCGTTCGGAATGCCGCTCGCGTAGACGTCGACCTTGAAGCCTTTCGGCGCTTTGAGCTCAGCTACCGGCAATTTATCCGCCGGCGCGCCGAACGGCAGCGGCGCCACGTTGCGAAGCTTTTGGGCGATTTCTGCGTTAGGAATGTCCGGCCGTCCCGGGACGGGCGTCGGCTCGGGCTGCATGCTCGGAATCGGCTTCGACGCGTCGGGCGCCGCCGGCTTGTCCGGTTGCTGCGCCAGCGCCGCGGAAGAGATCACAGCGCCGAGGAGCATCGCCGCGATCACGGTGCATCTCTTCATGAATAAACGTTTGAACATAAAGACCTCCCAAACAAGAGCCGCTCGGGAACGAAGGTCGGGACTGTTTCCGGCCAGACAATATACACAGGGAGCCTTTTGGTCAATACGGCCCGAATGCTGCGGCCGACTGTGTTAAATTAGATTTCGACGATGTCGAAACGCGACCTCCCCATTTTTGAAGTCGAACAACGGCTGCTCGACGCTGTAAGAAGCTCGAAGCGGATCGTTCTGACCGCGCCGACCGGTTCCGGAAAGTCGACGCAGGTGCCGCAGATGCTGCTCGATGCCGGGCTGCTTGGCGAGCGGCAGGTGGTGATTTTGCAGCCGCGCAGGCTGCCGACGCGCATGCTTGCGCGCTGGGTCGCCGAGGCACGCGGCGCGAAGCTCGGCGGCGAGGTCGGCTACCAGATGCGGCTCGACAACGCCACCTCCTCCGCGACGCGCATCTGCTACGCCACGGAAGGCGTCGTGCTCCGGCGCATGCTCGCCGACCCACAGCTTAAAGACGTCGCCGCGATCATCTTCGACGAGTTTCACGAGCGCCATCTCTACGGCGACATCACGCTCGCCCGCGCGCTCGATATCCAGCAATCCCGGCGGCCGGATCTCCTGATCATCGTCATGTCGGCGACGCTCGACGTCGCCTCCGTCGAAAGATATCTCGCCCCGTGCACTGGAGTATCGTCCGAGGGGCGCGCCTATCCCGTCGATATCGAATATCTGCCAAAGCCGGCCGGCTCAACGCCTATATGGAATCTCGCCGTCGCCGGGCTTCAGCGTCTCGTTCGCGAGCAGCATGAGGGCGATGCGCTCGTTTTCATGCCGGGGACGTACGAGATCGCCCGCACCGTCGACGCCGCGCGGTCGGCTCTCGGCGGGGAATTCGCCGTAGTTCCGCTCCACGGCGAATTGCCGCCGAGAGAACAGGACGCCGCGGTCGCGCGCGGCGAAAAGCGCAAGGTTGTTGTCGCGACCAACGTCGCGGAAACGTCGCTCACCATCGAAGGCGTGCGGCTCGTCGTCGACAGCGGGCTCGCGCGCATCCCGCGGTACGATCCGTATCGAGGAATCAACACGCTGCTGATCGAAAAGATCAGCCGCGCGTCCGCCGATCAGCGCGCGGGGCGAGCCGGACGGACCGCGCCGGGTCGTTGTCTCCGGCTTTGGACGGCGCACGAGCATTCCGGCAGGCCGTCCCAGGAAGTCCCAGAGGTAAAGCGGCTCGACCTCGCCGAGGTAATTCTTACGCTTAAAGCGGCGGGAATCGCCGACGTGAAAAACTTCCGCTGGCTCGAAGCGCCCGAGCCGCGCGCCGTCCAGCGCGCCGAGGCTCTGCTCGCGGACTTGGGAGCGATCGAAGTAGCCGGCGGCGCGATCACCGCCATGGGGCGCCGCATGCTCGAATTTCCTCTCCACCCGCGCTACGCCCGCATGCTGCTCGCGTCGGCGGAATACGATTGCGTGCGCGAGATCGGTCTCATCGCCGCCCTCACGCAGGGACGCGACCTGCTGCTGCGGCGTCCGGGCGAGCGCGTGGAAGAGCGGCGCGAGGATATTTTCACCGGCGCCGGCGACTCGGACCTGTTTGTCCTCATGCGCGCATGGCGCTATGCGGAAAAGAACGGCTTCGATGCCGAGCGCTGCCGGCGCGCCGGCATCAACGTGCAGGCGGCGCGCCAAGTCGGCCCGCTGGTCGAGCAGTTCTTTCGCATCGCGCGCGAAGAAGGCCTCGACCTATCCGACAAGAGCGCTGCGCCGGAGGGGATCCGGCGCTGCGTGCTCGTCGGCTTCTCCGATCATCTCGCGCGGCGCATCGGCAGCACCGAGCGCTGCGAACTCGTTCACGGCCGACGCGGTGTGCTCACCCGTGACAGCGCCGTCAAAGCGCCGCTCTTCGTCGCGTCAGAGATCCGCGAGGTCGAGCGTGGCGCCGCGCGCGAGCGCAATTTGAACGTGATCCTGAATCTCGCGACGGCCGTCGAGAAGGCGTGGCTCGATGAGCTTTTCCCCGGCGATGTGAAGCAGTTTCGCGCGGTCGCATTCGATGCCGCGCTCAAGCGCGTGATCGTGCGGAGCGAGACGCGCTTTCGCGATCTAGTGATCGACGAAGAAGCGGCGGGGGACGCGACGGCGGACGAGGCCGCGCCGATTCTCGCGCGTGAGATCGCTGACGGCCGCTTGAAATTAGAGCAGTGGGACGACGCAGTGGAGGAATGGATCCTCCGTGTCAACCGGCTGCGCGAGTGGATGCCGGAGCTGGAGCTGCCCGAGATCGGCGGCGCCGACCGCGAAGAGATCGTCGCGCACCTCTGCCACGGCGCCGTTAGCTACGCCGAGATCAGAAACCGGCCCGTGCTGCCGGTGGTCAGGTCCTGGCTCTCGCGCACGCAGCAGGCGGCGGTCGACGAATACGCGCCCGAGCGCATCAAATTGCCCGGCGGCCGCACGGTGAAGATCGCCTATGCCGCCGACGCGCCGCCGACGATCGCCGCGCGCATCCAAGATTTATACGGTGTCAGAGAAGGCTTCTGGATCGCGAACCGCCGCGTGCCGGTGCGCATCCAGATTCTCGCGCCGAGCAACCGGCCACTCCAGGTCACCGACAACCTGGCGCTGTTCTGGCGCGAGACTTATCCGAAGCTCAAGCCGCAATTACAGAGAAGATATCCCAAGCACGAGTGGCGGTAGGCGATACAAGGCAAAAAGCCCGGAGCGCATACGCGCCCCGGGCTTTTCAACCAGGCTGCAGCGGGCGGCGCGCTACTTAGCCTGTTTCAGACGGGCGACGACGTGCGTCGTTTGCTGCGGCTGGACTACCGTCGAGGACTTGGCTGAGCTTTTGTGACCGCCGTGGATGCGCGTGATGAGGAGTTTGGCGCGGCCTGCTAGAAGACCGCTGAGCACCGTGTGACCCTTGCTGCGTGCGGTAAAAGTTAGAGTTTTCTTTCCTTTGACAGATTTGGACGTTTTGGAAGTGCCGGCAGCCGGCGGAGTCGGTGACAGCGTAACAACTATCTGCACGTCGTCATCATCGTCGTCAACGTCATTGCCGCTCGCGTCGACAACGTCGATCTCGACGCCGGTTGCAAAGTTCTTGATCTCAATCTCGGTTGCCGTCAGCGGCGGTTGATTGGACGCGAGCTTTACCTCGACGAACTGGCCGACGATCAATTGGCTGGGGTCTAATGCCGCGTGCCCTTCACCTTCGTTACTTGCATCGGATTCATCATGATCGTCGCCGTCGATCTCAGCCTGGCTGATATCGATCGTCAAGCCGAGGACTGTAAGGGTTTGACCGACCGCGTCGACCGCTTGGATGGGCGCTTCGATCTCGACGCAATCGTCCTCGTCGCACCCCTCGTCTTCCGCTTCAAGTTTCAGCGCTGTTAGGAGCCCTGTCGTTGTATTCGGCAGGTCGCTGGCTAATTCGACTTCGACAATTTGGCCGACGACTAAGCCGCCGCAGCCAACCACACTGCCGGCTTCATCGTCGTCGCCATCGTCGTCGAACTTAGCCGCACCGATATCGATTGAGAGACCGAGAACTGTGATCGTCGGCGGGACGGCCGTGCAATTGACCGCCTCGAGCGGGGCTTTAATCTCGATTTCACTTTCGTCGCCGCCGCTGTCGGCGCCGGCAAGTTGCACGGCGAAAGCCAAAAGCGCCAGAAGCGCGGATATGATCATGAACCGCAAGGCCAATCCCTTCACATTGACCACAAAATCCCTCCACTGGAGCGGTAAATCCCTACACCTCGTCGATATGAATATGACATCATGCTTCGAAATTCCGCCATTTCCTTCCGTCGACGGCGGCGGTTTTGAATAATAGGCAATTAATGTACCAAGCCTTGAACCGGGAGCAGGGCGGGAAAGTATCGATTAATGACGGATATTATCGATTAACGCGGAGCTGCAAAACGTAACTGCGGCAATAAAAAACGGCCCGGGCTTTATGGCAGCCCGGGCCGTTTTTCTTTCACGCGGTCGCTATTCGTCTTACCAGCGGCGGTCGTAATAATAAGGGTCGCGATATGAATACGAGTAGGAATACGCTCGCGGATAGTCGCGGTAGTACGCGCGCCCACGATAATGCTCGTGATAGTAATCGTCATCGTAGTAGGCGTAGCAGCCGGCTAGTCCGGAAATGCTGATTATTAATAGCGCCGCCGCGGTTATCTTTCGCATCATATTCATTTTGAACCCTCCCGATTCCTTTATCTACAGGGGGGTGCAATGTGCGTGCCTAGGGAAAGGTACGCGGAACAAGCATTTTTTTATTTCCTAGCGTTCAGAGGGCGGAAAAAACGTACGGCGAGCGAAGAAATTACGATCGGGGTGGTACCCGGTCTATGTAACAGATCATTGCTGCCAAACTCGCTTCACAAATCCTTCGCTTTCAAGTTGCCGCAAGTAACGATCGTCGATGTAACTGCGCGCATCGGCGCTGCGCGCCTTCGGGCTCGTCTCGGCCATTTGCGAAACGACGGCCTGCATCGCTTCGAGCGATGGGTGCGGCACGTTGGGAAGCTGGTCTTTGAAATTGTCGTAAGCCTCTTCTACGGCTTTGAGGTCTGTGACGCGGGTAAACTGCGCGAGCGCCTGAATCGACCAGGCGCGCTCGAGCTTCAATACTTTGATGGCCTCTAAGTAGGCGCGGAGTAGGTTCAGGACTTTTCTTTCGTCACGTTCGAGAACGCGCCGGCTGCCGAGAAGACCCGTGCCGAAGAAAGGAATACCCATCTTCACGGAATCCGCCACGATGTTGAATTTGAGTTTTTGCGCCTGAGTGCCGAAGGGTGCGTTCATTACGGTGCCTTCGATGTTTCCCGCCTGGACTGCGGCGCTTCGCGCAGGCTCGTCGCCGATCTGGAGGATGGTCACGTCTCGCGCGGGATCGATCCCGAGACGGCGCAGCATGACGCGCAGGCCGAAATCCGCCGCGGAGCCGAAGCGGCTGATACCCAGCCGTTTGCCTTTCAGCTCCGCCACCGACTTGATCTCCGGCCGGGTCACGAGCTGGTAGTTCAGCTTATCGATGAAGCCGGCGATGTAGGCGATATCCGCGCCTTCCAGGTTCGCCGCCACCCCGGGGGCCGCAGTCAATTGCGAAATGTCTAGGTTGCCGGAAATAAGCGCCTGAATGTTCGTCGAGCCGCCGGGGATATAAACAATCTCGGGTGCAAGATTGTATTTGGCGAAGAGATTCTTTTGCTTCGCGAGCCAAACGAGACCCGACTGGACGCTGACCGCTCCATAGGCAATCCTGACGCGCTCCTGTGCCGCGCTGTACGCCGGCACAACGAGCGTTGCGATGAGACAAAAAGCCAAACGCCTGAAACTTCGCTGGAAGCTCTCTGGAACGGACATAACCGCGACCATAAGTTGGCCGAGGCAAGCCGTCAAGAGCTATGCGTGCGCCTCACAACGCGCAATCGCCTTCGACGAGATCGACGTTGTAGGCGTTGCCCTGGCTCCATTCGAAGCAGAGGCGCCATTGTTGGTGCAATTGAATCGAATACCGCGTGCGGTCGCCTGATGCCGCGCCGCCGTTAGCTCCGCCGTTGTGATTTGCGCGGCCCCATTCTTCTTTGGGGAGCGGCGTTTGGTCGAGCGTCCGCAGCTCGCGCAGCGCGAGTCTTTGGATTTCGTCTGGAATGGAGGCGGACTTCTGCCGGCTGAAAATTTTTTCAGTCTCTTTAGATTTAAACGACCGGATCATGAGTTCCCCCTATTTTGGCCTTCGGCTAAGAACCCATCACTAAGGATTTTACTCACTCAATGTTAAGATTAAATCACGAATGAAAACCGCCTCGCGCGCGGCGAGGCGGTTTTCATCGATCCACAGCCACACCACCCCCCGTTAACGGCGGTCGTAGTACGGATCGCGCCGGCCGTCGGCGTCTACTCTGCGATAATAGAAGCAGCCCGCGATAGAAGAAATGAGCATCGCAACCAATGCGGTCGTAACTACGTTCTTGATAATCTGCATTCCCTCTCCTTTTCTCTGCTGAAGCAGAGGAGCAACGGATATGCCAGCGGTTAAAGCGCCGAATTTTCGCGGTCTTACACTATTACGCGAAGTCGGTTTATCCGGAAAAAAAGTCTCCCGACAGGAAAAATTTACGCGTCGGTAAAGAGCTTTTGAACTCGACGCGGCAAAGGGCGCGGGCCTTCTGCGCTAAGTGGGCGAGTTCCCAGCAATTACTCCGAGAAAGCATCGATGACATTTTATAAACGTCTGGCACGTTGATTGCTCAGTTTTATAAACGCCGTTCTTCGCGCGGTCCGCGCGCAAGACTCCCATGAGATTTTTCGAGATTGCCCCAAGAGCCGCAGGGTTCTATTTGCTCGCGTTCTTTTTGTTCTCGGGGAAAACGGCGGCTGCGGCTGAAGCGCGCTTCGGCTTTGACAATGTCGCGGAAATAGCACGCAAAGCCGCCGCCGAGACGTTCAAGCCGCCGCAGCCCGTACCCGATTTTCTCGTCGACATCGGCTACGACGATTATCGCGACATTCGCTTCGACCCCGCGCAATCCTTGTGGAAGGACGGCGGGCGTTTTCAGATCCAGTTCATCCACCCGGGGCTTTACTACAAATACACAGTGACGATTAACGTGTTGAATGCCAACGGCGTTGAGAAAGTTGCATACTCGCCGAAGATGTTTACGTACGGCAAAAATAAATTCGCCGATAAAATTCCTCGCGATCTCGGTTTCGCCGGCTTTCGCCTGGCATATCCGTTCAACAAAAAAGACGAGTTTAACCACGTGATCGTTTTTGCCGGCGCGAGCTACTTTCGCGCTGTCGCGAGAAATCAGGTATTCGGGCTTTCAGCGCGCGGCCTGGCCCTCGACACGGGACTGGCGTCCGGCGAGGAGTTCCCGTTCTTCCGTGAATTCTGGCTCGAACGGCCGGGACGCGACGCGCGCTCGGCGCGCCTTTACGCGCTGCTTGACAGCCAGAGCGTCACCGGCGCCTACGAGTTCGTTGTCCAGCCCGGCGACCGTACGCTCGTCAACGTTCGGCTCAGGCTTTATGAGCGCAAGCGCATGAAGGAGCTCGGCATCGCTCCGCTCACGAGCATGTTTTTCTTCGGCGAGGAGAAGCCGCGTCCGTCGGGCGATTGGCGGCCCGAAGTGCACGATTCCGACGGCCTTGCGATCGCGGCGCGCACGGGCGAATGGATCTGGCGACCCCTGGGCAACCCGCAAAAGCTCAGGACGAGCTACTTCGAGGTGGAAAACCCGCGCGGCTTCGGTCTGCTCCAGCGCGATAGAAATTTCCACGATTACGAAGATTTGGAAACGCGCCACGAGCTCCGGCCGAGCGCATGGATCGCGCCGACCGGCACGTGGGGGAAAGGCTACATAAAACTGGTCGAGATTCCGAGCCAAAAAGAGATCAACGACAACATCGTGGCCTATTGGATTCCCCAAAATCTTCCGCCGCAAGGTCAGCCGATCGATTTCGCTTATCAGATCTCCTTCCAGACCGAAGAACCGATGGGTGACGCGAAGGCGCGAGCCGTTGCGACGCGCCTCGCTGCCGGCGACAAGGACGATGCGAAGCGCGTCTTGATCGATTTCGAAGGCGGTAAGCTGAAATCGCTGGCCGCCGATTCGCCCGTCAAAGCCGTGATCAGCCTCGGACCGGACGGCCAGCTGTTGCAACAGGCGGTGATAAAAAATCCGGTGACCGGCGGATGGCGCTTAGCGTTTCAAGTAAAGCCGCCGAAAGACAAGCCGCTCGAGCTGCGCGCCTACCTCCAGCACAATAAGGACGCTCTCACAGAGACATGGAGCTACCAACTCGAACCATGAATCACGATTCGACTCGACTTGATCAATTTGCCTACGCAAAACCGCTCCCGTCCGCGGCGAACGCCGCGTGGAGTGCTTTCGCGCGGATCTCCAAGCTGGCGTCGTCCGAAAACGCCGCCAAAAGCGCCGCCGCGCCGCAAAAAAATAACCGGCTCTTTTCCATGCCGGAGATTCGCCGGCTCTCGATGCCGCCGTGCCGGCTCGAACGCAACCCGCTGCGCGCGCTTGGGCGGAAATTCTCCCGGCGAGCGAAGGAGCCTACGACCCCGGGCGCGGCGCCCGCGTGGCTGCGAGCCGCGCATCGCCGCCGCGCAATGATCGCCGCGCTCGTGCTGGCGCAGACCGCCGCAGCGACGTGGTCGCTCGCGAAAATTTTCCCGTATCCATGGCTGAACGGCCTGGAAATGGCGATTCTCACTTTATTCGCGGTTCTGTTTTCCTGGATATCTTTCGGATTTTGGACAGCCATCGCAGGTTTCGTTCTTTTGTGCCGGCGCGGCGACCGCTTTACGTCGGTTGATTTGCCGCCGGACGACGCGTCGCCGCTGCGGTCGAAGAACGCCGTCTTGATGCCGATCTGCAACGAAGACACCCCGCGCGTTTTCGCCGGATTGGAAGCTATCTATCGCTCGCTCGCCGCGACGGGGCATCTCGCGCACTTCGAGTTTTTTGCGCTGAGCGACACGGGCGACCGCGAAGCGGTCGTCGAGGAAGAGGTGGCGTG
Organism: Binatia bacterium; assembly: GCA_036522615.1. GTDB lineage: Bacteria > Desulfobacterota > Binatia > UBA9968 > UBA9968 > JAJPJQ01. The sequence goes on along the minus strand of DATDFN010000248.1, from coordinate 13,045 downwards.
GGCGAAAATCTGCAAAGCCGTCGGCGGCTTCGGCAGGATTTTTTACCGCCATCGAAATAACAACATCAAGCGCAAAAGCGGCAACATCGCGGATTTTCTCCGCCGCTGGGGCGCAAACTACGATCACATGATCGTTCTCGATGCCGACAGCTTGATGGCTGGTGAGACCGTCGTGCGCCTCGTACGACTTATGGAACGCAGCCCGCGCGCGGGCATCATCCAATCGGTTCCGGTGACTGTGAATCACGAATCGCTCTACGCCCGCGCGCAGCAGTTCGCTGGACGCGTCTATGGCCCGATGCTTGCGGCGGGACTTCATTACTGGCAGCTCGGCGAAAGTGCCTATTGGGGCCACAACGCGATTCTCCGCGTCGAGGCGTTCGTCAAAAATTGCGGACTCTACCGTCTTCCCGGCAGGCCTCCGCTCGGCGGCGAGATCATGAGCCACGATTTCGTCGAGGCGGCTCTTATGGGACGCGCCGGCTGGGAAGTCTGGCTCGCGCGCAATCTCAGGGGCAGCTACGAGGAGATGCCGCCGACGCTCCTCGACGACCTGAAGCGCGACCGGCGCTGGTGCCAGGGAAACATGCAGCACCTGCGGCTGCTGTTCGCGAGCGGCATCCGCGCCGGCCATCGGGCGCTCTTCTCGATGGGGATCATGGCGTATGCTTCTGCACTTTTATGGGGAGCGTTCCTCGCACTTAGCACTTTGCAGATGGCCGCCGAATCGATCTACCCGCCGAATTATTTTCCCGCAGGACCCAGCCTGTTTCCGCTCTGGCCTCACTGGCATCCCGAGTGGGCGCTGGCGCTCTTGACCACTACGGCGGCGCTGCTTTTCGTGCCGAAATTTTTCAGCCTGTCGCTGATTCTTTTACAGCGCCGCCGCATGCGTTTCGGCGGAATGCTGCGCTTGACGGCGAGCGTCATGCTGGAAATCGCGCTCTCGGCGCTGCTCGCGCCGATACGCATGTGGTTTCATGCCCAGTTCGTCTTGTTGACGCTATTTGGACGGCCGATCAAGTGGGGACCGCAGCCGCGCAACGACGCGGAGACCGACTGGGCGCAGGCGATCCGCGCCCACGGCGCGTCGATCGTCTTCGCCGCCTGCTGGATTCTGCTCGCGTGGTGGGCGAATCCGGCTTCGTCTTGGTGGGTGCTGCCCGTCGCGCTGCCGCTGCTCTTTTCCGCGCCGCTTTCGGTTTACACGAGCAAAGTCTCCCTCGGCCGCGCCTGCAAAAAGATCGGCCTGTTTCTGATTCCGGAGGAGATCTCTACGCCGGAGATCGTTCGGGAGCTTCACGCCGCGCTCGGGGAGCAGAAGGCGGAGCGGCCCAGGGGGCTTATTTTTGCCGCCCTCGATCCCGAAGCGCTGGCGGTTCACGGCGGCCTCATGCGCGGCAAAAGCCCGCGCTCTCCCGCCGCTAGGAAGCGCAACCGAGAGTTGCGCGAAAAAGTACTTAGCGACGGTCCGAAAAGTCTCTCCGGCGCGGAGCGCGCACACCTCCTGAACGACATCGAGAGCATGGTTGCGCTGCACGTCGCGCTCCGCGGCCTCGCGCCGCCGACTCCGACAAGCGCTCCGCTCATTGAAAAAAGATTCCAACTCTTGACCCCTGCTAAATTTCCTTTAACCTGATGAGAATTCGAGTATCGGGGGAAGAAATTTGTACATGCAAGCGAAAACGGCACTTTTTGTTCTCTTGATCGCGGCGATGGTTTTGCTGGGGCATCCGCGCAGCGCGGCCGCCGGCGAGCCGACCGAGCAAATCCGCGCGGCCGTGAATCAAGGCGTTGAAATTCTCAACAAAGCGCGGCTCGACAATGCCTCCGGCAAAGCCGAGACGATCGCGCGGCTGAAAAAAGTCGTCTACCCGCTGTTCGACTTCGACGAGATGGCGCGGCGCTCGCTGGGCGCCCATTGGCGCAGCCTCGATCCCGCGCAGCAGAAGGAATTCGTCGCCGTTTTCACCGACCTTTTGGAGAAGACGTACGCGAAAAACATCGACCTCTACGACGGCCAGCGCGTCGTCTACGCCGGCGAAACCATCGATCAGGACTACGCCGACGTTCAGACGAAGCTTCTGGGGAAGAAGGGCGAGAGCTATTCCGTCGCTTACAAGCTTCATCTCGTCGGCGGCCGCTGGCGCGTCTACGACGTCGTCGCCGAAGGGATCAGCGTCGTCAACAACTACCGCTCACAGTTCAACCGCGTGATGGCCAACTCCAGTTTCGACGAGCTGTTGCGCAAAATGAAGGAGCGCGGCGTCTGACGCGTGCGGCCTTTACCCGCCGCGAGATTCTGCAGCTTGCGCTGTGTGCTGCTGCGGCGGGACCCAAAGCATTTGCCATGGCGGCCGAACGGATGATCCAGCGGCCGATACCGCGCACGAGCGAATCTTTACCGGTCGTAGGACTCGGCACCTGGCAGACGTTCGACGTCGCGGACGGAGCCGCTCGCGCGCCGCTACGCGATGTGTTCCGCGAATTCGCGTCGCTCGGCGGCACCGTCGTCGATTCTTCGCCGATGTACGGCCGCTCGGAGAGCGTTGTCGGCGACCTCGCCGTCGAGCTCGGTCTGCAAAAACAACTCTTCATCGCGACCAAAGTCTGGACCAGCGGCGCCGAGGCTGGAATCCGTCAAATGGAGGAATCCTTCCGCCGTCTGCGCGTCGAGCGCGTCGATCTCATACAGGTGCACAATCTCGTCGACTGGCGAACGCACCTGCGCACGCTTCGCGCATGGAAAGCGCAAGGCTGGGTCCGTTACATCGGCGTCACCCATTACACCGAAAGCGCCTACGACGAGCTCGAGCGCGTGCTGAAAAGCGAAGCGCTCGACTTCGTACAGCTTAATTATTCCATCAGCGAGCGCGCGGCCGAGCGGCGCATGCTGCCGCTCGCCGTCGACCGCGGCCTGGCCGTGCTCGCCAACCGGCCGCTCGCGCAGGGAGCGCTGTTCGGGAAAGTCCGCGGTCAGCCGCTGCCGGCGTGGGTGTCGGAAATCGGCATCGAGAGCTGGGCGCAATTCTTCCTCAAATATACACTCGGGCATCCTGCGGTCACCTGCGCGATTCCCGCGACGAGCCGCGCCGATCACTTGCGCGACAACATGCGCGCGGGCTTCGGCCCGCTTCCGGATGCCGCCACGCGCGAGCGCATGGCGCGATTCATCGAAGGATTGTAAAAAACAGCCCGCCGGGAGAGGCCTCTCGGCGGGCTGGGTGTCCGTAGCGGCTTCGCGAACCGCCGCTACGCAGAAGACGCGATGCGGCTCAGCGGAGGAACGCCATCAACTGGACGTTGTCGCCGTTGACGAACTCGCCTTCGACTCGGACGTAGTCGCCGTTGCGCAGCCGGCGGAAATTATCCACGTCGGCGCCGCGCGCGTTGTAGGGCAGCGCGATCGTCACGATGCGGCCGCTGTCGCGCGGGCGGAGATCGAAGACGCCGCGATCGTAATCGATTCGTTCGACCGTGCCCTCGACAACTTGAGCCCGCGCGAGTGGCGCGGGTATCGGCGCGCGCGCGTAAGGCGAGCCCGGCACGCGCGCTTGCACCGGAACCTGGATGCGAATCGCATCGATATACGGCGCCGCGCGCGGCGCCGGCACGAAAGCGACGAGGTCGCCCGGCTGTAGGGCGTCCACCGGATAACTGTAGCCATGGTATATGACGCGCGTATAGTTCAGGTCGTATGGGATGATGTCACGCCGGCCGCCGTCCATCCAGATCACGCGAAGCTCGCGATGCAGGACGTCGACTTCGGTCACCTCCGCGCGGATCTCGCCTACCGCCAAAACGGTGTCGTCTGTCTGCGGCGTCTGTCCGGCGCGCGCCTCGGCGAGTGACGGCCGGCGCGCCGCGATCTGCGCGCTACAGCCGACGAGCGCCAGCAGGCCGATAGTTATTACCGCATAGGATATGGCGGAAAAACCCCTCGAAATCATCGCACTCCTCCTTCCATCCAGCGTACTTCCTAACTTGGCCTCCGTTTTGATTGTGAACTCGCCCGCTTGGCAGTCAATTGAGGGGAAAACCCACAGTCTGTAAATAAGCGCAAAAAAATTCGTCAACACTTTCATCTCCCGGGCGTCTAAAGGCAAAGGAGGGACAAGGCATCTCTCCCCGGGAAAGACCCGATAGGGCGATGGTTAGGTTAATGCTAACATTTGGTCGGCGGGGTGGGACCAAACCACGGAGGGCATTCATGACATTACGGTTTTTTGAGGCGGTGAGGCGGACTTTGGTCGCCATGTTGGCGGTAATTTTTCTTTTTTCCATGACGCCCCAGGCGGCGCGCGGCCAGAATTATCAGGATAATTACCAGGACAATTACGACGACGACGTCGACCAGATCGTCGCGCGCGTATCGTTCCTGCAAGGGCCCGTGTCTTTCGCGCGCGGCGACGACCCGGACGGCTGGGACCCCGCCGTCCTCAACGTTCCGTTCGGGCTGGGCGACAAGCTCTATTCTTCGGCCGACGGCCGCGCGGAGCTCTCGCTCCCCGGCGGCAGCTTCGTCCGCATCGGACGGCGCAGCTACATCTCCGCGCTGACGCTTACCTACGACACCAAACAATTTTATGTCGGCAACGGCGCCGCTACGTTCAACATTCGCCGGCTCGACCGCGACGAGATTTTCGAAGTCGATACGCCGAGCGTCGCGGTGACGCTCGACCAGCCGGGAAGATACCGCGTCGAGGTCGACGACAACGGCGATACGCGCGTGATCGTGCGCAGCGGCGTCGCTTATGTGTCCGCCAACGGCCGCCAGGTCACCGTCCAGCAAGCCGAGATGCGCATCTACGGCCTCGACGCGGCGGAGTACGAGATTGTCGGGCTGCGCGCGGCGGACACCTTCGATCGCTGGGTCGACGAGCGCCAGGCGCGTTTCGATACGCGCTACCGCGACGCCTATCAATACGCCGACGAAGAGATCGTCGGCATGGAAGACCTGGCGGACAACGGCCGCTGGGAGGATATCCCCGAATACGGCCGCGCGTGGACGCCGACCGTCGTCGCCGCCGGCTGGCAGCCGTTCACCGTCGGCCATTTTTATTGGCAAGACCCATGGGGCTGGAGCTGGATCAGCGAGGAGCCGTGGGGTTGGGCGCCGTGCCACTACGGCCGTTGGACGTTTTACCGCTCGCGCTGGTACTGGGTGCCGGTTCGCCGCGGCGCCGTGGTCGTGCGCTACGCGCCCGCCGTCGTCGAATTCGTCCCGGTGCGCGGCTATATCGGATGGTTTCCGCTCCATCCGCGCGACCGCTTCGTGCCGTGGTGGGGCCGGCGCGACCGCGTGGTCCAAAATGTGACGTTCGTCAATCGCACGCGCGTCGTCGTGGTCGACGAGCGCACGTTCGTGTCGAGCCGCAGGGTGACGACGAGCATCGTGCGCGATACCACGATCATCCGCGAAGTGGCGACCGTGCGCACTATCGAGCGGCGCTATCCCGTGCCGCAGCGCGAATCCATCCGCGTCGTCTCCGAGCGGCGGCAGGTCGAGCGGCCGTCGGCGGCGATCCTCTCGCGGCCGGTGGTCGTGCGCTCGGCGCCGTTGCCGCCGCCGCCGCGCTTCGATGAGAAGGTGAAGATCATCCGCGAGCGCCAGGGGCAGCCGCTGAACACGCGCGAGATCGTGGACATGGGCGCGAAGGATTTCAAATCGAATCGCCGGGTTCAGATCAAGACCGTCACGGAGACCAAGACCGACTTCAAATCCCGCGGCGGTCAGGGAAGTCAGTCCGCGCAGTCGCAGCCGATCGCGCCCATCAAAGGTCGTGAAGTCGCGACGCCGGATAAACCGGTGAAAACAGAAGTGACGCGGCGCCAGCAAAGCGATCAACAACGCGAAGACCGGCAGAACCAGCAACAGCCGCAAAAAGCGCAGGAGCAACAGCAACGGGACCTGCAAAAGCAGCAGCAGGATCAGGACCGGCTGCAAAAGAAGCAGGAGCGCGATCAGGATCAGCTGCAGAAAAAGCAGGAGCGCGACCGCGAGAAAGAGCAAAAGCAGCTCCAGGAGCAGCAGCGGAAAGACCAGGATCAACAGCAGAAGGACCTGCAGCGAAAACAGCAGGACCAGGACCGGCTGAAAAAGCAGCAGGACAGCGATCAAAAACAGCTTCAGGATCAGCAGCGAAAAGATCTCGAACGCAAGCAGCAGGAGCAGGACCGCTTGCAAAAGCAGCAACAGCAGGATCAAGACCGGAAAGACCGGCAGCTGCAGGATCAGCAGCGAAAAGACCAGGAGCAGCAACAAAAGAACCTGCAGCGCAAAGAGCAGGAGGAGGACCGGAAAAATCAGCAGATCCAGGATCAACAGCGCAAGGATCTCGAACGCAAGCAGCAGGAGCAAGATCGCTTGCAGAAGCAACAACAGCAGGAACAAGAACGAAAGAACCAACAACAGCGCGACCTGCAGGAACAGGAAAACCAGCGGCGCAAGCAGTTACAGGACGAGCAGCAGAAACAGCGTCAATTACAGCAGGATCAGCAGCGGCAGCAGCAGCAACAGCTGCAAGATCAGAAGAAACAGGAGCAGGATCAGCGCCGGCAGGAGTTAGAGCGCCAACGTCAAGAGCAACTCCAACAGAAACAAAATCAAGATCAGCAGCGGCGCGAGCAATCGCAGCAGCAGAAGGAGCGCAAAGGCCAGCCGCCATCCGACGAACGGCCGCCGCCGCGCAAAGGTGAAAAGAAAGATGAGAACGGGAAGGCGCCGCCTCCGCCGCCGCCAGGACCGCCTGGCCCGCCGCCGCGATAAATGGCGAATGAGCGGAGTTGGGTAAGATAATGCAGGGGCGGTTCGGGGGAACCGCCCCTCTTTTTTGTCCGTTATTTATACAGGCCGTCGATGAAGCCGCTGTTGTCCAGCTCGCGCAGATAATGCAGGTTCCACAGCGACACCGGGCTATACTGTCTCGCCTCGGGGATTTTCATCAAACATAATTCGTACGCGTTGCCGATCGCTTCGAGCGTCGGGTAAGGCTTGATCGGCATGCGCGTCAGGCTCTCGTAGCGTACGGTGCGGGCCTCGGGCTCGCGCCGGCGCAGACCGTCGAGAATTTTTTCCGTTTCCTCGCGATGCGTGCGCGCGTAGTGGATCGCGAGCACGAGCGCCTTGACCATGCGCTCCCCCAAGCGATCTTTCCGCGCGAGCGCGGTCGTCGCCGTCGTCATCGTCGGCCCGTTGATCATCGGCAGCGGGTCCAGCGGCAGCACATTGAGGCCGGCTTCTTGGTATTGCGCGGTCGAGCCGGTGATCAACGCCGCGTCCGCTTTGCCCGAGACCAGCATCTCGAATTGCTCCTTGCGGAACGCCGGCGTGATGTCCTCGCCGATCTCGACCCATTTCACGTCCTCGAGCTTGAGCCCGGCGCGAAGAACGTAGAGCGCGTGGTTGCCGCGCAGGTGATTGAAGCCCGCGACGCGCCCCTCGAACGCGAGGTCGACGACTTTCTTGCCGCGGAGCTCGGCGAGCGAGCCGATCTTCTCGCGCGAGACGAGCCGGTCGCGCACCTGATTGCTCGGCGAAGCGATGCACACGATCGGCTTGCCCTGGCCGACGAGCGCGTATGGCGTGATATGGTTGCCCGAGATGAAATCGATCTTCCCTTCGAACAGCGCGCCCTCCGCCTCGGGCGGGCTGGCGCAGAATTCCATGCCGCGCATCTTGACGCCGACCTGCTCCCACATCCCCGCCTTGTCCATCACTTCCCAGATCGGCAGATGCGAATAGGCGCGGAAATAGCCGCGTATCTCGATCGGTTGGTAGTTCATGATTCCTCCAAAAACTTTACAGTCACGACACCTATAGGTCGGATCGGCGCCTCGCGCAAGCTCGCCTTGACCCCGAGTCGCCCCGCTGAATATACTCCTCTTCGAATCGGCATGAGCAAGGCGTTCTTCAAAGTCGTCGCGCCGAGCGAGGCGCGCGATATTCTGCTCCGGGTCTCGCCGGTGGCGACCGAGACGATCGACACGGTGCGCGCGCGGGGCCGCGTTCTCGCGGAAGATCTTTATTCTAAAGTCGATCTGCCGCATTTCGCGCGCGCCGCGATGGACGGCTACGCGGTCATCGCCAAAGACACCTTCGGCGCGAGCGCGAGCCAGCCGGGATACTTGAAGTTCGCCGGCACCGTCGAGATGGGAAAGGCGGCGACGCGGCCGATCGAGAAGGGCGAGGCCGTGCGCATCTCGACCGGCGGCATGATGCCGCCGGGAAGCGACGCCGTCGTCATGGTGGAATACACCGAAGAGGCCGCGACCGGGACGGTGGAGATCCATCGCGGCGTATCGCCGGGACAGAACGTCATACAAGTCGGCGACGACATTCAGAAAGGCGCGCCGGTCTTTGCCCGCGGGCGCCGGCTGCGCGCACACGATCTCGGCGCGCTCACCGGCATCGGCGTTTCCAAGATCAACGTTTACAGGAAGCCGCGCGTCGCGCTCATCTCGACCGGCGACGAGATCGTCGAGGCCGAGCGCGAGCCGCTGCCCGGCCAGGTGCGCAACATCAATCAGCATTCGCTCGCCGGATTGATCGACGAGTGCGGCGCGGAGCTGAAAGACTTCGGCGTCGTGCGCGACGAGCGCGAGGCGCTGAAAGAGACGCTCGGACGCGCGCTCGACTGGGCCGACGTCGTCATGCTCTCGGGCGGCAGCTCGATGGGCGCGAAGGACATCGCGCTCGACGTGATCCTCTCGTTTCCCGGCGCCGAGATGATTTTTCACGGCATCTCCGTGAGCCCCGGGAAACCCACGATCTACGCGCGCGCCGCGGGCAAGCCGGTGCTCGGCCTGCCGGGCTATCCGGTCTCGGCGCTCGTCATCTTCGAGCTCTTCGCCGCGCCGCTGGTGCGCGCGCTGGGCGGCGAAGCGGCCGCGGCGGCGGGACAATTCAAAAAAACCACGCGCGCGATCTTGAAGACCAACGTCGCGTCGCAGGCGGGACGCGAAGATTATATCCGCGTCTGCCTCGAAGAGGCCGACGCGAAGCTTTACGCACGGCCGCTGCCGAGCAAGTCCGGCGCAATCTTCACCTTGGTCAAGGCCGACGGTATGATCCGCGTCGATCTGAATCAGGAAGGCATCGAGCAGGGGGAGGAAGTAGAAGTAATCCTTTTCTAGTTTTGAATTTTGAATTTTTAGTTTTGAGTCAAAACTCAACAGTCGACGTAAATGGCACGAAAGAGATATCTCAAGAAAACACCGCTCAAGGATGCGCGCGAGCTTTTCTTGAGCCGCGTCGATCCCGCGGCGCTCGCCTCCGAGGAAATTCCCATCGACGACGCGCTCGACCGCATCACGGCCGAGCCGGTCTTCGCCAAGATTTCCGCGCCGCATTACCACGCCTCGGCGATGGACGGCATCTGCGTGCGCGCCGAAGACACCTTCGGCGCGACCGAGTTCGCGCCGAAAAAGCTCCGGCCGCTCTCCGGCGATAATTTCGCCGGCGCGTTTCAGTATGTCGACACGGGCAACGCGATCCCGCTGTGGGCGAACGCCGTCGTCATGATCGAGAAGGTGCACCAGCTCGAAGACGGCCGCGTCGAGATCTTCGATTCGGTCGCGCCGTGGAGTCACGTGCGCCTCGTCGGCGAGGACGTCGTCGCGACGGAATTGCTGTTGCCGCGCGCGCACCGCCTCCGCCCTTACGATCTCGGTGCGCTGCTCGCCGCCGGCCACACGAACGTTAAGGTGAAGGAGAAGCCGCGCGTCGCGATCCTCCCGACCGGCAACGAATTGATCGCGCCGGGCGACGAGCCGGTGCCCGGCGCGGTCATCGAATTCAACTCCAGCGTGCTCGGCGCCTTCGTGCGCGAGTGGGGCGGCGCGCCGGCCAGGACCGCACGCGTCGGCGACGATCCGGCAAAGCTCGGCGCGGCGCTGCGCGCGGCGCTCAAGAATAATCATGTCGCGGCGATCATCGCCGGCTCGTCCGCGGGCGAGCACGACTTCACGGCGGAGGTCATAGCGCAGGCAGGCGAGCTTCTCGCCCACGGCATCGATGTCATGCCGGGAAAGCCGGCGGTGCTCGGCGTCGTCGACGGCAAGCCGGTGATCGGGATCCCCGGCTATCCGGTCTCGGCGATCGTCATCGCGCGCGAGATTCTCTGCCCGGTCATCGAAAAGCTTCTCGGCGCCGGCGCCGGCGCGCCGCCGACGGTGCAGGCGGTCGTGCCGAAAAAGATTCCGTCGCATCTCGGCCTGGAAGAATTCGTGCGCGTCCATCTCGGCCGTGTGGAAGATAAATTGATCGCGGCCCCGCTCGGGCGCGGCGCCGGCGTCATTACGACGATGGTGCACGCCGACGGCCTCATGCGCATCCCGAGCCTCGTCGAAGGCGTGAACGCGGGCGAGGAGATGGAAGTCGAATTGCTTCGCCCGCTAGCCGACGTGGAGAACACGATTCTCGCGATCGGCAGTCACGATCTGGCGATCGGCATTCTCGAAGACCGGCTGAAGCTAACTCATCCGGAATGCAAGATCGCTGCGACCAACGTGGGCAGCCTCGGCGGGCTGTTCGCGCTCGAACGGCGCGAGACGCATATCGCCGGCTGCCACCTGCTCGATCCCGACACCGGCGCCTACAATATTCCCGACATCAAGCGCATGATCCCCGATACGCCGGTCGTGCTCGTGCATCTCGCGCGCCGCGAGCAGGGGCTGATCGTCAAGCGTGGCAACCCGAAAAAAATTGCCGGCCTCGACGCGCTGGCGCGGCCGGACTTGATGTTCGTCAACCGCCAGCCCGGCTCCGGCACGCGAGTTCTGCTCGACTACGAATTGAAACGCCTGCAGATGAATCCGGCAGGAATCCGCGGCTACGAGCGCGAGGAGTTCACGCACATGGCGGTCGGCGTCGCGGTCGCGAGCGGGCTCGCCGACGCGGGCCTCGGCGTGCGCTCGGCCGCGAACGCGCTCGGCCTGGATTTCATACCGGTCGGCGAAGAGCAGTACGATCTGGTTTTTCTGCGCTCGTTTTTCGATTCGGAAAAAGGCCGGCGGCTGCTGAAGACGATCGTCTCCGATGGATTCAAATCGGCGGTCGCCGATCTCGGCGGCTACGATACGGCGCGGGCGGGTGAGATCTTGTACCGGCAATAGGCGCCGCACAACGCGGAGGAGACATCATGGCCGAGATGAAGACGCGCTACAGCGCCGAGATCCAGCGCGCCAAAGGGCTGCTTGAGCTCGCCGCGGCGGTTTACGACACATCGCTGTCGTACAAAACCACGCGCGCGGCCGAGCAGGCGCTCCAGACCGATTCGCGCGTCGGCTATTCGCTCACGCTCGCGCTCACGACCACGCGCGCGCAGAGCGAGAACGGCGTCTCGCTGTCGTTCGCCGCGGACGGCTTCCGCGAGATCCAGGCGGTCGTAGATAAAAAAATCTCGCTCGCCTGGATCAACCCGCAGGCCGCCGCGATGATCGCCTTCAAGGGCAAGGGGCCGTTCAAGCGGCCGGCGCCGATCCGCGCGATCGCCGTCTTTCCCTCCTACGACGTCGTCGCATTCGCCCTGCGCCCGTCGCTCGGTATCTCCTCACTCGCTGAGATCAAGCAGAAAAAAATTCCGCTCCGCCTCTCGACCGGCCAGACCGCCAAGCGCGCCCTCACGCATCATCCGACGATGTTCACCGTAACCTCGGTCATGAAGGCGGCGGGCTTCACGCTCGCCGACATCAAGAAATGGGGCGGCAAGGTCCAATCCGTCACGCGCCCGAGCCACCCCGACCGGCGCGCGGCGATCGAGAGCGGCGCGATCGACGCGGTGTTCGACGAAGGGATCAAGAGCTGGGGCAAGACCGCCGTCGACCACGGCTTTCGCTTCCTGCCGGTCGAGGGACCGATTCTCAAACAGCTGACCGCGATCGGCTACCGCCAGTCGGCCGTGCCGACCTCGCGCTTCCCCGCGCTGGAGGCCGACGTGCCGACGGTGGATTTCAGCGGCTGGCCGATGGTCGTGCACAAGGACATGCCGGACGACGTCGCGTACGCCTTGTGCGAGGCGATCGAGGCGCGCAAAGATTTGATGCCGACCGACAACTACAAACCGCTCGACCTCGCGCAGCTCTGCGCCGGCGATGACGAGGCGCCGCAGGGCGTGCCGCTCCATCCCGGCGCGGAACGTTTTTATCGCGAGCGCGGATATCTGAAATAAGAAATTCCGATTGACACCGCGCGCGGCCGGTGGGATGGTTCGGGCGCACCGCTGATATTCAACTCCCTCAAGGAGGCTGAAATGAGGCGCAATTTTTCCTTCCGTTTCTCTCTCGCCGTTGTATTTCTCGGACTTCTGGCGACACCGCGCGGCGCCGCGCCGGCGGAGCATTTAAAGATCAAGCTCGCCAACGGCTCGAGCCCGCCGATCCTCGACTCGATCACGCCGTACGTCGCGGTCGAGGCGGGCATCTTCAAGAAGCTCGGCCTCGACGTCGAGATGGCGGAGTTCCGCGGCGACAACGTGCTCACGACCGCGATGCTCGCGGGCGACATCCAGGTGTGCTCGAACATCGGCGCGACCTCCGCGATGGTGAGCGCGTCGAAGGGCGCCAAGCTCCGCCTCTGGATGGTGCCGCAGCCGGTCACGCCGTATCATCTGATCGCGCGCAAGGACGCGGCGCCGTCGATCAAGGCGCTCGCCGGCAAGGTCTTCGCCGTCTCCGGCATCGGCGCGGTCTCCTATCACATCCCGCGCATGATCATGGAGCGGAACGGCCTCGACCCCGAGCAGGTGAAGTACGTCGTCGCGGGCTCGAACGCCGACCGCTTCCGCGCCGTGATCTCGGGCAAGGCCGACGCGACGGTGATCAGCACGATCGAGGCGGCGAAGCTCGCGCAATATCCCGAGCTCGTCAATCTCGCGACCGCGGCGAAGATCGTGCCGGAGATTCCGTTCACCTTCGCGATGGCGCGCGAGGATTTCATCCAGAAAGAGCCCGACGCGATGTACAAGCTCGCGCGCGGCATGATCGAGGCGAACCGCTGGATCGCCGCCAACAAGGCGGGCACCGTCGCGATCGCCGCGAAAATCAT
>DATDFN010000247.1:0-15352 GCA_036522615.1 Binatia bacterium | reverse complement strand
GGCGGATATTTTCTCGCGGCCGCTCTCGCCGTAGCCGTCGGCGTCGTCCTCGGCTATTCGCGCTTCGCCTACAGCGTCTCGGAAGTCATCATCGAGCTTTTGCGGCCGATGCCGTCGGTCGCGATTATTCCGGTCGCGATTTTATGCCTCGGCATCGGCGACGCGATGATGATCGCGGTCACCGTTTACGCCGCGGCGTGGCCGATCTTATTGAACACGATCGACGGCGTGCGCAATCTCGACCGCACGCTGATTGATACGGCGCGGACGTTCGGCCTCGGGCGGCTTAAAATCCTTTGGCAGGTCGCGCTGCCGGCGGCGGCGCCGTATATTGCGACGGGCCTGCGCGTGAGTCTGCCGATCGCGCTCATCCTCGTGACGACTTCCGAGATGGTCGCGGGCTCCGACGGCCTCGGCTATTTCATTCTTGACGAGGAGCGCTCGCTCCGCCCGGCGAATATGTATGCCGGCATCGTTGTCGTCGCGCTGCTGGGGTACGCGCTCAACCGACTCTTTCTGCTCGTCGAAGCGCGCGCGCTCGCCTGGAAGCGCGGATTGCGAGCGAGAGACGAGGCGTGAAGGCGTCGAAAATAAACGGCGTTCTGGCGCTCGCCGCCGTGCTCGCGGCGTGGGAGATCGTCGCGCGCGCCGGGCTGGCGAATCCGCTGCTGTTCCCGGCGATGAGCAGGATACTCGGCTCTTTTGCCGCGCTGCTCGCGTCGGGGGAGATTCCCGCCCAGGTGGCGCGCAGCATGGAGCGCGCGGCCGCAGGCTACTTCCTCGCCGCGGCGGTGTGCATCCCACTCGGGGTTGCGATGGGCATCTCCGGGCGTGTGTACCGCGCGCTTGAGGTCGTCGTCGAGACATTAAGGCCGATCCCGCCGCCGGTCGTGATTCCCGTCGCGATGCTGTTTCTCGGCATCGGCGACCTCATGAAAATCTTCGTGATCTTTTTTTCCTGCGCCTGGCCGATTCTCTTGAACACCATCGACGGCGTGCGGAACATCGACCGCCTGCTCGTCGACACGGCGCGCACCTTCGGTCTGGCGCGCGGCAAGACGATCCTGAAGGTCGTCCTGCCCGCGGCGGCGCCGCAGATCATGACGGGCCTCAGGATCTCGCTCTCGATCACGTTGATTTTGGTGGTGATCTCGGAAATGATCGGCAGTACCGACGGGATCGGCTACTTCATTTTGAACGCGCAGCGCCGCTTGAAAGTCGATCAGATGTACGCGGGGATGATCGCGCTCGCGCTGCTTGGATATTTTCTCAATCAGGTGTTCTTATTCGTATCGAAGCGCCTGCTGCACGGAAGGTCATAAGTTTCTAGTCTCAAGTTACCGGAGAGATGCTTCACTTCGTTCAGGATGACAAAACCGGCGCTCCCACTGTCATTCTGAGCGTAGCGAAGAATCTCTCCGATCCGAAAACCTGAAACCTGAAACGTTTTTAGACTTTACTCAAGCCGCCGCCGGGCGGAGGCACCGGCTGGTTTTTCCCCGGCATCCATTCGGTGTCTTTGCGCGCGCCCTTGCCCTTAGTGAGGAAGCGCGCGCGCCCCATGCCTTCGATCTCGATCTCCAGCACGTCCCCGTCGTTCAGCGGGCCGAGCCCTTCGTGGTACGTGCCGGTCGCGAACACGTCGCCGGGATTGAGCTGGACGAACTTCGACAGCCAGGCGATCTGATCGGGAATTTTGTGCGCCATGAACTTGGTGTTGTAATTCTGGCGCGCCTGGCCGTTGACCCAGGATTTCACGACGATGTTGTGCGGATCGGGAATCTCGTCCTTGGTCGTGATCCACGGCCCGCACGGGCCGAAAGTGTCCATGCCTTTGGGGATGAACTGCGTGCGGCGCGTGAGGCCGCGCGCGGAGACATCGAAGAAGGGGACGTAGCCGAAGACGTAGTCCATCGCCTTTTTCTCGGGCACGTTCTTCGCGGTCTTGCCGATGACGAAGGCGAGCTCCGCCTCGGGCTGAAAGACGATGACCGGCGGAATGTCCGGCAGCTCGATCGTGCCTTCGGGGCCGACGAGCTCCGGCGCTTTGTAAAAATATTCGTTGGGCAGCGTGTCGGGGCTGCGGTCGGGCCGGTCGACGTAGTTGACGAACGCCGCCATGCATTTGCTCGGGCGCGGGATCGGCGCGAGGAGCTTGACGCTCGCGAGCGGCACGCCGGACTGCTCGGCGACGATCTTCTCGAAGCGTTTGCGGTACTTTCGAAAGTGTTCGATGACGTCCTCGACCACGCGCTGCGGCCCCTTCGCCTTGAGCGAGCTGATCGCGCCGCTCACGTCGACGACGGTGTGGTCGTCCTTCAGCACGCCGATGCGGTCCTCGTTATAGCGAAGAATTTTCACGTTGGCACCCTCCTCCCGTCCTGCAAAGGCGTTATCATTGCGCGCGGCTCAAAGTCAAATCTCCTTGCTTTTTCTTCGGCGCGCTATTACTTACCAGGCGGGAGGAACCATGCTGCTTATCAACAACAAAGAAGTCGAGGAGCTGTTCGACATGAAAAGCTGCCTCGAAGCGCTCGAGACCGGCTACGACGATCTCTTGAAGGGCGACGCGGTGTACCGGCCGCGGGTGGATGTCTGGATGCCGGCGGAGCGCCCCGACGGCTATTACCGCTGGGGCACGATGGAGGGCGCGAGCCGCAAGATCGGCGTCTTCGCGATCCGCATGAAGTCCGACGTCGTCTACTGGCCCGACGGGGTGACCGAAGAAAAGTATTGCATGCAGCCGGGCACGTACTGCGGGCTCGTGATGGTCTTCAGCGTGCGCAACGGCGAGCCGCTCGCGATCATCAACGACGGCGTGCTCCAGCACATGCGCGTCGGCGCGTGCGCCGGCCTCGGCGCGAAGTACCTCGCGCGCCCCGACGCGGGCGTCGTGGGCGTCTTCGGCTCCGGCGGAATGGCGCGAACCTATCTACAGGCCTTCAATGAGGTACGTAAGATATCTAAAGTAAAGGTTTATAGTCCGACCAGGGCGCACCGCGAGGCTTACGCGCGCGAGATGACGGGGCAGCTCGACATCCGCGTGGAAGCGGTCGACAGCCCCGAGGCGGTCGTGCGCGGCTCGGACATCGTCGCCGCCTGCACCGATTCGACGCGCGTCGTCTTCGACGAGCCGGACTGGCTCCAAGACGGGACGCACATCACCTGCGTGCGCGCGTGCGAGATCGGTCCGCGCGTGGTGCAGCGCTGCGACGTCTCGGTCAAGCTCGGGCGCAATACGCTGGAAGCGATGGACGAGGGCATGGTGCGGCTCCACGGCAACGCCGGCTACATCGCCGGTCAGCCGGAGGAGCGCGCGAAGATTCCAAACCCGACGGTCGACAACTATCGCGGCGACTACTTCAAGTACTTCATGGATCTCAAGGCGGGCAAAGTTCCCGGCCGGACGAGCGCGAAGCAGACCACGTTTTTCATCAACGCGGGCACGCAGGGGCTCCAGTTCGCCGCCTGCGCCGGCAGGATATATCAGCTCGCGAAAGAGAAAGGCGTGGGGCGGCAGCTGCCGACCGAATGGTTTTTGCAGGACGTGCGGGATTAAATGTTGAATGCTTAATTTTGAATTTTGAATTGAATTCAAAACTCAACATTCAGAATTCAACCTTTTTTCAGTATCCCAGGTCCTCGATCTCGTCGTCGTCCATGCCGAAGAAATGCCCGACCTCGTGAACCACGGTGTAGCGGATCTCGCGTCTGAGCTCCGCGGGATCGGGGAAGTCTTCCTTCAAGGGTTCGGAGAAAAGCGTGATCCGGTCCGGCAGCGCCGGCGGGTCGAAGACGGAGCGCTCGGAGAGCGGCGTGCCTTCGTACAATCCGTAAAGCGCCTCGTCGGGGTCGCAGCCCATCTCGCGGAGGAGCCGCTTGCTCGGCCTTTTCTCGACGACGATCTCGACATTATGCAGCAGCCGGCGGAATTTCTTCGGCAGGCCGTTGAGCGCCTCAAGCGCCTCGCGCTCGAACTCCGCGTCGTCCATGCCTGAAAGTCTGCATCAAACGAAAACGATGAGCAAGGCGCGCTACGGCGCCGTATTGCTGTTCTCGGCGCTGCTGGCCGGCTTTGCCGCGGGCGCCGAGCAACCCGATTTCCGCGACGACCTGCCGCGCGATTCGTTGATGTCCGCTCTGCAGCAAAGCAGGGCGTACCTCGATAAGCTCCCGGACAATCGCGTCGTCGGAACGCAGCCGCGCAAAATCAACGCGGCCGAGATGAAGTCGACGCTCCAGCGCTTCGTCGAGACGATGGATTTATGGGGTCAGCGGGAAAAATTCGCCGAGGCGATCCGCGCCCGCTTCGAGCTCCTATCGCCGGCCACCGATCCCGAGAAGAAAGAGCTTCTCGTCACCGGCTACTATCTGCCGCTCGTCGATGCCAGCCTGACCGAGAGCGCCGCATATCGCTATCCAGTCTACCGCAAGCCCGACGGCGTCATGGCTTCGTTCTCGCGCCGCGAGATCGACATTCTCAAGCGGCTCAAGGGCAAAGGCTACGAGATCGCTTGGGTCAAGGACCCGATCGACGTCTTCTTCATCCACGTGCAGGGATCGGCGCTCCTGCGCCTGGAGGACGGAAGGATCGTCCAGCTGAATTACGCCGCGAACAACGGCCGCCCGTACACGAGCGTCGGGAAGATTTTGATCGATGAGAAAAAGATCGCGCCGGACGAGATGTCCGCGGCGCGGCTGCGGCGCTATCTCGCCGAGCATCCCGCCGGACGCGATGCGCTGCTCGCGCGCAACGAGCGCTATGTCTTCTTTCGTTTTATCGAAGGCGGGCCGCTCGGCAGTCTCGAGGCGCAACTGACGCCGGGGCGCTCGGTCGCCGCCGATCCGGACTATTTCCCGCGCGGCGCGCCGCTGTTTCTGGAGAGCCGCCTGCCGGTCGTCGACGGCAAAGGCGGTCTCACGGGCTGGCGGCCGTTCTCGCGCTTCGTCGTCGCGCAGGACAGCGGCGCCGCGATTCGCGGCCCGGGAAGGCTCGATCTCTATTTCGGCGCCGGGGACGAGGCCGGGCACGGCGCCGGCTTCATGAAGAGCGGCGGCAGCGTTCAAATATTGTTGGAGAAGAAATCGAGCCGGTGAATCGGGCTAGACCTTGATGGAATCGCCCTGCTTGAGGATTTTTACCCGGAGGCCTTTGAGCTTTTTGATCTCGGTGATGATCTCCTCGCGGAACTGCGGCTTCAGATGCGTGACGAAGATCGGGATCGACGGCCGGCGGAGCTTCTGCGCCTCGCTGGCGAGTGTGCGCGGCGTCAGATGCTGGCTCAGGTCGGCGATCGTTTGAAGGCGGTTCGGAAAAGACGATTCGAGCACGACCGCGCGGAGCTTCTTCTTGCGCCGCGCGATCGACCATATCTTCTCCGTCGGGCCCGTGTCGCCGACATGGAGCAGGATGCCGTTCGCGTTTTCCACGAAGAACGCCGTGCTCGTGACCGCATGATTGACGCGCACGGCGGTTACCGTGACCCCGTCGATCGGCGTCTCGCGCTCCGGCGCGAGCGGCTGCAGGCTCAGGACCGGCGAGGATTGGCCGCCGCCGGTGATCCTGGTAAAATCGGGCCATAGCGTGTCGTTGAAAAACGATGCGTGCAGTCCGGCGAGAACATCGGGCAGCCCCCAGACGCGAATCGTGCCGTCGATGCCGAAGAGGTTGTCCGCGAGGGTCGCGAGACTCATCACATGATCGAGATGCGCGTGGGTGACGAGAACGTTTCTGATTTTCGTCTGAGCCTTGAGGCTCAGCACCGCGGTGGTGGAGCCCGCGTCGATGAGGAGGTCCTCGTTGACGAGGTAGGACGATAGCTGCTGTCCGGGCACCTGGCCGCCCGAACAGCCGAGCACGCGGAATTGCATGGCCGACTTCTTAACATGTTTTGGGTATAATGTCATACTACAATTTTAAAATGCGATTTAGCCCGATTTCCGCCTGATGTTCGCAATCGAATGGCAACGATGAGCACGGAGCCCAGAGTCTCTCTCGTTAAGCAGCCCTGGGCGTGGGCGCTGGTCGCGTTTCTGGCCGCGGGAGTCGCGACGACGGCACTCTGGACCAGGCGCGCGACGGGTCCCGCGCCGATTTCGGGCGC
Source organism: Binatia bacterium (assembly GCA_036522615.1). Classification (GTDB taxonomy): domain Bacteria; phylum Desulfobacterota; class Binatia; order UBA9968; family UBA9968; genus JAJPJQ01. The sequence continues at coordinate 9,248 of DATDFN010000247.1, read as the reverse complement.
CGCGCGCGGCGCTGAGGGACTCCAGTCGTTCGGCAAGGTGCCGCCGTTCTCGCTTACGGAGCGAAGCGGCAGCACGGTCCAGGCGAGCGACATGAACGGCAAAGTTTGGATCGCCGATTTCATCTACACCAATTGCACCGACACCTGCCCCCTGCAGAGCGCCGAGATGAAGCGTCTGCAGGACCGCTTCGCCGGCGAGCCCGATTTCCGTCTGGTCTCGTTTTCCGTCGACGCGAAGCGCGATACGCCCCCTGTGCTGACTAAATACGCCACGCGATTCGGCGCGGACGCCTCCCGCTGGCTGTTTTTGACCGGCTCGGAAGGCGCGGTGCGCCGCCTCGCCGAGGACGGCTTCCATCTAGCCGCCACGGAGATCGCCAATCCCAAAGGCGGGGCGCCCGAGCAGCTTCACAGCCCGCGCTTCGCGCTCGTGGACCGCAGCGGCGAGATCCGCGGCTATTACGTTTCGACGGAAAAAGAAGCGCTGGCGCGGCTCGGGCGCGACGCCGAGGCGCTTTTCCGCCGCGCCGGATGACGATGAGGCACGAAGCGGATTGCGGCGACAGCCGTCGCATCGCCTGGGCGCTCGCGCTCACCGCCGGTTATTTCTTCGCGGAGGTGATCGGCGGCCTTTTGACCAACAGCCTCGCGCTGCTCTCCGACGCCGGCCACATGTTCTCCGACATCGCCGCGCTCGGCTTGACGCTCTGCGCGTTCCAGATCGCCCGCAGGCCGGCGACCAGCAAAAGGACCTACGGCTATCAGCGGCTGGAGATTTTGGCGGCGCTCATCAACGGCCTCATCCTGTGGCTCGTGGTCGGCATTATTTTTACCGAAGCGTACCGCCGGTTGATGGAGCCGCCCGAGGTTCGGCCCGTCGGAATGCTCGTGATCGCCGCCGGCGGCCTCGTGGTGAATATCGTCTCGGGACGCATCCTTTACGCCTGCGATCGCGGCAGTCTCAACATCCGCGGCGCGATGCTGCACGTGCTCGGCGACGCGCTCGGCTCGGTCGGCGCGATGCTCGCCGCGGTGATCATGCTCCTCACGGGCTGGTATTTCGCCGACGCGGTCATCAGCGTCGCGATCGCGATTTTGATCCTTTACACTTCCTGGGAGCTCGTGCGCGAGTCGGTCGATATTCTCATGCAATCGGTGCCGCGCGGCATCGACGCCGAGGAGGTTCAGCGCGCGATGGAGCAGGTGACCGGCGTCATCAAGGTGCACGACCTTCACGTTTGGTCGGTGACGTCCGGCGTGTTCACGCTCACGGCGCACGCCGTCGTCTGTCCGGACGACAGCGCGCAGGCGATCCTCGACGAGATCGAAGCGGAGCTCAAAAGCCGCTTCGACATCGAGCATACGACGATCCAGCTCGAGACCGAGAGCAGGGAAGAGAAGGAGTTCCGCGATTTTTGATGCGCCCGCCGCCCGGCGCGCCGCGATGGCTTGCGCTCGACGGAGATTCCTTTTAACTTAACGCGAAATGAAATCCACGCTTAAGCGCGCGCTTTGGGGCAAGCCCAAAGACCCGCTCGACCCGCACGTCTTCCATCAAATCTCGCTCGTCGCGTTTCTCGCCTGGGTCGGCCTCGGCGCCGACGGGCTCAGCTCCTCGGCGTATGGTCCCGAAGAGGCGTATCTCGCCCTCGGGCAGCATTTGCTGCTCGCGCTGCCGCTGGCGATCCTGATGGCGGTGACGGTCTTCGTCATCTCCGCGAGCTACAGCCAAATCATCGAGCTTTTCCCGACGGGCGGCGGCGGCTACCTCGTCGCGACCAAGCTCCTCGGCCCGAAGGTCGGGCTGGTTTCCGGCTGCGCGCTGATTGTCGATTACATGCTCACGATCACGATCTCCGTCGCCAGCGGCGCCGACGCGATCTTCAGCTTTCTGCCGCCGGAGATGCACCCGATCAAGCTCGGCGTCGAGTTTGTCTTCATCTTTCTCCTCATCTATCTGAATCTGCGCGGCACGAAAGAATCGGTGATGTTTCTCCTGCCCATCTTTCTCGCCTTCGTCGCGCTGCATATCGCGGCGATCGGCCTCGGCATCCTGCCGAACGCGCAGGCGCTGCCGGACCTGAGCGCGCATACGTACCGGGAAACGGTCGGAGACATTCAGGGCCTCGGCCTCTGGACGACGATCTTCATCATTCTGCACGCCTACAGTCTCGGCGGCGGAACCTACACCGGCATCGAGGCCGTGAGCAACGGCCTGCAGGTGCTGCGCGAGCCGCGCGTGCAGACCGGCAAAAAGACGATGCGCTACATGGCGGTCTCGCTCGCGTTCACCGCGAGCGGCCTCCTGCTTTGCTACCTGCTAAACCATGTCGCGCACCAGCCGGGTAAGACGCTCAATGCCTCGCTGCTGGAAAAAATTTACAGCGGTTATTTCACCGGCGATAGCGCGATTTATACCATGGTCGTGATCACGCTGCTGAGCGAGGCGGCGCTTTTGCTCGTCGCCGCGCAGACCGGCTTTATCGACGGGCCCCGCGTGCTCTCCAATATGGCGATCGACTCGTGGGTGCCGCATCGCTTCTCCCATCTCAGCGACCATCTCGTGACCCGCTACGGCATCTGGTTCATGGGCATCGCATCGCTCGCGTTTCTCACGTACACCGCCGGCGACGTGAGGCTGCTGGTGGTGATGTACAGCATCAACGTGTTTCTCACGTTTACGCTGTCGCAGCTCGGCATGTGCCGCCACTGGTTTGAGGTGCGCAGCCACCATCCAGGGTGGCTGCGGAAATTTCTGCTGAACGGCGTCGGCCTTTTGCTCACCGCGATCATTCTCGTCGTGACGCTGGTCTTCAAATTCGCCGAAGGCGGCTGGGTGACCGCCGCGGTCACGTCGCTTTTCGTCCTCATCTGCTACATCGTGCGCGCGCACTACGAGAGCGTGCGGGGCGCGCTCAAGCGGCTCGACGAGACGCTGATCAACATTCCTTTCCGGCCCGATTTGAACCCCGTTCCCGAGCGCAACCCGAACGCGCCGACCGCGGTCGTCGTCGTGCGCGCGTTCGACGGCATCGGCATCCACACGCTGCTCAATATCCAGCGGCTGTTCCCGAACCATTTCCGCAACGTCATTTTCATCTCCGTCGGCGTGATCGATTCGAGCCAGTTCAAGGGCTCGGCGGAGATCCACAACCTGCGCAAGCGCACCGAGGAGAACCTCCAGAGCTACGTCGAGTTCGCCAACTGCCTCGGCTGGTACGCGGAATTCCGCTATTCGCTCGGGATCGATCTCATGGCCGAGCTCGAGAAGCTCTGCAAAGAGGTATCGTACGAGTTTCCGCGCGCGGTGTTCTTCGCGGGCAAGCTCATTTTCGAGCGCGAGACGTTTTTGACCAACGTGCTGCATAACCAGACACCCTATACGCTCCAGCGAAAGCTCCAGTTCGAGGGCCTTCAGACCTTTATTCTCCCCATCCGCGTCTACACGCCCCAGGCCGCCGCCGCCTGAGCCGCTTATCGCGTACGACCCCATGGCTGCTTCGCTCAAGGAAATGTTTCTCGGAAAGCCCAAGGATCCGCTCGATCCGCGGGTCTTCCATCAAATTTCGCTGATCGCGTTTCTCGCGTGGGTCGGCCTCGGCGCGGACGGCTTGAGCTCGTCGGCATACGGGCCGGAAGAGGCGTATCTCGCGCTCGGCGAGCACGTTTATCTCGCGCTGCCGCTCGCGCTGCTCATGGGGCTTACGGTCTTCGTCATCTCCGCCAGCTACAACCAGATCATCGAGCTGTTCCCGACCGGCGGCGGCGGTTATCTCGTCGCGACGAAACTGCTGGGCCCGAAGATCGGGCTTGTCTCCGGCGGCGCGCTGATCGTCGATTACATGCTCACGATCACGATCTCCGTCGCCAGCGGCGCCGACGCGATCTTCAGCTTTCTGCCGCCGGAGATCCACGGCGCCAAATTCTTCGTCGAGATCGTTCTCATTTTCTTTCTCATTTACTTGAATCTCCGCGGCACGAAGGAATCGGTCGTTTTCCTTCTGCCGATCTTCCTCGTGTTCGTCGGCGCGCACTTCGTGGCGATCCTCGTGGGCATTTTCCCGCACAGCGGCGAGGTCCCGGCGATGGCGTCGCGCACCTATCAGGAAGTGGCCGGCGACCTGCAGGGGGTCGGCCTCTTCGCCACGCTCTCGATCATGCTCCACGCCTACAGCCTCGGCGGCGGCACTTACACCGGCATCGAGGCGGTGAGCAACGGCCTGCAGGTGCTGCGCGAGCCGCGCGTGCAGACCGGCAAAAAGACGATGCGCTACATGGCGGTGTCGCTCGCGTTCACCGCGAGCGGGCTCCTGCTCGCGTACCTTCTCAACCATGTCGGCCACGAGCCGGGGAAGACGCTGAACGCGAGCCTGCTGGAGAGGATCTACGGCGGGTTTTTCACGCCCGGATCGGCGCTCACCTACGCGGTCGTCGCGGTCACGCTGGTGAGCGAGGCGGCGATCCTGCTCGTCGCCGCGCAGACCGGCTTCATCGGCGGCCCGACGCTGCTCTCCAACATGGCGATCGACTCCTGGGTGCCGCACCGCTTCTCGCACCTGAGCGACTATCTCGTCACGCGCTACGGCATCTGGTTCATGGGGCTCTCGTCGCTCGGCTTCATGCTCTACACCGCCGGGCAGGTGCGGATTCTCGTCGTCATGTACAGCATCAACGTCTTTCTGACGTTCACGTTTTCCCAGCTGGGCCTCTGCCGCCATTGGCTCGCCGTGCGCGGCGCGCAGCGGAAATGGTCGCGAAAAATCCTCGTCAGCGGCTTCGGCCTCCTGCTGACGGCGACGATTCTCGTCGTCACCGTCGTCATCAAATTCGCCGAGGGCGGCTGGGTCACGGTCGTGGTCACCTCGACGTTCATCCTTCTATGCTATATCGTGCGCACGCATTACGATCGCGTGCGCGGCGCGCTGAAGGCGCTCGACAGCACGCTCACCGACATTCCGTTTCAACCCGATCTCAAGCCCGTGCCGGCGAAAGATCCGAATGCGCCGACCGCCGTCGTCATCGTGAGGGATTTCGACGGCATCGGCATCCACACGCTGCTCACTATTCCGCAGCTTTTTCCGCATCATTTCAAAAACGTCGTCTTCATCTCCGTCGGCCTGATCGACTCGAGTCAGTTCAAGGGCGCGAGCGAGATCGAGAATCTGCGCCGGCAGAAAGAAGAGAACCTCAAGAGCTACGTCGAGTTCGCCAACTGCCTCGGTTGGTACGCGGAATACCGTTATGGGCTCGACGTCGACCTGCTCGACGAGCTGGTCAAGCTGTGCAATGAGACCGCGCGGGATTTCCGCCGGCCGGTCTTCTTCGCCGGCAAGCTCGTCTTTCAGGAAGAATCGCTGTTCACCCGCATGCTGCACAACCATACCCCGTTCACGCTGCAGCAGAAGCTCCAGTTCGAGGGGCTGCAGATGATCATTCTCCCGATCCGGGTTTTTACCAGCGGCGCGCCGCCAGAACCGTTGGCCGGCGCGCCGGCGCTTTAGGAGGGCATGATGGAGAACCAGCCGTGCTTTCACTGTAAACAGATATTTGCGCCGGCGGCGCTCATGGCGGGCGAGATGCTGCGTCCCGGCATCGTCGAATTCATCAAGGCGCGCGACCCGGCATGGACGCCCAAAGCGATGCTGTGCCACAACTGCTTGGATCTCTTCCGCTCCGAGTACGTGGAGGACGCGCTCGAGGACGAGCGCGGCGAGCTGTCGCGCCTCGATCTCGAGGTGCTCCAAAGCCTGCGCGAGCAGGAGACGCTCACCGAGAATCTCAATCTCGCGTTCGAGAAAGACCTGTCGTTCGGCGCGCGCGTCGCCGACCGCGTCGCGACTTTCGGCGGCAGCTGGACTTTCATCATCCTCTTTTTCATCGTGCTGGTCCTCTGGATGCTGGTCAACACCACGATCGTGCTGGCGCATCCGTTCGACCCGTATCCGTTCATTCTTCTCAACCTCGTGCTCTCCTGCCTGGCGGCGATCCAGGCGCCGATCATCATGATGAGCCAGAACCGCCAGGAGGCGCGCGACCGGCTGCGCTCCGAGAACGACTACCAGGTGAATCTCAAGGCCGAGCTCGAGATCCGCCACCTGCACGAAAAACTCGACGTGCTGCTCAAGCACCAGTGGCAGAAGCTGCTGGAGATCCAGCAGATCCAGATCGATTTGATGAAAGAGGGCGCGGGCCGGAGCCGCGCGGCGGAGCCGGCGTCTTCGGATTAGTTCGGGGAATTATGGATATTTGGAGATGGATCGCGGGTTTTCTTCTCGTGACGTTCGTTCTCCACGGCGTTGCGTTCACGATTCTCGCCGTGGCGCGCCGCCGCGGCTACTACTTTTTCCTCACCGGCACGTTCGGTTTTTTGACCGCGATTTACTTCCTCAAGTTCGAAGGCTGGCAGCCGAATGTCCCGGGAACGGATTTTCCCGCGGCGTGGCTGCTGCGGCTCGCCGCGACCGCGTGCACGCTCACGTATCTCTGCGTTATCTACAACATTGAAGGCACCTGGCTTTGGAAGCTGACGCGCAGGCGTTGACGCGCGGCGTCTTTCACTCGGCCGCGTCGACGATCTTCGCCCGCCGCGCCATCTCCCAGCGAAAATGAACCAGCCGCGGCACCTTCGCCGCGGTCAGCAGCGTTACGCCCGCGACGAGCAGCCCTCCGAGCACGGTCGCTTCGCGCGCGCCGATCAGCGGCACGACGAGACCGGTCTCGGTCTGGCCCAGCGGGTGAATGCCCCGGTTGCTCAACGTAAATACCCCCATGACCCGGCCGCGCATCCCGTCGGGCGTCTGGATCTGGAGGATGATGTTCCGCGCCGCGCCCCACACCGTGTCCGCCGCGCCCATGAGCAGGATCAGCGCCAGCGAGAGCGGATAGGACGAGGAAACGCCGAAGAGGGCGAAAGTGGCGCCGTACAGAATCGCAGAGACGAATAGAATTTTTCCCTGCGCTCGCGTGTCGCTCATGGCGAGCATCAGGGCCGAGCCGATCACCGCGCCCGCGCCGCGAGCGGACTGGAGAAAGCCGAGCCCGCTGGCCCCCACTTGGAGGATATCGCGCGCGAAGATCGTGAGCATTGCCGGGTCGAGGCCGAAGACGGACGAGACGCCCTCCATCACCATGATGGCGAGAATGAGGTTCTGCCCGCGCACGTAGGCGACGCCTTCTTTCAGCTCCTGGAGGAAGTCGCCCGTCGTGCCGATGCGGACGGAGCTCGTTTTCATCATCAGCAGCGCGACGACGACGGCGAGGAAGCTCGCGGCGTTGGCGTAGAAGGCGCCGTCGGTGCCGACCGTGCTGATGGCGATGCCGGCGAGCGACGGGCCGATCAGCGCCGTGCCTTTCCAGAGGAGCGCATTGAGCGCGATCGCGTTGGGCAGCGCCGAAGGCGGCACGAGCGACGGGTAAAGCGCCTGCCGCGCCGGCCCGTCGAGCGCGTTGACGACCGCGCTCAGCGCGGTCATCGCGTAGATGTGCCAGACCTGGATGCGGCCGGTCTGGTCGAGGACGCCGAGGGCGAAGGCGAGCAGCATCGAGGTGATCTGCGTCGCAAGCATGAGGCGCTTGCGGTCGTAGCGGTCGGCCATCGTGCCGCCGAAGATCCCGAGCGCGATCGACGGCACGGCGCGGAAAAGACCGTTGAGGCCCAGCTGCAGCGGCGAGTGCGTGATGTCGTAGAGCATCCAGCTGATCGCCGTCATCTGCATCCACGTGCCGACGTTGCTGATGAAGAGACCGATCCAGAAGAGGCGGAAATCGCGGAAGCGCAGCGCGGCGAACGGGCCCGTGGCGTGCGCGGAGTGATCTGGCTGGTCGGACATGAGAGCTCGAAGGAGAAGATTATCCGGCGGGCGGATTTTTCACAAGCAGCGGCGGCGGAAAATCATTTTTTCCGCCCGCGCGCGGTTGTGCTACAATGCGGCCACATTTCGCCCTGGCACAGGAGAGTAAAAAATGAAGCGATCGAGACTGAAAATGCCCGCGTCGCTCGCCAAGCTCGCGCCCACGACGATCCGGGACAAGCTCACGCTGTGGTTTCTGTTTCTCTCGCTCGCGCCGGTCTTCGCGACCGCGCTCCTGGCGTACACCATCAGCCGCGCGAGCCTACAGACGGAAATCTACAACAAGCTCGACGCCGTCGCCGACAACAAGAGCTATAGCATCGGCAAGTTGTTTAAAGATCAGCTGTCGGAGGCTGCGGCCCTCACCGCCAACGACGCGCTCAAAGACCTGCTGTCGCCGAGCTTCCGCATCGTCTATCCCGATCTCGCCGCCAAGACGGACGCGGAAAGGGTGCGGCGCGTCAAGGACATCATCACCGCGCGGCAGGAAACCAATACATCCTACCTCGATGTGATGATCGCCGATCCCGAAGGCACGATCGTCGCATCGAGCTCGAAGAGCCTGCTCCAGCAAGGGAAGAATTTAAAAGACCTCGGTGCCCCCGGCATCCCGGAGGGGGATACGTTCCACATCACCCAGGCGTTCTTTTCGAAAGCGGCGCAGCTGCACGTGATGATGATTCTCCAGCCGATTCACGACAACAACGCCAAGATCATCGGCCGCGTCGCGCTGGAGGTCGACCTGCGACCGGTTGCCCGCCTGATCGAAGAGCGCTCCGGCCTGGGCGAGAGCGGCGAAGTAATCATTGTAGACAAAGGCCGGCGCATGCTGACGCCGTCGCGCTTCAGCGAAGAGGTGTTGAAACCCGTGCCCGACAGCAAGCCGATCAGCCTCGGGCTGCAAGACCAGAAGGGGCATGACATATCGAACGACTACCGGGGCGTGCCCGTGATCGCGGCCTACCGGCCGCTGCCGGAGATCGGCGCGGCGCTCATCGCCAAGATCGACCGCTCCGAAGGCTTGGCGCCGATCATCCAGCTGCGCAACATCATGGGCATCATCGGCCTGTTGACCCTCTTCATCGCCGCCGCCGCCTCCGTGCTGCTCGCCCGCACCATCTCCCAGCCGATCCGAGAGAGCGTCGGCTTCGCCCAGCAGGTCGCCCAGGGAGACTTAACCGTAAGCCTTCCCGCCCACGACGCCTCGGAGATCGGCCAGCTCTCCATGTCCCTCAACCACATGGCCGCCGACCTAAGCCAGATCGTCCTGCGCATCACCGAGATGGTCCAGAACACCAGCTCCGCCGCCTCCCAGATCTCGGCCGCCGCCGAGCAGCAGGAGCGAACCGTCGCCTCCCAGGCCGCCTCCATCAACGAGGTCACCACCACCATCCAGGA
>DATDFN010000246.1:0-4998 GCA_036522615.1 Binatia bacterium | reverse complement strand
GCAGCGCTACGACTGGGGCGTGGGCAGCCTGTTCACGCCGCCGAACCGCTGGTTCCACCAGCACTTCACGACCAGTAAAAATCCGGTCAAGCGATTAGCGATGAAAGCGTGGGGGCAGAAATATCCGATCGGCGGCTGGGAGCTGCTCGACAAGCCGACCGACGACGGCGGCGACATGATCGAATACGAGAACGAGGACCCGTCGGTGCGCCGCATGTACGAGGAAGAGCTCAAGAAATCCGGCGTCACGCTGCAGATGCCGCCGGTGAGTTATAAGAAGCGGGATTAGGGGCGACTTTGCTGCTCAACTCCAATGCCTTCGCCCATCCAACGCGGCGGGCAGGGGAGTTTCCAATCGCGCGCGTCGCAGATCGGCATGACGACGAACACCCAAAGCAAACCTAGGACAACGAAAAACAGAAGCAGCGCCAACGCGAGCCGTATATTGAAGCGCGTCAAGCTGCCGCGGTCCATACGGTGCGTCGTCTTTACAGCCCGTAAAAATTCTTCGGGTTCATCTCCAGAATCTTCCGCGCGACGCTCTCGCTGATCCGCCCCTGATCGACCCAGTCGCGCACTTCCTGCAGTGCGCTCAGGTTCGCCGAGATGTCGGTGTGGCTGTAGTCGGTGCCCATCATGAGATTGTCTTCGGTGCCGAACTTGAGCAGATGCTCGATCTCGTCGATCGCGTCGAGCGTGACGAAGATGCGGTTCTGGCGGAAAAGGTCCTGGCTCAAGTCGAACATGCGCGTGAAGCGATAGCCGCGGCCGCGCTGCTGCGCGCGGAGCTGCGCCGCCATCATCGAGACGGAGTAGGGGATCCACGACGCGCCGGCCTCGATGAGACCGAAGCGGAGCTTGGGAAATCTCTCCGGTAATTTCGTCGTGACGATTTCCGTCAGCGAATGGATGATCGGAAAGCCGCGGTCCCACTCGGTGCCCGGCAGCGGATGGCCGGTGTGGATGCAGAGCGCCAAATCCTGTGCCTGCATTTCTTCGTAGATCGGAAAGAAATAGGGATCGGTCACCTTGCGGTCGAGGTCGAAGCCGCGCTTGAAGATCGCGCAGGCGCCGTTCGCCTTCGCCCAGCGGACCTCCTCGGCGGCTTTATAAGGATCGAGCAGCGGCAGCACCGCCGCCCAGCGGAGCCGGCCGCCCGTCGGCGCGCACTTCGCGGCGAGCCAGCGGTTGTAGGTCGTCGTGAGCGCGTGTTCGGCCTCGGCGTTGCGGCTGTTGTAGCGGATGAAAAACGTCGGGAAGATGATCTGCGCGTCGACGCCCATCTCGTCCATGTGCTTGACGCGCCCGGGCACGTCCGCCAGCTCGCGGCGCACGCGCGGCGGGTGGTTGATCTCGTCGCGGAGCGCGCGGTTCTGCAGGCGCCCCTCGACGATCCAGCAGCGCGCGTTGGTCGCGCTGAAGCCGGCGCGCTTCGCCTCGTCCGGCGGCAGCATGACGGTCACCGGGATGTATTTCTCGTACGGCGTCCCCAGAAGCTTCGCCCAGGTGTCTTCGGATTCGTCCACGTGCGTATCGGCGTCGATCATCGGCATGACAAAAACCTCCTGCTCCGTCTCTGGACATAATATCTAATCGCGCCGAGCGCAAGCGCGGGCCGTTTCGCCCGCCGATTGGCCGCAAATACGGCTCTATTCCGCGCCGCGTCGATTCTTCGCCGTCTCAGCTTGCCGCGCAGCGGCACCGCGGAGCGCTATATCGCGGCGGCGATTCCGCAAAGCGCGTTAATGCTCCACGATGCGCCCATGCGCGATGCGTGGCATCCGCCTTGCTCCATTGCATAGCCAGCTTCAACGACAAAACAAAGGAGACCAACATGCGAAACTATGTGAGGGTTCTCGCCGTCGCGGGCCTCGCTCTGTGGGCCGCGCCGGCTTCGGCCAAAACCGTCAATACCGAGTTCAAGACGGATCTCGACCCGTGCTGCGCCGCCCCGGCCGACGACAACGGCGGGAGCGCGGAGTACAAGAAGCAGGTCGCCAACGGGACGACGACCAAGCAGGAGCGCTTCCGCGCGCAGGCCAGGATCGAGCTGCCGAGCGCGGCGCTGGGTCTTGCCACCGTCGCCGACGCCGAGGCCGCCGACGTGCGCGTCATTCTCACCCGCGCTTCCGTCGATTATGCCGAGTGCTCGCTCGTCATGGTCGACACCGACCAGGAAACGGAGCTGGAGGACGGCGAGCTCGTCGTGAAAACCGAGGCGGAGTTCCTCGTCGACGTCCGTAATATATTGAGGAAAGGAAGCCTGCTGCCGCGCAATCTCGTCGGCGCGTGCGACACCGATCTCGCGACGCCCGGAATCCAGGACGGCGTCCCGGTCGTGCAGGCGGGCGACGTCGCCACGGTAACGCTCGTCGATCCGACCGAGGCCGCCGTCGATACGGCGAGCCGCACGCTCGACAAGGATTTCCTCCAGGGGACGTTCTAATATTCTTCGTCGATAGAAGGCTGACGGAAAGCCGGGGAGAAATCCCCGGCTTTCTTATTTTTTGGCGTCGTCGCCGGCCTCGGGCGCTGCCGACTCTTCTCCGTGGCCGGGGAGCGGGATCGAGATACGCTTGACGCCGGCTTCCGCCGCGGCCGGAGCTTTATCCTCCGGACGCTTGACGGTGATCGTGAGGTGCGTCGGCCCGCCGATGGGGAGCGGCGCGTTGTCCCGGTAGACCGCCGGCTTCAGCCCTTTCAGCATGAACATCGCGAGCGCGTCCGAATAGCTCTTGTAGTAGCCGGTGATTTTCCCGCGATAAATGACCGGCGTGTCGCAGCCGCGATAAGCGCGGCGGCAGACCTCTTCCTCGGCGGAATCCGCGAGCATCCGCTTGGCGCGCTCGAAATGCTCGCGGTAGAGCGGATCGTCGCGCAGCCACTCGTAGTGGCTCTGGCGCGAGACGCCGGAGAGGCGCGCCGCGCTCCGGATGCCGAGCGACTGCACGTAGCCGACGAGAAAGGCGCGCTGGCGGTGATTGATCACCTCGCGGAAAAGATCGCGGAACTCGGCCGTGCTGTCGTCCGCGAGCCTTTCGGTCTCCGCCGGCGGGGACGCGCTGTCCTGGACGGCGAGCAGCGCCGCCGCTCTATCGAGTTTGATGCAACACATGGTTGGTCCCTCCTGTTTTTAAGATACTGAAAATTATTTTTCAGGACGCTTGACAGCGAGCCTACCTTCTAGTAGGTTGGCTCGCTGGGAGGCAGCAAGATGTCGAACGAAAATACCTACCGGGGCGCCTGCTTCTGCGGCGCGGTCGAATTCACGGTCGCGGGCGCGCCGCTGGGCATGGGCTATTGCCACTGCGAATCGTGCCGCCGCTGGTCGGCGGGGCCGGTGAACGCCTTCACGCTGTGGAAGCCGGACGCGCTCAAGATTGTCAAAGGCGCGGAGAACATCGGCACGTACAACAAGACCGAGAGAACCTACCGCAAATGGTGCCGGACCTGCGGCGGCCATCTCTACGGCGAGCATCCGGGCTGGGGGCTCGTCGACGTTTTCGCCGCAGCAATTCCGGATCTGCCGTTTAAGCCCGGCGTGCACGTCAACTATCAAGAGACGAAGCTCCGGATGAAGGACGGTCTGCCGAAGCTCAAGGACTTTCCGAAAGAACTCGGCGGCTCGGGCGAATTGATTCCCGAGTGATGACCCCGATGCGATAGAGAGACGGAGTCCGATGGCAGCGAAAGACACCAAGACGGCGATCATGGACGCCGCGCAGGAATTGATCCAGCGCCGCGGCGCCAACGCGATGAGCTACCAGGACATCAGCGAGGCGGTCGGCATCCGCAAGGCGAGCATCCATCATCATTTTCCGACCAAGGACGATCTCATCGAAGCGGTGATCGAGCGGTACGCGGAGTATGCGTTCGGGCTCATGGACGGGATCTTCGCGTCGAAGCTCGATCCCGCGGCCAAGCTGCGCCACTACGCCGGCCTCTTCGAGGCGACGCTGTCGGACGGAAAGCGCGACAAGGTCTGCCCGTTCGCGATGCTCGGGGCCGAGCTCGCCACGCTCAACAGCCCCGCGGCCGCGCGGGTGCGCCGCTTCTACGAGGAGAACGACGCGCGCCTCGCGCGCGTGCTGGAGGAGGGGCGCGAGAAAGGACAGTTCCGCTTCAAGGGCGACCCCAAGCGCGTGGCGGCGATGTTCTTCGCGCTGCTCGAAGGCGGCATGCTGATCGCGCGCGCCGAAGGCGGCCCCAAGCGCCTGCACGCGCTGGCCGAGCAGGCGCTGAAGCTCCTGCAGCGGTGAAAGAGCGTCTTGTAAGTTTCCACGGCGCGCCCGAGGGCGGACTGCCGCTCGTCAAAGAGAGGCTTCGGCGATGGGATCGGATCGGCGTTCGTCGGGCTCCTGCGGCGGGATGATTATCATGGGCGCAGCTCCTTTGGTGGCGGGAATTAGGACAGTGGGAAGAGAACGGTCAGCCGGGCCGGCCGGGCGAGGCTTTCAGCCGAACCCGGCGGATTAATTTCGCGAGCGGGAACTAGAATGTCGAATCGGGGGTAGAGGCCAGATACGTTTCACCTGCCTCGACGAGGCGATCGAACTGTTCGCGGCGGTTTAAATACATTTCGCCCATTTCTATTTCGCCGCAGTCGCGAAAAGCCTCGTACATAATTCTGTCGTGGATGACCTGCCATTCCGCCATGAGTTCTTTGTACTCGTCGGGACCTTGCCCGACGGGCCAGTGGTCATCTTCGGCAAGGCCATGCGCGGTCTTAACGGCTTCGATCTTTGCATTGACGTGCTTGAAGTCTCTATCCCACGCTTGCGCGAGCCTGTCGGCGCCTATGTCCTCTGTGATCATCCAGGCGATGAGATAAAAGATGCCCTCAGGGGAAATGACCTGTTGCTCCCGGACCTTTTTGTATATTGCCAGACGCTCATCGGGAGTTGCGGTTTTGCAATTATGCTTTAGCCACGAGAAAAGGCCCATGGCCGTTTTATCGTTGACTTTAAGCTGCGCGAGGATACTGCCGTAGTAGTCTCC
>DATDFN010000245.1:0-5931 GCA_036522615.1 Binatia bacterium | reverse complement strand
GGCGGCGGCTATGACACGGGGAGCAACAACGCCACCGGCAAGATCTTTTATGTCATCGACCTCAATGACGGCAGCAAGCTTTGGGAATATTACAACGCCACTGGCAGCACCGACGATCGCCAGTACATGAATTTCAGTCTGGCGGCCGCGCCGACGGCCGTCGACCTCGATAACAACGGCTATATCGACCATGTTTACGTCGGCGACGTCGGCGGGCAGCTTTGGAAATTCGACGTCTCGGCCGCAGCGGCTGTTTCTGGCGGCCTGGTGACGAACTGGACCGGCAAGCGCTTGTTCGTGGCTTCGCCCTCGCAGACTAATCCACCGGCGGCCGGCGAGTATTACCCCGCGCAGGGTATCTATGGGCAGCCCACGCTCGCCTACGACGGCTCGCAGAATTTATGGGTCTTCTTCGGCACGGGGGACCGCAATCATCCGATGAGCAGCAGCAACAATCGATTTTACGGTTTCAAGGATGTCGCCAGCGACATGACGCAGGGCAGCTACATCTCGGAATCGTCCCTCACGAACCTAACGACGGGGACGGGAACCGTGACCACCGGCTGGTACATTGTCCTCTCCAGCACGGAAAAGGTCTTGGCCTCCTCCGATGTTTTTAACGGCGTCGTTCTTTTTACAACGTTCACGCCGACAACCAGTGTAACCTGCGGTGCCGCCGGCGGGACGGCGAAACTGTATTCGGTCAATATGACGACCGGCGACGCCGCGTTAAACTTGGCCGCGGGCACGGTGCTAACGCCAGGGCAAAGCGCCGCTTCGAACTCCGAGGCGATCGGCACCGGCATTCCCTCGAAACCGGTCATCGTGATGAGCACCTCTGGAAGTATCGCAGCGTCATGGGCGGTGACGGGCACGACGGATCAGCAGATCACGAATACTCAGTTGCCCAACGTAAACTTGAAACAGCTCGTCGGCTGGCGCGAGGTATTTTAGGGTGAGGCGCGCGTTAGCAACTATCGCTTTTCTCATGACGGTTGCCGGCGGCCAGGCTTGGGCCGGCTCCAGTCCGGCCGAGCGCGGCGTTGAATACCTGCAGCAGGGTAAGATTCCGCAGGCTATCCCCGATCTGCAAAACGCGGTCGAGCAAGATCCCAAAGACACCGCGAGCAGAATGAATCTCGCGTACGCCTACGAGCGCGAGAACCGCTTCGACGAAGCCATCAATCATTACGAGAAGATCCTCGCGCTCAAGCCGAAGGATTCCGTGGCGCGCAACAACCTCGCCGTGCTGTACGACAAGCAGGGCCGCTATGAGGAGGCGATCCAGGAGTTCGAGACCGTCCTGGAGGGCGATCCGAAAAATGCCCTGGCGGCGAAGAATCTCGATACGGCGAAGAAAAATATGGCTGCAGTAAAGGAGCGCGAGCGGCAGATCGACTCCGCAAAACAAGCCGCCGACGCGCAGCCGAATAATCCCCGTGCGTTGTACAATCTGGCGCGGGCCTATGCCTTCTACGGCAAAAAAGACGAGGCGCTCGCCTCGTTGAACAAGGCGTTAAAGCTCGGCTACAACGACTTAGCGTATCTCAAATCCGACAGCGCCCTCGAAAACCTGCGCAACGACCCCGAATATCAGCGGTTGGTTGCCGGCCGATGAGCCTACAGACAGAAGCCGGGCCGTCGCTTCCTTTGGCTGTATCTACTCCGCCGCCCATTGGTAAAATTCGAATTTTACATAGGGCGGGGGAGGTGGTATAGTCCCCTCTACGTGGCGTTCCGCTCTTTTTTTGCGGCGGCGACGCCGGCGATAAAGGAAGAGAATGGACACAAAAAAAACCATCATGGTCGTCGACGATAACCCCGATATCGTCACGATCGTGCGCACCATTTTGGAGGGCAAGGGCTATAATGTCGCATCCGCTTACAGCGGCGCGGAGCTTCTCTCCAGCCTCGAAAAAGACAAGCCCGATCTCGTCGTGCTCGACATCATGATGCCGCAGATGGACGGACTGGAGGTCCTGACGCGCCTGAAAGCGGCGCCGGAGACCGCGTCGATCCCGGTGATTCTTCTCACGGCCAAGGTGCAATACGAAGACGTCCTCGGCGGCTATAAGCTCGGCGCCGACTACTACATCACCAAACCTTTTACCAGCACGCAGCTCATCAACGGCATCAATCTCTTGCTCGGCGAAAACAAGCCCGCCTAGCGGATTCCCGCAGCGGCAGCGTCATTGACAGCATCCCCGGCGCGCCTTAACCCGCAGGCGCGAAGAAATGTCCTGGATTCCAGCCGGCGAAATCTATATTCTTAGTCAGTGGCCCGCTTTATCACTTTCGAAGGCGGCGACGGATCGGGAAAAAGCACGCAGCTCAAACTGCTCGCCGATTATCTAGCGGCACGCGGGCGTCAGATTGTGTGTACGCGCGAGCCCGGCGGGACGAACCTTGGAAAAATGATCCGCCGCGTGCTGCTCGAAGCCGGCGACGAGAAGATCTCTCCCGAGACGGAGCTTTTTCTGTATCTCGCCGACCGCGCGCAGCATGTCCACGAAGTCGTGAGGCCGGCGCTTGCCGACGGCAAAATCGTTCTCTGCGATCGATTTACCGACTCGACGCTGGCGTATCAGGGATACGGGCGCGAGGTCGACCTCGCGATGCTCGCTCAGCTGAATCGAATGGCGAGCGGCGGCGTCGTTCCGGATCTGACATTTTTACTCGATTGTCCGCCCGAGCTGGGACTTTCGCGGACGGCGGCGAGAATGGTGACGCAAAAACCTGGCGGCCGCCGCGAGGACCGCTTCGAGCGAAAGGAGCGCGAGTTTCACGACCGGGTACGGCGCGGCTTTCTGGAGCTTGCGCGCAAAGATACCAAGCGGGTCCGGCTGCTCGACGCGCAGCGCTCTATCGAGGATCTCCACGCGGAAATCCGCGCGATCGTCGAATCGGCCCTTTGACATGGCGTTGTAGGAAAAACGATGCCCTTTGCTTCCGACATTCTCGGCCACGCCGCGCAAGTCGCGATGCTGAGCCAAGCGCTCGAGCAGGGCCGGCTTCACCACGCGTACGTTTTTATCGGGCCGGAGGGCGTCGGCAAGCGCGCGCTCGCGTACGGCCTCGCGAAAGCGATTCACTGCGGAGAAGCGGCGCACGATTACTGCGGAGGCTGTGCGAGTTGCGTGAAGATCGACAAGCTCAACCATCCGGACGTCCGGCTGATCGAGCCGCTTCCCGGCAAAAAGGAGATCTCGATCGAGCAGGTGCGCACGCTGGAGAAAGAGCTCAACTACCGCGCGTTCTCTGGCAAGAAGAAGATCGCCATCATTGATCCCGTGTCGCTCATGAATCTCCCGGCCCAGAACGCGCTGCTGAAGACGCTCGAAGAGCCTCCGGCGGATTCGATTCTCGTCCTTATCGCGGCCAGTGCGGGCGCTCTACTGCCGACGCTGCTTTCCCGCTGCTTGCGGCTTTCGTTCGCGCCGCTGCCTTCGGCGGAAGTGGCGCGCTATCTCGTCGAGCGGAAAAATTTATCCTCCGAGCAGGCCGCGCTGGTCGCTTCCGTCTCTCTCGGAAGCCTCGGGCGCGCGCTCAGCCCGGAAATGGCGGACCTCGCCGCCCAGCGAGCGGAATGGATCGATCAAATCGCCGGGATGCGGGAGACCGCCAGTTGGGCTGCATTGGCGGAAGAGCTGGCGAAAGAGCGCGCCGACGCGATCCGGTTTCTCGAATGGCTGGCGGAATGGTACCGCGATGTGGTGATTTACCGCGTTACCGGGAATGCCGAAATCATCGGCAACGGCGATCTGGCCGGCAAGCTCAGCGCCGAGGCGGCGAGAACAACCGTCGACGACGCTCTGCGGTTTCGCGCCGCGGCTCTGGAAACCGCGGCGCGCATACGGAGGAACGTCAACCGCCGCATGGCGCTGGAGAATGTTTTCACCGAGATCGCCGGACTCGCAGGAGCTGATTGAAGACACCACTATGGACCGCATCTACATCACCACACCGATGTATTACGTGAATGCCGAGCCGCATCTCGGGCATACCTATACGACGGTCATTGCCGATACGCTCAAGCGCTACTACCGGCAGCTGGGGATCGACGCGTTCCTCCTCACGGGAACCGACGAGCACGGCGATAAAATCGCACAGGCTGCGAAAGAGAACGGCATGGCGCCCCAGGCTTACGCCGATCGGATCAGCGGGGTCTTCCGCGCCACCTGGGATGAGTGCGGCATCGACTACGATCATTTCCTCCGCACGACCGACGATTACCACAAGCGTTACGTGCAGGAGATTCTGCAAAAGCTCTACGACAGCGGGGATATCTATTTCGGCGAGTACGGCGGCTTTTACTGTTATGGCTGCGAGCGCTTTTACACCGAAAAAGAGCTGGTAGGCGGCAAGTGCCCCGATCATCAAACAGCGCCCGCCTACATCAAAGAAAAAAATTATTTCTTCCGCATGAGCAAGTACCAGCAGCGGCTGATCGAGATGCTCGAAGCGAAGCCCGACCTGGTTCGCCCCGAGCCCTACCGCGGCGAGGTGCTCGCGTTTCTGCGCGAGCCGCTGGAAGATCTTTCCATCTCGCGTCCGAAAAGCCGCCTCGATTGGGGCATTCCGCTGCCGTTCGACGCCGAGCATGTGACATATGTTTGGTTCGACGCGCTGCTCAACTACGTCAGCGTCCTCAAAGACAAGGGGGAAGATGTCTTCGAGGCGTATTGGCCGAAAGCAAGCCACCTGATCGCCAAGGATATCCTGAAGCCGCACGCGATCTACTGGCCGACGATGCTGATGGCCGCGGGGCTGCCGCTCTACGAACATCTCGACGTCCACGGCTATTGGGTGATGGACTCCGGCAAGATGTCGAAGAGCCTCGGCAACGTCGTGCGGCCGCTCGATATGAAAAAGCGCTTCGGCATGGACGCGTTCCGCTATTTTCTCTTGCGCGAGATGGTCTTCGGCCAGGACGCCAACTTTTCTTACGAAGCGCTGGTCAACCGCATCAACGCCGATCTCGCCAACAACTTCGGCAATCTCGTGAGCCGCGTGCTGGCGATGCAGCAGCGGTATTTCTCCGGCGCGGTTCAACCGCTGGGCGCTTTACGCGACGAGGATATCGCGCTCCGGGATAAATTCCTCCAGGCGGAAGAAGAGATAAAGCAGCACATGGCCGGCCTGCAGTTCCATCGCGCGCTCGAGTCGCTGTGGGGAGCGATCGACCACGCCAACCGCTACATCGTGCAGACCGCGCCGTTCACCCTGTTTAAGGACGAGGCGCAGCGCGCTCGCGTGGGAGAGATCCTGCACCACTTACTGGAGGCGATCCGAACCAGCGCTCGTCTGCTGGCGCCGTTTCTTCCGGACACCTCGAGGCAGTTGAACACGCTTCTCGGGATTTCTGCCGGCGAGGCAAATTCCCGCAAGCCGTGGGGAACCTTTTTCGCCGCGGGCCATAAAATCTCGCCGGCGGTGGTTTTGTTCCCGCGCATCGAGCCCGAAGGCGAAGCATGACATGCCGCCGGACGGCGCACCGCTGCGGCTGATCGACAGCCACGCGCACATCCAGGGATCGGAATTTTCCGCCGACCTCGACGACGTCGTCCGGCGCGCGCGCGCCGCGGGCGTCGAGAAAATCGTCGTCGTCGGCGGCGCTGGGGAGCTTTCGAGCAACGAGGCCGCGCTCGCTATTGCGAAAGCCGACCCGGGCCTTTTCGCGACCGTCGGGATGCACCCGCACGACGCGAAAGACGTAAGCGAAGAGAATCTACAGCGCCTCCAGCAATTGGCGGCCGAGCCGAAAGTCGTCGCCATCGGCGAGACCGGCCTGGATTTTTATTACGATCACTCGCCGCGCGAGGTTCAGAAGCGGCTCTTCGTGCGGTTCATTCATATGGCGCGGGAAACGCGTCTGCCGCTGATCGTCCACGATCGCGACGCCCACGCCGAGATCGCGGAGCTTTTAAGGAA
>DATDFN010000244.1:0-13340 GCA_036522615.1 Binatia bacterium | reverse complement strand
GGCGTCGAGACGCTGCAGATTCCGCCCGGCTCGGACCTCCAGCTTACGCTCGACACCTCGATCCAGCATCTGGCGGAGCGCGAGCTCGAGGCGACCGCCACGAAGTATCGCGCTAAGGCGGGCACCGCGATCGTCGTCGATCCGTTCACGGGCGAGATTCTCGCACTCGCGAACTATCCCTTTTTCAACCCGAATAACTTCACGCGGCAGTCGTCGAACCAGTGGCGCAACCGCGCCGTAACGGACAGCTTCGAGCCCGGCTCGACGTTCAAGACGATTCTCGCCGCGGCGGCGTTAGAAGAAGGCGTCGTAGGAAAAGAAGATCTCTTCTACTGCGAAAACGGGAAGTACGCGTTCGGCGGCAAGATCATCCACGATACGCACGAGCACGGCTGGCTTCCCTTCGCCAAGATCATCCAATATTCTAGCAACATCGGCGTGACGAAAGTGGCCGAGAAGTTAGGCAAAGAGCGGTACTCGAAATATATCGAGAGATTCGGTTTCGGCCAGCCCACCGGCGTCGACCTTCCCGGCGAAGCGGCGGGGCTCATCAGGCGGCCGGATAAATGGGCCGTCATCGACCTTGCGACTCACGCATACGGCCAGGGCATCTCGGTGACGCCGATCCAGCTCGCGATGGCGTACGGCGCGGTCGCCAACGGCGGCATTCTCATGCGGCCGTTCGTCGTCCGGCGCGCGACGGCGCCCGACGGACGCGTCTTGTGGGAGAACCAGCCGCACGTCGTGCGCCGCGCGATTTCGGAAACCACCGCGCGCACGTTGACCTCCATCCTCAAGGGCGTGACGGACGAGGGCGGCACAGGCGTGCTCGCGAGCGTCGAAGGCTTCGAGGTCGCGGGCAAGACCGGCACCGCGCAAAAAGCCGAGCGCGGCGTCTACACCAAAAAACGCGTCGCATCGTTCGCCGGGTTCGTTCCGGCGGAAGATCCGCGGCTCGTTATGGCGGTCATTCTCGACGAGCCGGAGACCAGCGTCTACGGCGGAACCGTCGCCGCGCCGGCGTTTCGCAACATCGCCGCGGCAACGCTCCAGCGCCTCGCCGTCGCTCCCGATAAGGCCGCGCCGGCGGCGCCCGCGCCGCTCCTCCACGAGGCGGCGCTGAAGCTGCCGCCGAAAACGGAGCGGCCCGCGCGCAGCGATAGCGATGCGGACGTGCCGGATTTCATCGGTCTTAGCCTGCGCGAAGCGGTGGAAAAGGCGCGGTCTCTCAGCATCAAGGTCGAGATGCGCGGCAACGGATACGTGGTAAAGCAATCTCCGCTTCCAGGCTCCTCGTGGAATAAAAACGAAACGCTGACTCTGAGTCTCCAGGGCTGACGCGATGCGATTGGATGTGCTCCTGCAAGCGGGCGACGTGGAACAGGCAGATGGAAATCTGGAGCGCGCGGTTGCGGGGCTCGCGTACGATTCGCGCCAGGTGAAGCCCGGCTTCGTTTTCTTCGCCGTTCCCGGCGCGCGCAGCGACGGGCGCGAGTTCATCGGCGACGCGCTCGCCCGCGGGGCCGCCGCCGTCGTCGCGGAGGGGCCGCTCCAGCGCGCCGGGGACGCGGCCGCGATTCGCGTGCGCAACGTCCGCCGGGCGATGGGCCAGTGGGCGGCGCGCTTCTACGATTACCCGAGCCGCGGCATGCGCGTCGCCGGCGTCACCGGCACGAACGGCAAGACGACGGTGACTTACATCCTCGAGTCGATTTTCCGCGCGGCCGGCGCGGCGGCCGGCGTCGTCGGCACGGTCAATTACCGCTACCGGAGCTCCGTGCTCCCCGCGCCGCACACGACGCCCGAATCGGTCGATCTCCACCGGCTGCTCGCCGACATGGCGCGCGCCGGCGTCGAGAGCGTCGCGATGGAAGTCTCGTCGCACGCGCTGGAGCTCGAGCGCGTCCGCGGCATCGACTTCGACGCGGCGATTTTTACGAATCTCACGCGCGATCACCTCGACTTTCACGGCGACATGGAGCGGTACTTTCAGAGCAAGAGCAAATTTTTCACCGACTATCTGCCGGCGAGCGGCAAAAAGAAAAAATCGGCCGTCATTCATGCGAGCGATCCGAAAGGGCCGGAGCTCCTGGAAAAAAGCGCTTCGCTCGGCCTCGACGCCGTGAGCTACGGGCGCGACGCGAAGTGGGACGTCCATCCTGTCGACGTCGCCGGCGACCTCGCCGGGCTAAGAGGCAAGCTTCAGATGGGCGATCGGACGATAGCCTTCACCTCGCAACTCATCGGCGCGCCAAATTTGGAGAATATTCTCGCCGCCGCCGCGGCGGCGTTCGCGATGGGGATCGAGCCCGACGCCATCGTCCGCGGCATCGCGGCGCTGAAGACGGTTCCGGGCAGGCTCGAAAAGGTCGAAAACGAGCGCGGCGTCACCGTGCTTGTCGATTACGCGCACACGCCGGACGCGCTCGAACGCGCGCTGAAGCTCCTGCGGCCGCTGACGCCCGGCAGATTGATCGCCGTTTTCGGCTGCGGCGGGGACCGCGACCGCGGCAAGCGCCCGCTCATGGGAGAGGCGGGAGCGCGTCTAGCCGACATCGCCGTGCTGACTTCGGACAATCCCCGCACCGAGGATCCGATGCGGATTCTCGACGAAGTCGAAGCGGGAGCAAAAAAAACCGGTGTGAGGAAGTCTCGCCACGCGGAGCTCGAAGCCGGAAAGCCGAAGCTCGAAGCCGGTTTTTATCTCGTCGAACCGGACCGGCGCGCGGCGATCCGATGCGCGCTGACGCGCGCGCGCGCGGGTGATCTGGTGCTGCTCGCGGGCAAAGGCCACGAGGATTATCAGATACTCGGGACGCAAAAAATTCATTTCGACGATCGCGAGGTGGCGAGGGAGGAGATGGAACATTTATCGGCCCTCAGGCTTCCTTAGGAGGAATTCACATGAACGGAGTCGATCAAAATGCCATGGACTTTGGAGCAGATTTTATCGGCAACGCGGGGCAAGCTGACGGCACCGGGGAGGTGCGCCGCTTTAGGCGAGGTTGTGACGGACTCGAAGAAGGTCGAGGCGAACTCGGTTTTTATCGCGCTGAAGGGGCGGAAATTCGACGGTCATCGCTTTGCGAAGGACGCCGCGCGCCGCGGCGCGGGATGTCTGATCGTCCATAAGCGTATTCCGCTCGCGCAGACGAAAAACGCGGCGGTCGTGCGCGTCCGAGATACCCTCGAAGCGCTCGGCGCGCTTGGCCATTACCGGCGGATGGAATTGAATCCGAAGGTGCTCGCCATCACGGGCTCGAACGGCAAGACGACGACGAAAGAAATGGTCGCGGCGATTCTCGAGAAGGCGAACTTTAACGGCGTGAGATTGCGCGGGCGCGTCCTCAAGACCGAAGGCAACTATAACAATCTCGTCGGGCTGCCGCTCACGCTGCTCCGGCTTTCCGAGCGCCATCGCGCCGCCGTCGTCGAGCTCGGGACGAGCAATCCCGGCGAGATCGCGCGCCTTACGCGGATCGCCGCGCCCGACGTGGCGATCGTTACATCCGTCGGTCCGGCGCATCTGAGCGGCCTGAAAAGCGTCGCCGGCGTCGCGCGAGAAAAAGGGAGCATTTTCCGCGGACTCCGCGGCGGCGGCGTCGCGGTCGTGAATCTCGACGATCCTTGGACGCGCCGCATCGGAGCGAAGCTCAAAGGAAAGAAAATCACTTACGGCAAGCAGGGGCGCGTCGGCGCCGCGGACGCGCGGCCGATCGGCGACGGCGGAACGGCTTTCATCCTCCGCGTCGGCGGCAAACGCGCGCGCATCCGCCTGAGGCTCCCGGGTGAGCACAACCTCATGAATGCGCTCGGCGCGGCGGCGATGACGCATGCGGCCGGCGTCGATTTGCGGGCTATTCGCGCCGGACTCGACGACGTCCGGCCTTTCTCCATGCGCATGGCGGTCGAGCGTTGGAACGGTCTCGGCATCATCAACGACGCATACAATGCGAATCCCGCCTCGATGGAAGCGGCGCTGAAAACGCTCGCGCGCATCGACGGGCGCGGCCGCAAATTCGCCGTCGTCGGCGACATGCTGGAGCTCGGCGGCGAGACGCGCAAGCGCCACCTCGCGGTAGGACGCCAGGCGGCGGAAAACGGCATTGACCGGCTGTATATTTTCGGCAAACAGGCGCAGCTCGTGCGCCGGGGCGCGCTCGCGGGCGGCATGGAGCCGTCCCGCGTCACCGTCGGCAAGACGCACGCGCGCATCGCATCGCAGATGCGCAAAGAGCTGCGCGCCGGCGATTGGATTCTCTTCAAGGGATCGCGGGGTATGAAAATGGAAAAAGTTCTCGGCGCGTTGAAAACCGGCGGAGCGTGAACTTGCTGTACTATTTTCTCTATCCTCTGCACACGACGTATTCGGGCTTCAATGTCTTTCGCTACATCACGTTCCGCGCCGCCATTGCGGCGCTTACGGCGCTGCTCATCTCGTTCATGTTCGGTCCGGCGCTCATCCGCTCGCTTTCGGCGATGCAGATGAAGCAGCCGATTCGCGAGGACGGCCCCGCGGGGCACGCGGTGAAGGCGGGGACGCCGACCATGGGCGGGGTGCTGATCATACTCGCGCTTTTTTTCGCGACCATCATGCTCGCCGATATCACCAACGTTTACATCACGCTCGCGATAGTCGTGACCGGCGGCTTCGCCGCCATCGGCTTCATCGACGACTCGCTGAAGCTCAAGGCGAAATCGAGTCGCGGCCTATCGGCCCGCTCCAAGTTCATGCTGCAAATGGGCGTCGCGTTCGTGGCCGCCGTTATTTTGTATCGGCAGCCGTTTTTCAGCGGCATCATCGCCGTGCCGTTTTTGAAGAATCTCCATCCCGATCTCGGCGTTTGGTACATCCCGTTCGCGATGCTCGTTATTGTCGGCGCGTCGAACGCTGTCAACTTGACCGACGGCCTAGACGGTCTGGCGATCGGACCAATAATGATCAGCGCGATGACGTACGGCATCATCGCCTATGCGACGGGCAACAGAGTCTGGGCGGAGTATCTCCAGATCCCCTACGTCGCGGGCGCCGGAGAGCTCAGCGTCTTCTGCGCCGCCATTGTCGCCGCAGGGCTGGGATTTCTCTGGTTCAACGCTTATCCCGCGCAGATGTTCATGGGGGATGTGGGCTCGCTCTCGCTCGGCGCCGCGCTCGGCATCGTCGCACTCATGAGCAAGAACGAGATCTTGCTCGTCATCGTCGGCGGCGTGTTCGTCATCGAGGCGCTCTCGGTGATTTTCCAGGTCGCTTCGTACAAGCTCAGGCGCAAGCGTGTCTTTCTCATGGCGCCGATTCATCATCATTACGAGCTCAAGGGCTGGCCCGAGCCGCAGATCATCGTGCGCTTCTGGATCATCTCGATCGTCTGCGCGCTCGTCGCGTTGAGCACGCTGAAGCTGCGGTAGCGAGGATAGATATCAGTGGCATCATGGACGTCGAGGGCAAAAAGGTGATGGTGCTTGGGCTTGCGCGCACCGGCATCGCCGCCGCCCGTTTTCTCGCCGAGCGCGGCGCCGACGTCACCGTCAGCGACCGGCGGACGGAGGCCGATCTCGCTCGCGAGATCGCCGGGCTGGGCGACGCTCCGATCGATCTTCGCCTCGGGGGCGAAGATTCCGCCTGGCTGGAAAATATCGATATCCTGATTCCGAGCCCTGGCGTGCCGCAGGAAAATCCGCTGCTGCAAGCCGCGGCTCGGCGTGGCATCGAGATCCTGAGCGAGATCGAGCTCGGCTATCGATTTATGCGCACGCCGCTCATCGCGATCACCGGCACGAACGGCAAGAGCACCACGACGTCGCTGATCGGCGCGATGCTCAAAGCCGCCGGCGCGAACGCGTTCGTCGGCGGCAACATCGGCGCGGCGCTCATCGGCTTCGCCGGCAAGGATTGGGACTGGGGCGTGGTCGAAGTGAGCAGCTTCCAGCTCGAATGGGTGAAGGATTTCCGCCCGAGGATCGCAATCCTGCTGAACCTGAGCGAAGACCACCTCGACCGCTATGCGAGCTTCGCCGACTACGGCGCGGCGAAGGAGCGCATCTTCGCCGCTCAGGAGCCAAACGATGTGGCGATTCTCAACCGCGACGATCCGCTCGTATGGCGAATGCGCGAACGCATCCGTTCGCGGATTGTGTCGTTCGGCTGGTCCTCGGTCGAACAAGGCGTTTACGCGGCAAATGACGAGATCGTCTGGCGCGGCACAGGCGCGGAGGAGCGCTTTCCGCTCGCGCGCGTGAAGATTCAAGGCGTGCATAACGTCGAGAACTTGATGGCGGCGATCGCCGCGGCGAAGGCGGCCGGTGTCGCGCAAGCGGCGGTCCAGAACGCGATCGAAAACTTTGCGGGACTCGAGCACCGGCTCGAATTCGTGCGGGAGAAAAACGGCGTCCGCTATTACAACGATTCCAAGGGCACCAACGTCGGCGCGGTCATCAAATCGCTCGCAAGTTTTTCCGCGCCGATAATCCTTTTGGCGGGCGGCGTCGATAAAGGCGGGGATTATGCGCCGCTGGCGGATGAGCTCCGGCGTACGGTGAAAAAATTGATTCTTTTCGGCGCGGCGAAGGAAAAGATTCGCGCCACGCTGGGACATCTGACGGAGACCGTCGTCGTCGAGAGTCTCGACGCCGCCGTGCGCGAGGCCGCGGCTTCGGCGCGCCAGGGCGACGTCGTGTTGCTCTCGCCCGCGTGCTCGAGCTTCGACATGTTTCGCGATTACACGGAGAGGGGAAAGAAATTTCGGTCCTTAGTTCAAGAGCTGTGAGGGACGGGATGGCGGTCGACGGTTGGATATTTTTCACCGTCGCCGCGCTGCTCGCCGTCGGCATCACGATGGTGCTTAGCACGAGCTACCTCTACGCCCAGGAGCGCTTCGGCGACGGCACCTACTTTTTCCGGAAGCAGCTGATCGCGGCCGGGATCGGCTTCGTCGGCCTATTGATCGCCGCAGCGATGCCGGTCGAGGTGTACCGCAAGCTCGCCTACCCGTTGATGGCCGCCGTGCTGCTGGTTCTGGTTTTTCTGCTGATTCCGGGAATCGGCGCAGTGCGCGGCGGCGCGCGTCGCTGGGTCGTCCTCGGCGGCTTCGCCTTTCAGCCCGCCGAGCTGGCGAAGCTCTCGCTGCTGCTTTACCTCGCGCGCTCGCTCGCGAAAAAAACCGACAAGATGGCGAGCTTCACGCTCGGCGTGCTGCCGCATCTCGTGGTCGGCGGTCTTTTTATCGGTCTGATCGTCCTCGAGCCCGATCTCGGCACGGCGGTGACGCTCGGGCTCCTTCTGATCCTCATGCTTTTCATCGCCGGGGCGAAATTGTCGCATCTCGTCTACCTCGGGCTCGCCGCGCTGCCCGTCGTCGCCGTCGCCATCATGGGCGCGGAGTACCGCCTGCGCCGCATGATGACCTTTCTCGACCCGTGGCGCGACGCGTCGAAGAGCGGTTTCCAGATCATTCAGTCCTACATCGCGTTCGGCTCCGGCCAGCTGCTCGGCCGCGGCCTCGGCGAGAGCCGGCAGAAAATGTTTTATCTCCCCGAGGCCCACACGGATTTTATCTTCTCCGTCATCGGCGAGGAGATGGGGCTCCTCGGCGCATTCGGCGTGCTGGCGCTTTTCGCAGTGATCATCGTGCGCGGTCTCAGGCTCACGAGCCGGATCGAGGAGCCTTTCAGCCAGTATCTGGCGTTCGGGCTCACGACGCTCCTCGGGCTGCAGGCGCTGATTCACATGAGCGTCGTCATGGGGCTCCTCCCGACCAAAGGGCTCGTGCTGCCGTTCATCAGCTACGGCGGCTCCGCGATGATGGTGAACCTGATCGAGGCGGGAATGCTGCTCGGACTGTCGCGCGGGAGAAAATGAAGTGCGCGTTATCGTGGCCGGCGGCGGAACCGGCGGGCACCTTTTTCCCGGGCTCGCCGTGGCGCAGGAATTCAAGAGGCGCGACGCGATGACGGAGGTTTTATTCATCGGAACGGCGCAGGGCATCGAGGTGCGCGCGGTGCCTGCGGCCGGCTTTCCGCTCGAGCTGATACCGGTGAAAGGCTTGAAGGGAAGAGGCGTGCGCGGCCTCATGCAAGCGCTTTACGGCATTCCGGCGAGCTTCCTGCGCTCGCTCGGAATTCTCCGCCGCTTTCGCCCCGATTGCGTTCTGGGGGTCGGCGGCTACGCGTCCGGCCCGCTGCTGCTCGCGGCGAAGACGCGGCGCATCCGCTCGGCGATCGTCGAGCAAAACCTGCGTCCGGGACTCACGAACGAGGTGCTGGGGAAGATCGTCGACCGAGTGTTCACATCCTATGAAGGCAGCGCGAAGTATTTTCCGCGCGCCCGCGTCGTCGAAACCGGGAATCCGGTGCGCTGGCGCACGCTGCCGCAGGTCGAAAGGGAGACAAAGTTCATGCTGTTCATTTTCGGCGGCAGCCAGGGCGCTCGACGGATCAATCAGTGCACGATCGAAATGCTGAAGCAATTGGGCGACATGCAATCGTCGCTCAAAATCCTCCATCAGACGGGGAAGCTGGATTTCGACGCCGTGCGCGCGGCGTACGACGATCTGCCCTTCGAGGCCGAGGTCGTGCCGTTCATCGAGCACATGGATCGGGCTTACGCGCGCGCCGATCTGGTGATCTGCCGCTCCGGCGCGGCGAGCGTCGCCGAGCTGACGGTATTCGGCAAGCCGGCGATTCTGATTCCATATCCGTATGCTGTCTACGACCATCAGTGGCTGAACGCCGAGGAGCTTGTGGAAAAAGGCGCGGCGGAGATGATCCTCGATCGCGAGCTCGACGGCGCGAAGCTCGCCGCGCGCGTGCGCGCCTTGTTCGAGGACCGTGCGCGGCTCGCCGCGATGGGCGCGGCGGCGAA
Source organism: Binatia bacterium (assembly GCA_036522615.1). Classification (GTDB taxonomy): domain Bacteria; phylum Desulfobacterota; class Binatia; order UBA9968; family UBA9968; genus JAJPJQ01. The sequence goes on along the minus strand of DATDFN010000244.1, from coordinate 4,483 downwards.
GCGTCTGGGACGCCCCGACGCGGCCGAGCGGATCGTGGAAGAGTGCTACGCGCTCGTGCGCGGGTGAGACGGATCGAGCGATTGGGATGTTCGAGAAAAAACACGGGGTCCACTTCGTCGGGATCGGCGGCATCGGCATGAGCGGCATCGCCGAGGTCTTGCTGAACCTGGGCTACAAGGTCTCGGGCTCGGAGCTGCGCGAGAGCGAGGCGACCGAACGGCTGCGCTCCCTCGGTGCGGAGATTTTTTTCGGCCACCGGGAGGCGAATCTGAGCGGCAATCCTTCGGTCGTCGTGATCTCGACGGCGGTCAAGTACACGAATCCCGAAGTGGTCGAGGCGCGGCGGAAAAATATTCCCGTCATCCCGCGCGCCGAGATGCTGGCCGAGCTGATGCGCATGAAGTACGGCGTCGCCGTCGCGGGCAGCCACGGCAAGACGACGACGACTTCGATGATCGCGGCGGTTTTAAGCGAGGCGGGCCTCGATCCCACCATGGTGATCGGCGGGCGCGTCCGCGCGCTCGGCAGCAACGCGCGCCTCGGCCAGGGGACGTTCCTCGTCGCCGAGGCCGACGAGAGCGACGGCACGTTCCTCCTGCTCTCGCCGACGATCGCGGTCGTCACCAATATCGACCGCGAGCACATGGATTTTTATCTAAACATGGACCGCCTGAACGAGAGCTTTCTCGATTTCATCAACAAAGTGCCGTTCTACGGACTCGCCGTGCTGTGCCTCGATCATCCGAACGTGCGCGCGCTGATTCCCAAGGTGAAGAAGCGCTTCGTCACCTACGGTTTCTCGCCCGAAGCGGAATATACCGCGCAGGACGTCGAAGTCCGTCCCATGGAGGTCGAATTCACCGTCGCCCGGGCGGGCAAAACGCTCGGGCGCATCAAGCTGCGCTCGCCCGGGCGTTACAGCGCGCAGAACGCGCTCGCCGCCGTCGCGGCGGCGGAGGAACTCGAGATCCCCTTCGCGAAGATCGCCGCCGGCCTCGAAGCGTTCGCCGGCATCCAGCGCCGCTTCGAAATCAAAGGCGAGGCGGGCGGCGTGCTGGTGATCGACGATTACGGCCATCACCCCGTCGAGGTGCAGGCGACGATCCAGGCGATCCGCGACAGCTGGAAACGGCCGCTCACCGTGCTGTTCCAGCCGCATCGATTCACGCGCACGCGCGATCTTTTCGACGAGTTTTTGATCTCCTTCGACAACGCCGACCGTTTGGTGCTGACCGATATCTATTCCGCCGGGGAAGAGCCGATGGACGGCGTCTCGGCGAAGTCGCTCTATCAGGCGATCAAGCAGCGCGGCCATCTCGACGTCGCGTACGTCGAGAAGGACGAGATCGTCGCGCGCCTGCTGCCGCAGCTCAAATCCGGCGACATCGTGCTCACGCTCGGCGCGGGCGATATCTACAAAGTCGGCGAGAAACTGGTGCAGGAGCTGCAGAAGTGAGTTTCGCGCTCATGGCGGAAGACGTCGGAACATCGCTGCTTCAGTCGCTTAGAGCGATTTCGGGTCTGAAGGTGAAGGCCGACGAGCCGCTCGCGCGCTACACGACGATGAAGATCGGCGGTCCGGCGGACTACTTTCTCGACGTCGACGCGCGGCCGGCGCTCGCGCAAGCGCTCAAGCTGTTGAACGCGCACAACGTTGCGTTCTGCCTGCTCGGCAAGGGCAGCAACGTGCTCGTGAGCGACCGCGGCTTGCGCGGCGCGGTGGTCCGTTTGGGCGACGACTTCAAACGCGCCGCCTGGCGCGAGGAAGGCGGCGCCGCATTCGTCGAGGTCGGTGCGGCGTGCGCCATGACGCAGCTCGTGCGCGAGGCGGCGCGGCGGGGCCTCGGCGGTCTGGAGTTCGCGGAAGGGATTCCCGGCAGCGTCGGCGGAGCGCTCTACATGAACGCCGGCGCATACGGCTCGGAGATGGAAAAAATCGTCGAGCGCGTCGAAGGCGCGACGCCGTCGGGCGAAGCCGTCGCCTTCCGGCGCGACGAGCTTAACTTCACTTATCGCGACTCGCACCTGCCGCCGGGGACCGTCGTGACCGCGGTGACGATGCGGCTCGAAAAGAAGGACGCCGCCGAGGTCAGCACGAAAGTCCGCGAGCTCGTGACGCGGCGCAAGTCGAGCCAGCCGGCGGGCTTTCCCAATTCCGGCTCGATGTTCCGCAACCCGCCGGGCGATTTCGCCGGCCGCTTGATCGAGGCCGCGGGCTGGAAAGGCCGGCGCATCGGCCAGGCGCAGATCTCCGACCGGCACGCGAACTTCATCGTCAATCACGGCGGCGCGACGGCCGCCGACGTGAAGGCGCTGATGGACGGCGCGCGCGCCGAAGTAAAAAACAAATTGGGCGTCGAGCTCGTGCCCGAGGTCCGGTTTCTCGGCGAGTGGTAGAACGATGAAATTTTTTCCCGCGCGCGAAAATAAAAAGGCCGAGACCAAAGGCGCGCGTCTGCGTTTGGTGATCGAGATGGCGCTGGGCGTCGCGCTCGCCGCGCTTTTCGTCTCCGTCGACTGGGAAGGCGCCGTCGGCGCGGCGTGGCGCATGCGCACGCGCTTTCTCGAGAACGAGATTTTCTCGGTGCGCGAGATCAAGGTGACCGCGGGCGACAAAGTCGGCGGCAGCGAGATCGTCGCGACCGCCGGCTTGAGCCACGGCATGAGCATCTGGCGCGTCGATCCGCAGGAGATCGAGAAAAAAGTCGCGCGCCACCCGTGGGTGAAGCAGGTGCTCGTGCACCGTGAGTTCCCGCGCCGCGTCGTGATCGAAGTCGAGGAGCGCGAGGCGAAGGCGATCGCCGCGCTGGGAAAGCTCTACTACGTGGACCGCGACGGCTACATCTTCAAGCCCGTCGAGCCGGGCGAGCGGACGGACTTGCCGATGTTCACCGGCCTGAAGCCGCAGGATCTGCAATATCCCGCCGCGTTCGCCACGCGCCAGCGCATCCAGGAAGCGCTCCGGCTGAACGATCTCGTCGGCAAGGAGCCGTTCGCGCTCTCCGAGATTCGCTTTCTGCCGCGCGAGGGATTCGTCGCCTATCCGGTCGGCTACCGCATGGCGATCGCGATGGGGAGCGGCGACTGGGACGACAAGCTCAAGCGGCTCCGGCGCGTGCTCGCGCTGTGGAAGGGGAGCGAAGACCGCCTGGCGGTGCTGGATCTGAGCTTTCGCGATCAGGTGGTCGCGCGCATGAGAAAGAGCTGAAGGGGAGGAAGACCGAAGCCATGGGGAAACGTAACAACATCGTCGTCGGTCTGGACATCGGCACATCGAAAGTCTGCGCGATCGTCGGCGAGATGAGCGAGCGCGGGGTCGAGATCATCGGCGTGGGCTCGCACATCTCTCAGGGTCTGCGCAAGGGCGTCATCATCAACATCGAGAGCACGGTCGAATCGATCAAGAAGGCGGTGACCGAGGCCGGCGTGATGGCCGGCTGCGAGATCAATTCCGTCTTCACCGGCATCGCCGGCAGCCACATCAAGGGCTTCAACAGCCACGGCATCGTGGCGGTGAAAAACAAAGAAGTGAGCGAGCGCGATGTCGAGCGCGTCATGGACGCCGCGAAAGCCGTCGCGATTCCGATGGACCGCGAGGTGCTGCACATCCTGCCGCAGGACTACATCGTCGACGATCAGGACGGCATCAAGGAGCCGCTCGGCATGTCGGGGGTGCGGCTGGAGGCCAAGGTCCACATCGTCACCGGCGCCGTGACGTCGGCGCAGAACATCGTCAAGTGCTGCGGCCGCACCGGGCTCAACGTCGCCGACATCGTGCTTGAGCCGCTCGCCTCCGCCGAGGCGGTGCTGACCGACGAGGAAAAAGAGCTCGGCGTCGCGCTCGTCGACATGGGCGGCGGCACGACGGACATCGCGCTGTTTCACGACGGCGCGGTCAAGCACACGGCCGTGCTCGCGATCGGCGGCAATCATCTCACGAGCGACATCGCGGCCGGGCTGCGCACGCCGATCGCCGAGGCCGAGCGCATCAAGCAGCGCTACGGCTACGCGCGGACGTCGATGGTCACGCGCGACGAGCGCGTCGAAGTGCCGTCGGTGGGCGGCCGCAGCTCGCGCACGGTTACGCGGCAGATTCTCTGCGAAATCATCGAGCCGCGCCTCGACGAGATTTTCCAGCTTTTCCGGCGCGAGATCGTGAAGTCGGGCTACGAAGGCTGCCTTTCGTCGGGCGTCGTCCTGACCGGCGGCTCGACGCTGCTGCCCGGCATGATCGAGATGGCCGAAGAAGTCCTCGGCATGCCGGCGCGCCAGGGTCTTCCGATGCACGTCCATGGACTCACCGACGTGATCGCGAGCCCCATCTACGCGACCGGCGTCGGGCTCGTGCTCTACGGCATGAAGCGACAGGATAAAAACTTTTTCCGCATTCGCGAGAACAACGTTTTCGGCAAGGTGAAGGGCAGGATGACGGAGTGGCTGAGCGAATTCTTTTAACGGCGTCGGGCGAGGGCTTCGACCAAA
>DATDFN010000243.1:0-3865 GCA_036522615.1 Binatia bacterium | reverse complement strand
AGCGCTCCGGCGCCGCTGCGCCGCGCTCCTCGCCGCCGCAGTCGCGCTGCTTGTTGCCGCCACGCGAGCCGACGCGCAAACCGCGCGGAAAATTACGCTCGCCTACTCCGCCGTCAGCATGACGTGGCTGCCGGTCAAAGTTGCTGTCGACAAGGGATTTTTCCGCGAGGAAGGACTCGAGCCGCAGCTCATCCAGATGCGCGGCAACATCGCCACCGCCGCGCTCGCCACCGGCGATCTCGACTTCTCGCTCAACATCTCTCCCGTGCTGAACGGCGCGATCCAGGGCCTCGGCTTGAAGCTCGTCTGCGGCCTCAATACGCGTCCGCTTTTTTCACTCGTCGTGCGGCCGGAATTCAAGAGCGCCGCCGACCTCAAGGGGAAAACGTTCGCGGTCAGCAGCTTCGGAAACACGCAAGCCCTACTCACCGATCGGCATTTACAGCATCTCGGATTGAAAAAAGGCGAGTATCGGCTGATCGCGCTCGGCGCTACCGGCGCGCGCGCCGCCGCGCTGGAGAAAAATATCGCCCAGGGAAGCCTCATGCCGCCGCCGGCCAACGTCGTCATGGAAAATCAAGGCTACCGGCTGCTCGGCAACACCGCGGAGATCGTCGTCCATCCGATCGCCGGCCTCGGCACACACGAAAGCAAACTCAAGAGCCGGCCTGAAATCGTCAAAGCGGCGCTGCGCGCGGCGCTCAAAGGCCTCGCGTTCGTGCGCAACAACCGCGGCGAGACCGTCCGGCTCATCATGACGATGAATCAAATCGACGAGAAGACCGCCGCGCGCACCTACGACGTTTCAAAACCGGGCTTCAGCTTGAACGGCCTGCTCACCGACGAAGATTTGAGCATCGAATGGGGCTTCATCCAACAGGAGACGAAAAAGACCGGCGTGCCGGTCTCGATCGCCTACGATATGACCCTCCTGCGCGAAGCGCAGAAAGAATTATCCCTTAAATAATCAGACGACGAGGCGCCGCATGCGCGGCACCAGCCAGGCGACCAGCAGCGCGAGAACGATCACGATGCCCCCCATGAAGGCGACCGTCGCCGGCGCGCCGACGAGATGCGCCGTCACACCCGCCATCAACGCGCCGACGGGCATGAGGCCGCGGTCGAGCATATAGAGGCTCATCACGCGGCCGCGCAGCGCGTCGGGCGTCAGCATCTGCAGCAGCGTGTTCGTCGTCGCCATGAAGCTGAGCTGACAGGCGCCGATGGCGACGAGCACGACGAGCGCGAGCGGAAACGAGCTGATGCGGGAGAAGAGAATCATAAAGCTGCCGAGGAACACGAGGCTCCACAAGAGCATCACGCCCTTGCGCCTGATGCCGTGCGTGGTCGAGGAGAACAGCAGGACATAGAGCACAGCGCCGGCCCCCGGGGCCGCCATCAGAAGGCCCAAGCCCTCCGGACCGACGCCGAGCACGTCCTTCTGAAACACCGGCATGAGCGCCTGGTAAGGCACGGCGAAAACCCGCGGCACGTACGCGGCCAGCATCAGCGCGAAGACCGTCGGGTTCGACCACACATAGGCGAGGCCTTCTTTCAGGTTCGCCACCGCCGAGGAATGACGCGCCTCCTCCGGCGTCGGCGGCACCTGCATCCAATATACCATCAGCAGCACGCCGGCGTACGCCGCCGACTGCACGAAAAAATTTCCCGCGGGGCCGAACGCGGCGATGAGCACGCCGCCGAGCGCGGGGCCCAGCACCTTGTTGATGTTGAAGCCCATCGAGTTGAGCGCGATCGCGCTCATGAGCTCGTTCTTCGGAACCACTCCCGGGACCAGACTCTGCCTCACCGGCTCGTGGAAGGCCCAAGCCATGCCCGTCAAGAGCGTGAAGGCGAAGAGGTGCCACGGCTGCAGATAACCCGAGGCGACGAGCACGCCCATCAACAGCGCGGTGACGATCAACACGTACTGCGTTTGCACCAGCAGCGCCTTGCGGTCCATGCGGTCGGCGGCGACGCCGGCGATGGGACCGGCGATCAGAAACGGCAGCGCGCGCAGTCCGTTGAGCGCGCCGAGCAGCATCGACGACCCCGTGAGATCGTACAGCAGCCAGCCGAGCGTCACCTGCTGGACCCATTGGCCGGCGCTCATCAGCACCGTGCCGGTCCAGAGATAGCGGTAATTGAGGTGGCGGAGAGGCGCAAACGCGGCGAGGCCGAAGCGGGGTTCGGCTACGGGAGCTTCAGCGGTGGCGGGCGGTGATAACTCTTCCAAAAAATTTCTCGCGGTGTTGCGCTGGCCGGAAAAGTAACGCTAGTATTTAGCAGGAAGTGCCGGCGCTTACCAGGACTTTCATGATTCACGCGAAAAAATTCGCGGTCTGCGCGTTGTCGACGCTGCTCGCCGGCTGGACAATCGCGCATGGCGCGGAAAAATCCCGGCCTGAAATCAAAAGCCCGGCGTTTCAAGCGGGCGGCGACATTCCGCGGAAGCACACCTGCGACGGCGGCGATGTTTCGCCGGCGCTCTCGTGGACGGATGCGCCCGTCGGCACTAGAGCATTCGCATTGATCATCGACGATCCCGACGCGCCCGGCGGCACATGGGTGCACTGGGTGCTCTATGATCTGCCGGGCAATGCGAAAGAACTGTCGGAAGGAATCGCCGCGGATAAGCCGCCCGGCGGCGCGAAGCAGGGAGTCAACGATTTCCGGAAAGCCGGCTACGGCGGCCCGTGCCCGCCTGCCGGGGCGCCCCACCGATATTTTTTCAAGCTGTACGCGCTCGACGCGCCGACGGATCTAAAACCCGGCGCGACGAAACAGCAGCTTCTTGCCGCGATCAAAGGCCACGTGCTGGGAGAAGCCGAGCTCGTCGGCAGGTACGGAAGATAGTTTGAGTTTTGAATGTTGAATTTTGAATTGAAGACACAAGGCGGAAAGTCCGCCTCTACGCTGTTCAACGGCAGAATCCGGGTCGGAGAGATCCTTCACTTCGTTCAGGATGACAACAGGCTCCGTGTCATTCTGAGCGCAGCGAAGAATCTCTCCTAAGACTTATCTTCATTCCAGCTGACTGCTATTTCGGTTTGTCGAACTTCAAGACGAACCGGTCGCTCTTGCCCCGCTGCTCCTTGATGGCATTGGTCGTGCGCGGATCGTCGGCGTTCTTCAGCAGGTCCGATTCCTTGCCGACCTTGAAGCCCGCGGCCGTGACCTCGTTGATGACGAGCGCGGGCTCGATTCGGTGGAGCGTCTTCGCGACGGAGTCGCCGGCCCCCGCTGCGGCGGCATGGTCGACGACCCCGTAACTTCCGCCGGGTTTCAACGCGGCGAACACGCGCTTGTTCATCGCGGCGCGGTCGGCTTTTTCGATCTCGTGGTAGTCGAGATTGAGGAGAACGAAGTCGAGCGACCCGTCCTGCGGCAGGCCGACGCTCGCCATCGGCCCTTCGACGATTTTCACGTTCGCGTACTGCGGCGCCTTGAAACGCTCGCGCGTCTCGTCGCGCACCGTCGGACTTGCCGAATAGACGACGCCCTTTGCGCCAACCGCCTGGGAAAGAAGCGCCGTGTAATAGCCGCGGCTCGCCATCAGGTCGGCGACTTTGTCGCCCGGCTTGACGCCGTAGAACTTGAGCATCTCCTCGGGCTTGCGCACCGCATCGATATCGCGCTCGGCCTGCGGCCGGTTCGCGTCGCTGAGAATCGCTTTGTAATCCTGCGCCGGAGCGGAAGCCGCCACCAGCAAAGCAGCCGCCGTCAGTACATATCGGGTCAAGGAAATATTCATCGAGTCTCCTCCAAGTTTAGAAACGGTCCCTGTTTTCGGATTGTGTCGGCTTCGGCGCCACGTCATCGCGGCGGATATATCCCGGGGGCTTGCCGTATTTGGAGCGCACCT
>DATDFN010000242.1:0-18604 GCA_036522615.1 Binatia bacterium | reverse complement strand
GTTGTCCCGTCGATGACCATCGTCTGAAAGATATTCAGCGGGCTCGGCACGTCGGCCTTCTTAACCTTGTAAGGCTTCAGCGCCTTGGCGAGATTCTCCCAGCAGCCATGCTTGGGCGCGACGACCTTTTCGCGTCCGAGTTTCTTCCATGTTTCACCGTAAATCTCAAAGATCTGGTCGCCCCATTTCTTATAAAAGGATGTGCTGCACATCCCCTTCTCCATGTCGTGCGTGCCTTCGTAGGTGTCCTCGACGATCGTCATCATGACGTTGTTGAATTTCGAGATCAGCAGGTCGCCGGTCGTGACGTAGATCTTCCCCTGGTCTACTTTGGTGCGCGCCTGATCGAAGCGCTCGTCGACGTCGCGGGAGTTGAAGATGACGAAGTCCGCCGTCGATTCACCGTGCACGCGCATGATGCGCCCTTTTTTGACGATGAAGGCTTTGCCGCTGTTTTTCGGAATGATCGTCTCGCTGCTCGCCATGCTTCCTCCCGTTGTTTAGCCTCGTCATACGTCATCCGATTTTGGTGATCAAGCGCGGCCGCAAATTGGAAAAATTGGCGGGTAGGCCTTGCCAGACAGCCTATGGCTTGCATAAAATGAACCGCCATTTTGTGAAGAGAATCGACATGCGGATGCTTAGGCTCGCTGTGCCCATCCTGTTCTTCGGGGTCTGCACCTCGGTGTTCCTTTCGCCGATCATCCCCCCTTTTTCGCAAAGCGTGCAGGCGCAGACGAACGGCGCCGAGAAGTGCCTCAAAAGCACAAAGCCCGACGATGCGTTGCAATACTGCACTAAAGCATTACAAACGAACCCGCTCGACGAGGAAGACCGAGCCGCGGCCTTGATCGTCCGAGGTAATGCGTATCTGAGCAACGGCAACGACGACCGCGCGATCACGGACTACGATGAAGCCCTGCGGCTGAATCCCGATTCTGTCGGCGCTTTGATTTATCGCGGCCGCGCCTACCTCAACAAGAAGGAATACGATCGCGCGATTGACGACTTCACGGCCGCAATTCGGATCGACGCCAACATTCCGCAGGCGTTATCGAGCCGAGCCGAGACTTACTATTACAAACGAGATTACGATCGCGCCCTTGAGGATATCAATCGCGCGATCGAGTTGGCCCCAGCGTGGGTCGAAGCGTATCAAAATCGAGCGGCGACGCGCTCCGCCAATGGAGATCAGGACGGCGCCATCGCCGATTACGATCACGCGATTCGCTTGAAACCTGATTACGCTATAGCGTTCAACAATCGCGGCTGGTCCTATTATCTCAAAAAAGATTATCCACAAGCACTGAGAAACTTCGACGAAGCCATTCGTCTCGATCGGACCTTGACGACCGCATATGTTAATCGGGCGCTTGTTTACGCGTACACCGGTGAGCGGGATTACCGCAAAGCCGTCGAAAACCTCGACCAGGCGCTTCGCCTCGATCCGAACAGCGCCGGGATCCTCTATGTCCGCGGCGAGGTTTACCGCGCGAGCCGTGATTTCAACAAAGCAATGCGCGACTTGGACCAATCCATCCGGCTCGATCCGTCAAACCCGCATGCTTGGGCTGTCCGCGCCATGCTCCATGGTGACAAGAGCGACTGGGATAATGTCATTTCAGATTTCACCCGCGCGATTCAGCTGGACCCGAATGATTCCTTCCATTTCGCCTTCCGCGGCCACGCCCATTACGTGAAGCAAAACTACGATGCCGCCATCAGCGATTTCGATGAGGCGATCCGCTTGCAACCGAACGAGGCCGCTTTCTTCTTCGGTCGAGCTTCAGTGTACCACTCGAAAAATGACCCGCGACGCGCCATTGAAGACTACGATGAGGTGCTTCGCCTCTCACCGGAACATATAAACGCTTTTTACTACCGCGGAAATGCTTACTTTGCGCTCAGCGACTACGATCGAGCGATCGCCGATTACGGTGAAACCATACGTCTCAATCCCAAGCACACGGATGCGTTGACAAGCCGCGCCGGTGCTTACGAAGAAAAAAAAGACTACGAACACGCCCTCGAGGATTATCATCGACTCACCGCGCTCGACCCGAAATCGTTTTTCGCCGCTTACAATCGCGCCGAGATTTACCACCGATTACGGGACGAAGAGCGGGCGATCCAGGAATACGGCGAAGCGATCCGCATCAACCCGAGCTCAACGGAAGCCTGGAATGGGAGAGGAATCGCGTACTGGCACAAAAGAGACTATGAGCGTGCCCTTGAAAATTACAGCCAGGCGATTCGGCTGAATCCGAGAGAGCCCGTCTTCTTCAGAAACCGCGGCTTAGTTTATTCGAATAAAAAAGATTATGACCGCGCGATCAAAGAGTACGATGAAGCAATTCGGTTGAATCCCAAATATACACTGGCCTACCTCGATCGCGGCTGGGCGTATTTTTGTCAGAAGGATTACCGGCGCGCGATGAGTGATTACGACCAGGCCGTCGCTCTTGATGACAAAAATCCGCGCGCTTTTTATAACCGCGGACTCGCCTATCTTGAGCAGCGGAGTCTCGAGGCCGCGCTGGAAAATTACAGCCAAGCGATCCTGCTACGACCGGATTACGAGGAGGCTTGGAACGATCGTGGAAACGTTTACTTGGGCCAAGGGAAATATGACCGCGCGATCGAAGATTACACCGAAGCGATTAGGCTAAATCCTAAATACGCCTTTGCTTTCTACAATCGCGGGTTAGCGTACGCCAACAAAAAAGACTTCCTACGCGCTGTCCAGGAATATGACGAAGCGATTCGTCTGAATCCTGGTTACGCCGCAGCGTATGTTAATCGCGGCTGGGCCTATTTTAACAAGCAGCAATACGATCGCGCGATCGAGGATTACGACCGTGCGTTGCGGCTGAATCCCGGCGACGCGCGGGTCTTTTACAATCGCGGGCGCCTCCATGCTGAGCAAAAGGCATGGGAGGAGGCGATCGAAGCCTACGACGAAGCGATTCGCCTCAACCCGCAATACGTCGATGCTTGGAATAGCCGCGGCAACGCCTACTTAGCGAAAAAAGATCACGATCGCGCTCTTGAGGACTTCAACGAGGCGACTCGCTTAAACCCAAAATACCCTTACCCTTTCAACAACCGCGGACTGGTGTACGTCAACAGAAAGGAGTACGACCGCGCCATTCGGGAATACGACGAAGCGATTCGCCTGGATGCGAATTATTCCGCGGCCTACAACAATCGCGGCCGCGCCTACTTCAATAAAAAGGGTTACGATCGCGCCATCCAAGATCATGACCGGTCGATAGAGCTCGATCCGAATGAAGCGAGCGCTTTTTTTTATCGCGGCCTCGCGTATCTTGAAAAACGCGACTGGGAGCGTGCGATTCAAGATTTTGACCGAGCGATTGAGCTCGATCCGAAATACGCGGATGCGTGGAACAACCGAGGGCGCGCCTATCGAAATAAAAACGATTTCGACCGTGCAATTGCAGACTACAACGAGGCGCTGCGTCTCAACCCGAAGTACGCGGTCGCTTTCAATAACCGAGGCTTTGCGTACTACAATAAAAAAGATTTCGACCGGGCGATCGATGACTACAACCAAGCCATCTCTATAAATCCTCGATTTGTTCTCTATTGGGTCAACCGCGGGGCTGCTTATCGCGCAAAACAGGACTACGAGCGCGCACTCAGGGACTACAACGAAGCCATCCTACTCGACCCCAGCAACGCCGCCGGATGGAGGTCCAGGGCACATACGCTCTTTTACCTCGGTCGATTCGCCGACGCAGAAAGAGATTTCTCGAAAGTCCTGGAGCTTCAGCCGACCAATGTCTATCCGGTCATCTGGTTATACTTGACGAAAGCGAGACAAGTCGGAGACGGCGGCGATTTGGCAGCCGTCACGAAGCAATTCAAGCCGGGCGAATGGCCGGCGCCGATCATCGACCTGTATAGCGGGAAAGAGACGCCCGAGGTCGTGCTGGAACTGGCGAAAAGCTCCGATGCCAAAAAAGAACGAGAGCAACTTTGCGAATACTATTTTTATGTCGGAGAGCGCGCTCTCCTTCGCGGCGATGTCGCCGAAGCCAAGAAACTCTTTCAAGCCGCTGTCGCGACCGGCGTCACCAATTTCTACGAATACGCAGGCGCCCTGGCCGAGCTGAAGCGGCTCGGTTCATGAGGGCTGCGCTGCTGTTATTCATCGCAAAGCTTCCGAAATTCCTCAGTATTGACACGTCGTATTCCATGATAGAGAATGCCCGCCATTCATGGAACCGACCGGCTACGGCGCCCGCCCCGGCGGGGACGAACTCGTCATCCGCATCGAAGAGGTCACCAAAGCGTTCCAGACTCCCGAGCGCGGCCACCTGATCGCGCTGGAAAATATCAGCTTGAACGTCCCCTACGGCGAATTTATTACGATTGTAGGGCCGTCCGGCTGCGGCAAATCGACGCTGCTCAAACTCATCGCCGGCCTGACGCCGGTCTCCGGCGGACGGATTCTCTATCAAGGAGAGGAAGTGCGAGAGCTCAACACCAGAGTCGGCTACGTGCCGCAGGAGAGCAAGCTTTTCCCGTGGCTCACGCTCGAGGAAAACGTCGCCTTCGGCCTCGACTCGAAGCGCTATTCGCGCGAGCAACGCGAGCGGCAGCTGAAGCACTTTATCGCGCTCGCCGGCCTTTCGGGTTTCGAGAAATATTATCCGGCGCAGCTCTCCGGCGGCATGGGCAAGCGCGCCTCGATCATCCGCGCGCTCGCCTACGAGCCGCCGGTGATTCTCATGGACGAGCCTTTCGGGCCGCTCGACGCGCAGACGCGCATGGTGCTGCAGGACGAGCTATTGAAGATCTGGGAGCAGAAGCGCCAGACGATCCTGTTCGTAACCCACGATCTGGTGGAGGCGGTCGCGCTCGCCGACCGCGTGGTCGTTATGACGCATCGCCCCGCGCGCGTGAAGGACGTCATCGAGGTGCCGATGAAGCGGCCGCGCAATATTTTCGAGATTCACCGCCAGGAAGGCTTCGACGAAGCCTACGGCCGGCTCTGGAACATCTTCCGCCACGAGCTGAATATCAATACCCATTAGCATCATGACGATCGAGGCGACGACCAGCGAGCGAAGAGCGGCCGTGGAGCGGAGCGGCTTCATTTCCAAACGCCGGATCTGGATCGCGCTGGTCCGCATCGCCTTCGTCGGCGGGTTTTTTCTCCTCTGGGAGATCGCTTCGCAGCGTTGGATCGACGCCTTCCTCATCAGCAGCCCGAGCCGCATCCTGAAATCGATGATCGCCGGCTTTAGTTCCGGCGAGCTCATCCAGCACTGCTGGGTCACGCTCCAAGAAATCGCGATCGGCTTTCCCGCGGGCGTGATCCTGGGGATCGGTTTAGGCTACGCCTTCGGCCGCAGCCGCCTGCTCGCGGAGGTTTTCGAGCCGATCATCATCGCGCTCAATGGCATCCCGCGCACGGCGCTCGCGCCGCTGTTTATCGTGTGGCTGGGAATCGGAATTTGGTCCAAGGTCGGCGTCGTTTTCCTGCTCACGTTTTTTCTGAACTTTTTCAATACGTACGCCGGCATGCGCCAGCTCGATCAGGAATACGTCGACCTCGCGCGGTTGATGGGCGCGCGCCGCTGGAAGCTAACGTTTCGCGTCATTCTCCCGGCGATTTCGCCGTACGTCTTCACCGGCATCCGCACCAGCATCCCGTTTGCGGTGATCGGCGCGATCGTCGGCGAGTTCGTCGCCGCGACCGAAGGCGTCGGCTTCTTCATCCGGCAGGCCGCCGGTCTCTTCCGAACGGCCGACGTCTTTGTCGGCATTATCGTGCTCATGTTTATGGTCATCGCCATGGACAAGGTCGCCGAGTTCATCGAGCGCCGCGCGCTCCGGTGGCAGGCGCACAGCGAACACGTGACCATCCAAGCTTGAAAGGAGGCCCTATGAGAAAACTCAGTCTCAGAACGCTGATCGTACTTCCGCTACTGCTTGCCTTCATGCCGGCTTCGGCGCGGGCCCAGCAAAAGGAAATGCCGGAAGTCAGCCTCATGACCGCGGTACCGAATTTCGCCTTCGGCGCGATCTGGGTCGCCGAGCAGCTCAAGTATTTCGAAGAAGAAGGCGTACGCGTCAAGATCACGCCGTCGCCCAGCGGCTCGGTGTGCTTGAACGCGGTAGTCGGCCGCTCGATAAATTTCTGCGCCTCGACCTCAGAGGGGCTCGTCCTGGCACGCGTGGAAGGTGCGCCGGTAATCGCGATTCAGGCGCACAACCGCGCGATGACCTTGAGCGTTGTGCTGCGCAAACCGATCGTCGACAAGCTCGGCCTGACGCGCGAGAGTCCCCTGCAAGCGCGACTCATGGCATTGACGCAGTTAGGCACTATCGGCGCAACAGGACCGGGAGCGGCCTCCGAGCAAATCATTAAATTCCTGGTAAAAAAAGCCGGCGCGGTCGCGACCGTTCTCAAGTTCGTTTACATCGGGGCTCCGGAGCTGCCCGCAGCGCTCATGAATAACGTGATCGACGCCTACGCGCTCTCCCCGCCGTCCGCCGAAGTGACAGAGCCAAGCGGTAAGGGCTATGTGCTCATTCCCTTGGGTAAAGGCGAAGTGTCGGAGCTAACGGATTATCATTACGAGGTCTTGATGGTGCGCCCCGACTATGTCGAAGCCAATCCGAAGATTGCGATGGCGGTCTCGCGGGCGATCTCACGCGGCGGCGCCCTTTTCCGCACGAAACCGGAAGAAGCGAAGTCGGCCTTGCGTAACCATCGATTGTTCAACAAGCTGGAGCCGGCGGTCTTCGAGCTGTCCTACTCGACCGTCGTTAACGCGATGCCGCCGTGGGGCACGATGAACGCCGCTGGCTGGCAGAAGGTCATCAATTTCGCCACCGGAGCCGGCATCGTCAAAGACCTGTCCCAAGCGCCCTCAAACAAGGAAGGAGTTCTCTGGACGAACAAGTACGTGGGAAAACCGTAAGAACTAGCCGAACCGAGTACTACTTCAGCTTGGCGGCGAGGGAGTCGTAGCTGACTCCCTCGCCGTTTTCTTTGCTCACCGGATAGCCCAAACCGAGCCAGCCCTCGGCGATTACTTCGCCCGACGGCGCGCGCATGCCGCCGAAGCCGCCCTGCACGCTGGAGACGTCTTTATATCCCGCCTCGCCCAGCAGCCGCGCCGCCGCGTCGGAACGCGGCCCGACCTGGCAGCCGAGGATGAGCTTCTTGTCTTTCGGGAAGTGGCCTTCGACGACGCGCACGAAGTCCTCGTTCAGCATCATGCCGCCCGGATTCGGGAAAGCGACCGGAATATTGATCGCACCCTCGGGATGGCCGGCGGTGAATTCGCGCACTGTCCTCACGTCGATGTAAATCGCATTCGGATCTTCTTCCAGGGCGTCATGCGCTTGTTTAACGGAGATTTGTTTGAAAGCCATAAAAACTCCTTGGTTTGACGGAAGAACGAGACAGGAGCACTCGCTCTGTCGCTATCTCTGTCTCTCTCTTCCTCTCACATCCCCATTATATTATATCCCGCGTCCACGTGAAGTACCTCACCGGTCACCGCCGCCGAAAGTTCGCTTGCAAGAAACAGCGCCGTGCGGCCGACCTCCTCCGCCTCGATATTGCGCTTGAGCGGCGCGCGCTCGGCGGCGTAGTGGAGCATGTCCTTAAAGCCGGAGATGCCCGCAGCCGCGAGCGTCCTTACGGGTCCCGCCGAGATCGCGTTGACGCGGATATTACTCGGCCCGAGGTCATAGGCAAGATACCGTACGCTCGCCTCAAGTGCCGCCTTGGCGATGCCCATGACGTTGTAGTTCGGGATGACTTTCTCCGATCCCAAATATGTAAGCGTTATGACCGACCCGCCGCGCCCTTCCATCAGCAGTGCCGCCTCGCGTGTGAGCGCGACCATCGAATAAGTGCTCACGTCCAGCGCTAATTGAAAACCGGCGCGGCTCGTATGCACATAGGGACGCGCTAGGTCCTCCTTGTTGGCGAAAGCGATCGCATGGATAAGGATGTCGAGACGGCCCCAGCTCGACTTGAGCGTCTGGAACACCTGCTTGATCTCCTCGTCCTTGGTAACGTCGCAGGGCAGGATAATCTTCGCGCCGATGCCTTCGGCGAGCGGCCGCACGCGTTTCTCCAACATCTCGCCGGCGTAAGTAAACGCCAATTCGGCGCCTTCGGCGTGCAGTGCCTCGGAGATCGCCCAGGCGATGCTGCGCTCGTTGGCGACGCCGAAGATCACGGCCTTTTTCCCGTCTAGAAGACCCATGATTCCTCCAAAAACTTGACACTCACGAGACAGAGACAGAAATGATCGCTTCTTTTCTTTGTCTCTATCTCTGTCTCTTTCTCTCGACCAGTCCCCGCTGCCAGAGCGCCTCGGGCTTGCCCGCCTGCTTCGCCGCCCAGCGCGACAGCACGAAAAAGAGATCGCTCAGGCGATTGACGTATTTGATCGCCCATTCGCTCACCGGCTCGGCGCGCGACAATCTTAAGAGATCGCGCTCGGCGCGGCGGCACACCGTCCGGCATTGATGCAGAAACGAGCCGACCTTGCCGCCGCCGGGAAGCACGAAGGACTTGAGCGGCGCGAGGTCTTTCTGGCAGCGGTCCATCGTCGCTTCGAGCCTTTTCACCTCGGCGTCGCCGATATGGTACATGCCGGGGTATTCGGCCTCCGGCGGCGTTGCGAGCTCGCTGCCGAGATCGAATAACTCATCCTGAATCTTCGCGAGAACCTCGTCGAGAAATCGCCGCGTTTTCGCGTTGCGCGATTTCTCGTCGTTGAACGCGCGCGCGAGGCCGATGATCGAGTTGAGCTCGTCGATCGTGCCGTAGGCCTCGATGCGCGGGGAGTCTTTCGGCACGCGGCGCCCGCCGACGAGCGCCGTCTCGCCGTTGTCCCCCGTGCGCGTGTAAACGCGGGTGATGCGGACCATGGCGGCGGCTAAACTTTCTTCGAGCTCCGCCAGTAAAAATACGCCGGTATGCCGAGCCCGACGATGAAAAGGCCCCAGACCGTCTCCAGCGGCTTGTGGCTGAGCGAGCCCCAGACGATCCAGAGATTCGCAAGAATGAATACGATCGGCACGACCGGATAGCCCCACAGCCGGTAAGGCCGCTTGAGATCGGGGCGCTTCCAGCGCAGCACGATGACCGAGCCGACGGTGAGCGCGGAAAATAGCGTGATGATGACGCTGACGAAAGTGAACAGCGTGCCGAAGGTGCCCGTGAGGATAAGCAGGCACGCCCACGCCGCCTGCAGGACAATCGCGCTCACCGGCGTGCCGAAGCGCGGATGCACGCGCGCGAGGCTATGGAAGAAGACGCCGTCGCGCGCCATCGCGTAGTAAATTCTCGGTCCGAGCATCGTGACAACGTTCAGCGCGCCGAGCACGGAGATCGTGATGAGCGCCGTGATCCAGGTCGAGGTCTCGCGGCCGAACAGCGCCGTGGTGGCGACCTCGGAGACGCGCAGCGCGCCCTTCATCTCCGTCACCGGCACGCCGTAGATATAAATAACGTTGATGACGAGGTAGAGCGCGATGACGATCAGGTTCGCCGCCAGGAGCGCGCGCGGCAGCGTCTTTTCCGGCTCTTTCACCTCGCCGGCGATATAGATGATCGCGTTCCAGCCCGAATAGGCGAAGATCGCGGGAATGAACGCCGCGCCGAAGACGCTGAAGTTGCCGATCTTTCCCCAATCGAACAGCGGCTTGAAATGCGCCGTGTCGCCGCGCCCGACGAAGATCGCCAGCAGGATGATGCCGACGAGCGCGCCGATCTTGATCACGGTGAGAATATTCTGCGTGGTCGAGCCCTGGCGCACGCCCAGGCAGTGCAGCGCCGAGATCAAGAGCACGATCACGATCGCGAAGATCGTCCCGGCCGTCACGCTGATCGAGAATCCCGGCAGCGCCGCGCTAAAATAGGCCGTTTCGGAGCCGAGCACGGGAAAGAAATACGCCATGAAGCCGGTGAAGCTCACTGCCAGAAACGCGATCGCTCCGGAGAACGTGACCAGGAACGAAGACCAGCCTGAGAGAAAGCCCATAAGCTTGCCGTAGGCCTCGCGGATGTAGATGTAGTCGCCGCCGGCGTAAGGGAGACTCGCCGACAATTCGGCGCAGGAGAGCGCCCCGGTAAGCGCGAGGGCGCCGCCGAGCACCCAAACCAGCAGCACGCCGCCGGGCGTCGGCAGCGTCTCGGCTATCGCGCCGGTGGCGAAGAAAATGCCGCTGCCGATCATGTCGCCGCAGATGATCATAAGCGCGTCGAACAGCCCTAACTGCCGCTTTAGTCCGGCGGTTTCCATGAGCGCACATTCATAACAGAAACCGCTAAAAAGTTAAAAGCTTAAAGGTCAAAATACGAAATAAATCGGCTATCTATTTATTTATTTTCGTTTGCCCCTTCACGGGCCTCCGCAGCTTTCTTCGGGTGAGAATCCATGCTAGAGATTTCCCACCACTCGCTCGAGAAAGAGGCGCCGCTTGGATTGGAAAGACCCCGACATGTTCGAGCTCGTGAACCACGGCAACAAGCCGTTCGGCGTGCGCATTCCATCGCTCGTCGTCAGCCGCGGCGCCGGCGACGCGATCAATTTTCTGACCGCGATGTGGTTTTCTCCCATGGGCGCCGAGCCGTCGCGCATGGTCGTCGCGATTCTTAAGCGTACGCTCACCTACAAGCTCATCCTCGAGCGCGGCGAGTTCGTCATGAGCGCGCCGACCGACAAGATGATGGATGTGGTCGTTTTTGCCGGGTACGTCTCGGGGCGAGACGTGGACAAATGGCAAGCGACTGGCCTGACGGCGGTCGCTCCGGCGAAGTGCACCGTGCCGCTGATCGGCGAGGCGATCGGCAACGTCGAATACCGCCTGGTGCAGGTGATCCCATTCGGCGACGAGATGGATCTCTTCGTCGGCGAGGTGCTCGCCACGCACCTGCGCAAGGGATGTACGGAGGGCGAGCTGTTTCGCCAGGACGCCGACCCCTTGCTGTATATGGGAACGAAGTACGGCGAAGACGGGAAGCCGCTCGGAAAATTTTTCACGCACATGGGAAAGATCGAACGCGCGCCCTATGATGATTCTCCGCTGCTTCAGAAATATCTGAGCCGTCCGAAAATCAAGAGAAAAGCGTGAGCTTCACCCTCTTGACTCTCGATAATTATCTCCATAGTTTCGCTATGCTTTTTTACAGGAGTAAATGCATGCGGCTCGTCCGTGCGATCAAAGCGGCTCTATTGGCGAGTTTCCTGATCGCGGCGTTTGGATCGCCGGCCGGCGCCCAGTCGAATGCGACGGCGAAGCTCATCGAAGGCGCCAAGAAAGAAGGCCTGCTCAGCTGGTACACCTCGATGAGCGTCGTCGAGTCGAAGCCGATCGCCGACGAGTTCGAGAAGCAATATCCTTTTATAAAGGTCGATCTTTTCCGCTCGAGCGGCGAGAAGGTGCAGAACCGGGCCGTGACCGAGACGCGCGCCGGCCGCTGGGACTTCGACGTCGCCAGCTTGAGCGAGATCGGCACGCTGATAGAGCACAAACTGATCGCGCCGTACATTTCGCCGGAAACCGCCAATTACATCAAGGAGCTCAAAGATCCGCAGGGCTATTGGAACGCGGTCTACATCAATTATTACGTGCCCGGCTACAATACACGCATGGTCGCCGAGAAGGACGCGCCGAAGCGCTGGGAGGACTTTCTCGACCCGAAATGGAAGGGGAAAATCTCCATCGACCAGGAGGACTATCCGTGGTACGCGACGCTGCTCGCGGCGTGGGGCAAAGAGAAGACCGAGAAGTACATGCGCGCGCTCGCGAAGCAGGACATCCAGTGGCGCAAGGGCCATTCGCTCATCGCGCAGCTCATGGGCGCGGGCGAATTTCCCATCGGCATCGTCTATGCCCACCGGGTCGAGTCGGATAAAAAGAAGGGCGCGCCGCTCGAATGGGTCAATACTGTCGATCCCATCGTCGCCTCCGTTCATACGGCGGGGCTGTCCGCCAAAGCGCCGCACCCGAACGCGGCCAAGCTCTTGATCGATTTCATGCTGACGAAAAAAATCCAGGAGAAATTCCGCGCGCTCAATCGCGTCCCCGCGCGGCGCGACGTGGAGCCGCCGTCGCCGAAAATGGATCAAAGCAAGCTTAAGATCCGCGTCGTGCCTCACGACACCTCGACGCGCGTGAACGAATACGTGGGGGATTTCCGCACGATTTTCGGGCAGTGAAATAGGTCGATAAGGAGACCTGCGATGATGCAGTTAATGAACCTCTGCGCAGCACTCGCCTTGGGATTGCTTTTCATGTCTCTTCCCGGTGCGGCGCTCGCCGCGTCCGCGCCGCTGCCGAAGGCGACGCAGGACGACCTTAAGAAATTAAAGCTCGACCCCGCCATCCTCTCCGATCTCGACAAAGAGCTGACGGTTCCCCAGAGCTGGATCGAGGGCGCGAAGAAAGAAAAACACCTCCGCATCTTCTCCACGTTCGACCCGCCGCAGGCGGAAATCATGCTGCGCGCGTTCAAGGAGCGCTATCCGTACATCGCGATCGAGTACAACCGCGCGAGCCACGAAGACCGCGCGATCCGGACGCTGGTCGCGTTTAAGAACAAAAAGAGCGTGACCGACGTGCTCACCGGCCTCGGCGGCAGCTTCTTCATGTACCGCGAGGTCGGCGCGATGGAGGATTTGAGAAATATTCCCAACATCAAGAACAATCCGCCGGGGACCGTCGATCACGACGGCTTCTGGGTCGGCATGCACATGCGCTACTGGTGCATGGCGTACAATACGCGGCAGATCAAGAAAGAGGACGTGCCGCGCAAGTGGGAGGATTTTCTCACCAACCCGAAATGGCGCAACGGCAATCTGGCGCTCGGCAACCGCCCGCAGCTTTGGGCGCTCCAGCTCTGGAAAGCCAGGGGCGAGAAGTGGACCAAGGATTTTCTCACGAAGATCTTTACCGATGTGAAGCCGCAGCTTCGCCGCGAGGGCGTGAACGCGATACTCGAGCTTTTGGCGGCCGGGGAATTCTACGGAAGCATCCCGTCCGCCGAGTACCGCACGTATCAGAAGACGCTCGACGGAGCGCCGGTGAGCTACACCTGCCCCGAGCCGGTGCCGGTCGCGGTTTCGGAGATGGCGATCCTCAAGGGATCGCCGAACATCAACTCGGCGCGGTTGTTCGTCAACTGGTTCCTGAGCAAGGAAGGACAGATCTCGCAATACGTCGCCGACTACGCTCCGCCCGTTCACAAGGGATTACAGCGGAAAGAACTGCTGCCCTTCGCCGATCAAATCGTGGGCAAGGAAGACGCCTTCCGCGATCCGGCGCTGGAACTCGAAGTGCAGCCGAAGCTCCTCGAGTTCTGGGATCAGCTCTGGCTGAAGGGCGGCGGCCGCCGCCGCGGACCCGGATGAATCACACTCTCCGCCTGAGCCTCTGGCAGCACGGAATCTTTCTCCTCGTCCTGTTTCTCGTGCTCGCGCCGCTCTCGTTTTTAGTCCTGGGGAGCTTCAGCACGGCGCGCCTTCCCGGCGATTTTTCGCTCGACACGATGGGGCTCGTGAACTACGTCAAGGTGTACGCCGACGCGGGCACCATCGATCTTTTTATCAATACCATCATCTACGTCGCCGGCAGCGCGGCGCTGGGCATCGTGCTCGCCGTCGCTCTCGCCTGGCTCGTCGAGCGGACAAACATGCCGGGCAAGATTTTTCTTTACGCCGGCGTGCCGACGACGCTCGCGATGCCCGGGATGCTCCAGGCGATGGCTTGGGTGCTGCTCTTCAGCCCGCGCATCGGCTTCGTCAACGCGTGGATGAAAGATCTCTTCGGACCGGGCGCGCCGGTTATCGACGTGTACACGCTGGAGGGCATGATCTTTCTCGAAGGAGTCCGGCTCGTGCCGACGGCGTTCCTCATGCTCGTGCCGCTCATGCGCAGCATGGATCCGTCGCTCGAAGAGGCGGCCGCCGTCTCCGGCGCGCGGCCGCTATCAACGCTGCGCAAGGTGACGCTCAAGCTGCTCGCGCCCGCGCTCGTCGCCGTTATGATCTATCAGGCGATGACGGCCCTGGAGGTCTTCGAGATTCCCGGCATCCTCGGACTGCCGGCGGGGATCTATGTCTTCAGCACGAAAATCTATGCGATCGTGCGCACCGCCACCTTCATGCCCGTGTATGGCCAGGCGAACGCGCTCGCGATGGTGTACGTCTTCATCGCGGTCGCGACGACGCTTCTGTACACGCGGATGATCAGCCGGGCCGAGCGCTACACGATCGTGACGGGCAAAGGCTACCGGCCACGCCAGTTCGATCTCGGCAGGTGGAGAATCCCGGCGTTCATCGCGGCGTGCTTGTTCCTGTTCGTCTCGATCGTGCTGCCGTTCCTAGTTTTTCTCTACGCGTCGTTCCTGCCCTACCTCCAGGCGCCTTCGGCGCAGGCGTTTCAAACGATGACGCTCAAGAATTACCGCCTGCTCGCGGAATACGGCGAGGTCGGCTCGGCGCTCAGAAACACCTTCGTCATGGTCGTCACGACCGCGACCGCCACGGTCGTCCTTTCGTTTCTGGTTTCGCTCGTCGTGGTCAGAAGCAAATTCTGGGGACGGAAGCTGCTCGATCAGCTCGCGTTCGTGCCGCACGCGATTCCGGGCATCGTCATGGGCATCGCTTTTTTCTGGCTGTTTCTTAAGATCGACTTTTTGCCGCTCTACGGCACGATCTGGGCGATCTCGATCGGCTTTACGATCAGCTTTCTTTCCTACGGGACGCGCTCGATGAACGCGGCGCTGCTGCAAATCCACAAGGAATTGGAGGAGGCGGCGTACGTGAGCGGCGCGCCGCCGTGGCGCACGATGCGGCGCGTCTTCGTGCCGCTGATGATGCCGACGTTCGTCGGCGTCTGGATCTGGGTCGTGCTGCACGCCGTGCGCATCGCGGGCATGCCGTTGATTCTCGCTGAAGGCCCCGGCAACCAGGTTCTCGCGATCCTGATATGGAATATGTGGGACGAGGGCTACGTCCCTGCCGTCGCGGCGATCGGCACCCTGCTGATGATCACACTCATGTTGCTGACGCTTGCCGTGCGTATCATCGGATTCCGCCGGCACGCCATGCAGATGGTGGAAGGATGATCCGCATCGATGATTTGCACGTCCGGTACCAGACCGAGCGCGGCGAGGTGTACGCCGTGCGCGGCATCGATCTCGACGTCAAGCAGGGGCAGTTCTTCACGCTGCTCGGCCCCAGCGGCTGCGGCAAAACGACGACGCTCCGCTCGGTCGCCGGTCTGGAAAAGCCTTTTCGGGGCGAGATCGTCGTGGGCGATCAGCTCGTGCTCTCCTGCCGGCGCAACCTCGTCGTGCCGCCCTACAAGCGCGACATCGGCATGGTCTTTCAATCCTACGCGATCTGGCCGCACATGAACGTCTTCGAAAACGTCGCGTTTCCGCTGCGCGAGATGAAAAAATCGCTGTCGGGCAGCGACATCCGCGCGCGCGTGCGCAAGGTCCTCTCGCTCGTGCAGCTCGAAGGCCTCGAAGATCGGCCGGCGCCGTTTTTGAGCGGCGGGCAGCAGCAGCGGCTCGCGCTGGCGCGCGCACTGGTGAAAGAGCCGCGCGTCTTGCTGCTGGATGAGCCGCTCAGCAACCTCGACGCCAAGCTCCGCGAGGAGACGCGCTTCGAGATGCGCGAGCTGGTGAAACGGCTCGGCATCACGACGCTGTACGTGACGCACGATCAGCTGGAGGCGCTCACGATGTCCGACGTGATCGCCGTCATGGAGGGCGGCCGCATCGTCCAGCAGGGCACGCCGCTGGAAATCTACACGGCGCCGCAGAACCGCTTCGTCGCGAGCTTCATCGGCCTCAGCAATTTTCTCGAAGGGCGCGTGAGATCGCTCGGCGCTCCGGGCGAGGTCGAAACGTCGAGCGGCGTCATCAAATGCGAGCTTCCGGACGGCGCCGCGGCCGGCGACGAGGTGATCGTCGTGATCCGCCCCGAAGACGTCACGCTCAACGACGGCGCGGCGGGGGCGGACGAAAACATGCTCGAAGGCAAGATCGAGGCGATCGTCTTCATGGGCGACGCGCTCGAATGCCAGGTCGCGGTCGGCGCGAAGCACATCCGGCTAAAGCTGCACCCTTCCTCCGGCGTGGCAAAAGGATCGACTGTTCGCCTCAAGCTTCCCGCAGCGAGCTGCCGCGCCGTGCGCGCTTGAAGGCGGCGGCATCCTTCTCTATAGTCAGTTAGTTTCACCGCAAGGAGGCGATGTTATGAAACTCAAGCGCGTCGATCATCTCGCATTCGTCGTCACCGACCTGGAGCGCTCGGTGAAGTTCTACCGCGACGTCTTCGACGGCGAAGTCGGCCGGAGCCGCGGTCAGAATGAAAAGGACAAGGCGGCGAAGCGCTCCAAGCATACGCTCGTCACCGTCGGCAACTTCGGCTTCGACCTTTTTCAGATGGAGCCGGGCGATCCCCCCAAAACCGACACACGCCATCTCCATTTCGCGTTCGAGATCGATCCGGCGGACCTCGACAAGGTCGAGGAGCAGCTGAAGCGCATGGGCATCCCTTACGACGGCCCGAAGGGACACGGCGGCGGCTCTGGGCTTTCAATTTATTTCAACGATCCCGACGGCTATCAGCTCGAAGCCACGGCGAAATTCCCCGACGCCGCCGCCTACGAGGCGGAGATCCGCCGGCGCGGCGCCTCCTACGGCGGCATGGGCAATCAATACGACTGGAAAAACAGCTGAAGGATTATTAACTGTCAGGAGCAAGGGCGGGTTCAAACCCGCCCTTGACGTTTTTAGGAGTCGATCATGGCGGAACTTTATCCTTACCCACGCTTCTCTCTCGCCGAGCGCGACCGGCGCTGGCGCGCGGTGCGCGAATTGATGCGGCGCGACCGGCTCGATGTCATCATCACGCCGCAGAACACCGGCCACTCGATGGACTACCAGGCGAACACGCGCTATCTCACGCACGTCGGCGGCGGCGGCGACTCGGACATCGCGGCGGTCTTCCCGCTCGAAGGCGAAGTGACGGCGATCGCCACCTCGGCGGCGCCGCGCTGGCCGACGGTCCAGGATTGGACCAAGGACGTGCGCGAGGCGCGGCGGAACTACGGCCCGGTGATCGTCCAGCGTCTTAAAGAGCTCGGCGTCGAGCGCGGGCGCATCGGCATCACCGGCCTGGGCGAGACCGAGGGCACGCGCACGCCCGAAGGAACGATTTTTTACGGCACCTGGAAAAACATCCGCGAGGGGTTCCCCAACGCGACGCTCGTCGACGCGACGGACATTCTCGCCGAAGTCCGCTACACGAAAAGCCAGGAGGAGATCGACGCGCTGACGAAGTCGATGGAGATCATCGAAAAAGGGATCGAGGCGAAGATCAAGGCCGCGCGCCCCGGCGCGCGCGACTGGGACGTCTGGGCGGCGGCGCAGTGCGCGCTGATGATGAACGGCTCGGAGATGCCGGTCCATTGCAACTGGGTCTCGGGGAAAAATCCCGTGCGCACGCTGACGCGCCCGAGCATGCGCATCTTGGAGAAGGGCGATCTGATCATCAACGAGATCGAGTCGTCGTGGATGGGCTACCGCTCGCAGGGCGTCCAGCCGGTCTTCGTCGAGGTCGCCGACCCGACGCACATGGAATTGATCAAAGTGCAGCGCGAAGTCTTCAACCGCGTCGCCGCGGCGCTGAAGCCCGGCGTCACGGTGGCCGAACTGGCCGAGCTCACCCGCAAAGCCGGCGCTGAAGCGGCGCCGAAGTCCGGGCCGGCGGCGAACGCGAAGGCCGACCTCACGATGCACGGCCGCGGCGCCGGCGACGACGGCCCGATCATCACCAACCACGCGCGGAGCCCGAAGCAGCTCGCGGTCGCGCTCAAGGAAAACATGGTTTTCATCTGCAAGCCGTCGGCGGTCACAGCCGACGGCAAATCGATCTGCACGTGGGGCGACACCGTCGTCGTGACGCCGAAAGGCGCGCGCCGGCTGGGCAAGAGACCGCACGATCTGGCGGTCGCCCGGAGCTAGCGCCGCGCAGGCGAACCATGGCGAAGCTGAAAACCATCATCTCGGCGCTCTCCTCCCCCAAGAGAATCGTCCGCGGATTGAAGTACACCGTCAACGATGACGCCTACTGGGACGATTACGTAAGAAGCTGGCGCAAAGACAAGAGCAACGAGTCGCTGCGCTATTTGGGAAACGAGTGGAAGAACGAAGAAAAGTTTTTGGCGCTGCTCGAGAAGTATTCGCTGCCGGCCGGGACCGCTCTGGAAATCGGCTGCGGCGGCGGACGGATCACTTCCCGCGCCGCCGGTTGCTTCGGCCGCGTGCACGCGTGCGACATCTCGGCCGAGATGCTCAAGCTCTCCGCCGCGTCGGTGAAAGACGCGCACGTGAGCTTCCACCGCCTGGACGGCTTCACGCTGAAAGACTTCGCCGACGCCTCCATGGACCGGGTCTATTCGCACGATGTATTCGTGCATTTCTCGTCGCTGCAGGTCTATCCCTACCTCGAGGAGATCAGGCGCATTCTCAAGCCGGGCGGCATCGGGCTCCTCTCGTTTTATAATTTCGTCGCCCATTTCA
>DATDFN010000241.1:0-11924 GCA_036522615.1 Binatia bacterium | reverse complement strand
CACGAAGGGTTCCTAGAACAACAGCTTCAGGGCTAAAAGCGCGGCCTTTGTGGGAACTGCCCGTTAGCGGTGCGCCGAGCGCTTTTAAATGTGCGGCCAGATTCTCTTCGTTCTCTGGAAGAGATGCAAGTGACTTGGTTCCCGAGGCTGCTTGTTCCGACAGCAAGTCAGCGACGTGCACGTTTAGCGCGTCGGCTACTCGCTGCAGCCACCCAAGCCTTGGTAGAGTAGGATTCTTCGCAGATTCCATAACCCCAACTCTCGGTTGTGGCGTGCCGGCCTTATTGGCAAGGTCGGTCTGGCTAAAGCCGGCCTTAAGGCGGTAAGTTCTTAAGTTCTCGGCTAAGACGCCTTTCAAAGTCTTATTCTTCATAATCAAAGTATATTTATAGAAATATAGCTTGTCAAGCGTAAGCGACCCGCACCAACCCGCGCCCGGGCGCGCGCATTCTCTTCTCCACAGCAGCGCGAAAGGGTCCTGGGACCACGGCCGCTCTGCCTTGCCTAACCTGCCTCGGTGTGAAATAGGCTAACTGCCTCCAAAAAACCGTTGTGAAGGAGGGCGCATGAGACCGTTCGCCGCCGTTTTTATCCTCCTCGCGCTATGCTCCTCCGCCGCGCCGTCCGCGGCGCAGGTGACGACGCTGCGCATCGGCTTCAACGGCTTTTACGGCGCGGCGCCGTTCTACCTCGGCCAGGACGCCGGCGTTTTTCGCAGGCAGGGAATCGCGCTCGAGATGGTTTTCATCGCCGGCGGCTCGATCTCGACGCAGGCGCTGGTCGGCAACAGCCTCGACATGCTGCTCACCGGCGGCCCGCCGTTTCTGAACGCCTATGTACGGGGCGCGAAGATCAAGATCATCGGCGGCGTCACGAATATTCTGCCTTATGTCTTCGTATCGACGCCCGCGATCGCGAGCGGCGAGCAGCTCCGCGGGAAAAGAATCGGCATCAGCCGCTTCGGCAGCAACACCGATTTCGTCGTGAAGCTGGCGCTCGGCATTCTGGGCCTGAGTCCGCAGGACGTTTCGGTGCTCCAGATCGGCGGATCGCAGGCGCGGCTCGTGGCGCTGAGGTCGGGGGCGATCCAGGCGACGGTGCTGACGCCGGAAGAGGGCATCGCCGCGCAGAAGATGGGCATGGTCACGCTGCTCGACTTCATCGCCAAGGGCGTCGAGTTCCCGCACGTGAGCGTGGTCGCGCGCGAAGACAGCCTGCAGACGCAGGCGCCGCTCGTGCGCCGCTTCATGGCCGGCTATCTCGAAGCCGTGCGCTATTTCAAGAAATCGCGCGACGAAGCTATCCGCAAGATCATGGCGCTCGCCAAGTCGGACGACCGCGCCACGGCCGAGCAGGCGTTTACCAATTATATGCGCTCGCTGCCGGACGACGGGCGGCCGACGCTGAAGGGCTTGGAGGCTGTCTTGGCCGACTTCGCGCGCGAGGAGCCGAAAGCGAAAACCCTCACCGTGGCCCAGATCGTCGATTTGAGCTTTCTGCCTTAAGCGCGGCAGGCGCGTATTTTTCCGGGTTGGACCAAGGTCCAATACAACGGGGTAGTCCTTTTTTGTTATTTAAAGCCGGTTACCGAGAGCCGTGCTCGAAAGGACATTTTTGACTACCCTGCGCTTCTTTGCGGGTTTGCTGATCGCCGTCGCGTTCGCGGCATCGGCCGGCGCGCACTCCGGCATCGTTGACGGATACGGCTGCCACCGCGGGCCGGACAGGATCAGCTATCATTGCCACAGCGGCCAGTTCGCCGGCCGGACATTCAAGTCCAAGGAGGATTTCCTGCGCGAGCTGCGCGGCGCGCCGTCGCCGCGCCTGTCGCCGAAAAACAATCCGCCGCAGGCGCCGAAAAAGATCGAACAGTAGCCTTTCACCCGCGCGCATTTACGACAGTAAACCTGTGCGCGACCGCCGCAGCGCCGGCTCGTCGAAACATACTCTGTTGTAATCCGTTGAATTACTTGGCAAATTAATTAGTAGGATGGCGGCGGCAGCCGCCCGCGGACGTCTGGTAAAGACGATATTGCGTGATTAATTAGGAGCAGGTAGCCGGCGTGGAATTCAAGACGGAACGATATCTGCACGATTGCCGATCGTCGATCGACGACGCCCTGGAGCGTTACTTGAAAAAAACCGGCGCCGGCTCGTCGCTGCTGCATCAAGCGATCTGCT
Source organism: Binatia bacterium (assembly GCA_036522615.1). Taxonomy (GTDB): domain Bacteria; phylum Desulfobacterota; class Binatia; order UBA9968; family UBA9968; genus JAJPJQ01. Next base: position 9,743 of record DATDFN010000241.1, on the reverse strand, counting down.
ACAGCGTCTTGGACGCGGGCAAACGGTTCCGGCCCACCTTAACGCTCGCGGTCGGCGAGCTGTTCGGCGCGAAACGGCGCGCGCTGCTGCCGTTTGCGTGCGCGGTCGAGTTGATTCATTGCTACTCGCTCATTCACGACGACCTCCCCGCGATGGACAACGACGATCTGCGCCGGGGAAAACCTTCCTGCCATAAGCGCTTCGGCGAAGCGATCGCTCTGCTGGCGGGGGATGCGCTGCTTACCGAAGCCTTCTTCCTCATGTCGGACCCGGGCGCCGTCCGCTCCGTGGGCGGACCTCTGATTGCAAAGCTGATCCGCGAGATATCCGCGGCGGCCGGCATCCGCGGAATGATCGGCGGACAAACGACGGAACTCGAATTGGCCCGGCGCAAGGTGACGCCCGCGGTTCTCGAAAAGCTCGATCGCTTGAAAACCGGCGCGTTGATTACGACCGCGGCGCGCGTCGGCGCGCTGATCGGCGGCGCGGGCGGCAAAGACCTCGACCGCGTCACGCGCTACGCGCAGGCTTTGGGGCTGGCGTTTCAGATCACCGACGATATTTTGGACGGTCACGAAGTTGCGGGCGACAACGGCAAAGGCGCGGTCAATTATCTATCCGTGACGGACCCGCAGAGGGCCCGGGAGCGCGTGCAGGGCCTGTTAAACGATTGTCTGCGGGAGATGCGGCCCTACGGCGGCGCGGCCGAGGCGCTGCGGGAGCTGGCGCGCTTCGTCGCTCTGAGAACCGACGACGGCGAGGGCGAGGAAAAAAGGAGCCTCGCTCCGGCGAGCGGCCTCGACGGCGCGCAGCGGCTCGCGGGCGCGACGCATCGACGTGAGCCATGAGACCGACGAGTTTCAGCGCAGACCGCGACAGGTCTAAAACACCGGCGCCCGCCCTGGATTCGACGCGACTACCGCTGACGCGCGCGCGCGACGACGATGACTTTCAATCGGCGATGCTCGAGGGCGTGTCGCGGACCTTCGCGCTGACCATCCCGCAGCTTCCGGCGGATCTCGCGCGCGTGGTGTCCAACGCCTATCTGCTCTGCCGCATCGTCGACACGATCGAGGACGAGCCGCGGATAAGCGCCGCCGACAAGGACTATTTCTGCCGCCAATTTTTGCGCGCGTTCGACGAGCGCGCCGCCGCGGAAGCTTTCGCCGGGCAGCTCGGCGCGGCGCTCTCCGGCCGAACGCTGCCCGCCGAGCACGAACTGATCCGCAACGTTCCGCGCGTCGTCCAAATCACGCAAAGCTTTTCGGAGCCGCAGCGCGAAGCGCTCCGGCTGTGCGTCCGCACGATGGCGCGCGGCATGGCCGAATTTCAGCTGAACGGCGCGCATCACGGGCTCAAAAGCATGGACGAGCTCGATCGGTACTGCTACTTCGTCGCCGGCGTCGTGGGGCAAATGTTGACGCGCCTGTTTTGTCTCCATTCGCCGGAAATCGCGGAACGCCGCGAAGCCCTGATGCCGCTGGCCGTTTCCTTCGGCCAGGGGCTGCAAATGACCAACATCCTGAAGGACGTGTGGGAAGACTACGACGCCGGCTTCTGCTGGCTGCCGCGCGATGTCTTCGCCGAGGAAGGCTGCGAGCTGGCGGATCTGCCGGGGGCGCGAAACCGCCAAGGCTTCGAGCGCGGCGTGCGCCGGCTGATCGGCGTTTCACAGGCGCATTTGCGAAACGCCGTCGCGTATTCTCTGCTCATACCGAGGCAGGAGACCGGCATCCGTAAATTCTGTCTCTGGGCCGTCGGTCTCGCGGTCTTGACGCTGCGCAAGATCAACCGTCATGTCGATTATACGAACGGCGGCCAGGTCAAAATTTCGCGCCTCAGCGTCAAAGGGACCATCCTCGCCACCGGCTTGACGCTGCAAAACGACGGGCTGCTCACGCTGCTTTTCTCGCTCGCGGCGCGAGGCCTGCCTCCGCCGCCCGCCTCCACGCTCCGGACTTCGGCAGCGGCAAGCGACTGCCGGGCCGGAATGTATTAAGATCACCCGGCGATATGCCGCGCGACTTCGACCGCGGCGGCTTCCAGGAAACGAAAAGTGAGCTTTAGAGATCCGCTCGAAGTGGAGCAAGCGATCCGCCGCGCCGCGGCCGCGCTCATCGGCCTGCAGCACGCCGACGGCTGCTGGTGTTTCGAGCTCGAGGCGGACTGCACGATCCCGGCGGAATATATCCTGATGCTCCACTATCTCGGCGAATCGGACGAGAAGCTGGAGAAGAAACTCGCGGTGTATCTGCGCGCCCGCCAAGGCGAGGACGGCGGCTGGCCGCTCTACTACGGCGGCCCCGCCGAGATCAGCTGCTCGGTCAAGGCGTACTACGCGCTCAAGCTCGCCGGCGACGATCCCGACGCGCCGCATATGGCGCGGGCGCGCGCGGCGATCCTCAAGCTCGGCGGCGCCGCGCGGGCGAACGTCTTCACGCGCATCCTGCTGGCGATCTTCGCGCAGCTTCCCTGGCGCGCCGTGCCGTTTGTGCCGGTGGAGATCATGCTGCTGCCGCGCTGGTTTCCGTTTCATCTCTTCAAAGTGTCTTACTGGTCGCGCACCGTGATGGTGCCGCTCTTCATTCTCTATACGTTCAAAGCGCGCGCGAAAAATCCCAAAGCCGTATCGGTTCGCGAGCTTTTTGTGACGGATCCGTGGCGCGAGACGCGCTACTTTCCGACGCGCTCGGCGTTAGGCGGCGTGCTGCTCATGCTGGACCGCCTCGGCCTCAAGCTCTATCCGCGCCTGCCGCAGGCATGGCGCCGCCGCGCGCTGAAAAAAGCCGAAGCGTGGATTTTGGAGCGTCGCAACGGTGACGGCGGCCTCGGCGCGATCTTCCCGGCGATGGTCAACGCCTATGAAGCTCTCGAGCTGCTCGGCTATCCGGCGGATCATCCGCTGCGCGCCGGGCAGCGGAGCGCGATCGACGATTTGCTCGTTGTCGGCCAGGACAGCGCCTACTGCCAGCCGTGCGTGTCGCCGGTCTGGGACACGGCCTGGGCGGCGCTCGCGCTGCAGCAGGTCGGCGGCGAGCCGGGCCGCGCCGCTGAGCGCAAAGCGCTCGAATGGCTCGCCGCGCGACAGTTATTGGACGGGCCGCAGGACTGGCGCGCCGCGCGGCCGTCGGTCAGAAGCGGCGGCTGGCCGTTTCAGTTCGAGAATTCGCACTATCCGGATCTGGACGACACGGCGGCGGTCGCCTATGCGATGCACCAGAGCGGGGACGGACGTTATGCGCGCGCCGTCGAGCGCGCCGCCGAATGGATCGCCGGCATGCAGTCCGCCAACGGCGGATTCGCCGCGTTCGATGCGGACAACGATCACACGTACTTGAACGAAATTCCCTTCGCGGATCACGGCGCGCTGCTCGATCCGCCGACCGAGGACGTGAGCGCGCGCTGCGTGATGCTGCTGGCGCCTCTCGGACAGCCGTTTGCGGCCGTGCAAAAAAAATGTCTCGACTATCTCTTTCGCGCCCAGGAGGCGGACGGCTCCTGGTTCGGACGCTGGGGCACGAACTACATTTACGGCACCTGGTCCGTCCTCATGGGGCTCGAAGAGACCGCCGTCGGGAAAGAACATGAGCGCGTGCGCCGCGCCGCCGCGTGGCTGAAAAGCGTGCAGCGCGCGGACGGCGGCTGGGCCGAGGGATGCGATACGTATTTCGATGCGTCGAAGCGCGGGCGCGGGCGGCGCAGCACCTCTTTCCACACCGCCTGGGCGCTGCTAGGCCTCCTGAGCGCGGGCGAGGCGCGCACCGAGGCGGCGCGGCGCGGCGTCGATTTTCTGCTCCGGACGCAGCGCGACGACGGCTTGTGGAGCGATCCCGACTTCAACGCGCCCGGTTTCCCGCGCGTTTTCTATCTGAAATATCACGGCTACGACAAATACTTTCCTCTGCTCGCGCTCGCGCGCTATCGCAATCTCACCGCGCCGGAAAAATAATGCTCGGCATCGTCGTCGCTCTGCCATGGGAGCTGAAAAGCCTGACGCGCGAGAAAATCGCGCCGGGATCGGCGAAATTGATCGCGCCGGGGACGCTGATCGCTGTTTCCGGCATGGGCGGCGAGCGCGCTCGCGACGCCTTTGCGCTCTTGATCGCGCAGGGCGCGACCGCGCTCATGAGCTGGGGGTACTCCGCCGCGCTCGACGAGCGGCTGAGCGCAGGATGCCTCGTGCTTCCGGAGCGCGTCATCGGCGCCGGCGGTGAAAGCTATCCCGTCGCCGTAGAGTGGCATGAGCGCCTCTATATCGCGGCGGCGTTCAAGCTTCCGGTCTGGACGGGCGCACTCGTCGAGAGCGCGGCCGTCGTCGCGACGGCGGCGGAAAAGCGCGCGCTCGCCGAGCGCACCGGAGCGGCGTCCGCCGACATGGAGAGCGCGGCGCACGCGCGCGCCGCAGCGGAGCGCGGGCTGCCGTATGTCGCGGTCCGGTCGATTCTCGATACCGCCTCGACGGAGATTCCCGAAGCCGTTTTGCAGGCGCGCGATGCGCACGGCGGCGTCGACGTCGCGAAGGTTCTCGGCGCCTGCCGCAGTCCGGCGGATTGGATTAAATTGCTTCGGCTCGCCTGCCAGTTTCGCGCCGCTCAAAGAACGCTCAAGAGAGCCAGGCGCTTCGCGCTCGACAGCTCACCCGTTTGAGTCGCCGTTTGAAAGCTCGACGGCCGCGCGCTCGCGCGGATAGACCCTTCCTTTCCATCGCGTCCGCTCGCCGCGCCAGTAGCGGACGGCGGAGGTCCACGTCATCGCGAGGAATAGCGCCGCGACGAGCGGCAGGCAAAGGGCCCAAGCCGCCGAGCGGCGGTAGAATCCGAGGATCGGAATATAGGTGAGGAACATGATCGCGAGCGCGGCGAGCGCAAGGCGCCGCGCGACGCTATCGGAAGTCGCGGCGAGCAGGAGCGGGCTTACGTATACGAGCAAGAGAGCGAGCGTGCACAGAGCCAGCCGCGCGGCGGAATATCCGAGCTGAAAGAAAGCCGAGCGCGCGACCATATCCCAGAGTTCTTTCAAGCCGCGATAGCCGCGCGCGCTTTTCACGGAATGCGTCAGCCCGAGCCAGATTTTATACCCCTGCGATTTGACGCTGTTCGCCAGGGCGCAATCGTCGATGACCGCGCCTCTGATCGCCCCGAAGCCGCCGGTCCGCTCCAGCACGCGGCTCTCGACGAGAACGCATCCGCCCGCGGCCGCCGCAACGCGCGCGCGCTCGGAGTTGACGGCGTGAAACGGGTAAAGGATTTTGAAGAAGTAGACAAAAGCCGGCATCAGGAGCTTTTCCCAGCCGTTCGACATGTGCGGCTCGGCCATGAGCGAGATGAATGAAATTTTCTCTCCGCGCATTTTCGCGCCGAGCGCTGCGAGCGCGCCGGGCTCGAGCGTGATATCGGCGTCGAGGAGAAGCGTATACGGCGTTGCGACCAGGCGCCGGCCTTGCTCGAGCGCCCAGAGTTTGCCGCTCCATCCGGCCGGCAGCGGCGCGCTGGCTACGACGCGGACCTCTGTCGATGCCTGCCGCGCGGCTTCCGCCGTCCCGTCGTCCGAGGCGTCGTCGATGACGATGATTTTCAGCCCGCATCCCTGAGCGATCAACGCGCGCAGCGTTTCCCGGATCACCGCCGCTTCGTTGCGCGCGGGGATCAGCGCCGTGATTTCCGCCGGGACGCCGCCTTCGTCCGGCTGCGCGGCGTCGAGCACTTCCCGGTTACGCCAATAGCCGCGCGGAGAGAGCGCGAAAACGATCCACGCGGCGGCCGCCAGCGCGGCAATGGCTATCGATAGCGCTTCCATCGCCTGCGGCTAACATCCAAATCACGGCGGCGGCTCCGGCGCAATCCGACGGCCGTTGACCCGTCGGGACGCATCCAGTAACACAGGAGCAGCTTATGAATCCCCGCGATCCGTCTATCGCTAGCGCGTCCACCGCGGCCGGCGAAAGGGTCGAGGCCGATCCCTTCGTCGCCGACGTCGCGCGTCTGCTGATGACTTTTCTGATCGTCGTCGCCGTCGACGTCGCGATCGTTTCGCTGCTGACGCATCGGCTCCGCTTCTGGTTTCCGCTCTGGCTCGATCCCGAGTGGGATACGCGGGCGGAACCTTGGGTCGTTTATTCCCAATCGTACTTCGCCGGTATTTTTCTGCTGCCGCTGCTCTGCCGGCTCGTCGACCGCGATTTTCTCGCGCGGGCCGGACTGCCGGCGCGGGCGGCTTTCTGGTCGGCGTGCGCGGCTGTTTTCGCGTTCGTGCTCTGGTGGAAAGGCTCGCTCATGCTGCAATATCACAAGCAGTACGAGATGCTCGGCTGGGCGGCGCTTACGCTTTTCGTCTGGACGGTGGTTCGCGCTTCCGGAATTCTGCCGCCGGCGGTTCGCGGTTTGTCGCGCCGGCGGATGCTCGGGGCGCTGCTGTTCGCGATCGCGATTTTTTTCCTCGCCATGAGCATCATCGATCCTTTGGTCCAGCTCGGCGTGCAGCGGCTGTCTTGGTCGCCGGGGCTGGCGATCGAGATCGGCTTCTTCATCCCGGCCGGCATCATTCTGATGATACTTTCCCGCCGGCTCGCCGCCTGATGAAAATGTTTACCCCAGCCGGGCTCGCGGGCGCCCTTCGATGAAGGCGATCGTCTTCGATCTCTCGCTGCCGCGCATCGCCGCCGCCAAGATTTTGGGCGCCGCTTCTCCGCGCGCTTTCGTCTCGGGCTTCGGCCCGGTGCGCTGCCGGTCCGTGCCGGACCCCGAGCTCCGCGGCGGCGAGTGGGCGCTCGTCGCGCCGCGTCTCGCCGGGATTTGCGGCAGCGACGTCATGCAGGTCTTCATCAAGGCGGGCTTCGACAACCCGCTCTCGGCGCTCGTGTCGGCGCCGCATATCATGGGACACGAGGTCGTGGGCACGGTGATCGAGACAGGTGCGGCCGTCAAGCGCGTGAAAAGAGGCGACCGCGTCGCGCTCTCGCCGATGCTCTGCTGCGCGCCGCGCGGGCTCCCGCCCTGTGACGCCTGCCGGCGCGGCGACTATCCTTTATGCGGGCGTTTCTTCGAAGGCCCGCTCGCGAAGGGCATGCTCGCGGGCGCGTGCAGCGATGTCGGCGGCGGTTTCGCCGAGGCGATGGCGGTCCACGAATCGATGTTGTTTCCGATCCCGGAATCGGTCGGCTTCGACGCCGCCGTCCTCGCCGATCCCTTTGCGGTCTCGCTGCACGCCCTGCTCCGGGCTCCGCCCTCCCCGGGCGAGACGGCGGTCGTTTATGGGTGCGGCTCGCTGGGGCTCATGACAATTCTCCTGCTGCGCGCGTTGTTTCCCGAGACCCGTGTGCTCGCCATCAGCCTCGACCCGCGGCAAAAGCCGCTGGTCGATCGGCTCGGCGCGGATCGCTTCTTTAGCTCGCGCGGCCGCGAGCTCGTCGGCGAGATCGGCGAATGCCTGAATGCGCCGCTCAGGAAACCGCTGTTCGGGCTGCCCTGGCTCCAGTCGGGAGTCGACCGCGTATATGACACCGTCGGGTCGAGCGAAACGCTCGGGATCGGCGTGCGCGTTGCGAGCCCGCGCGCTTCCATCGTCATGGTCGGTGTGGCGCCGCCGAGAAGATTCGACTGGACGCTGATCTATTTCAAGGAGCTCGCGCTGCTGGGCTCGAATGCGTACGGCCTGGAGACCGTCGAGGGAAAGCGCGCCAACTGCATCGAGATTTATCTCGATCTTCTCGCGCAGAGCCGGCTCGATGTCGCAGGCTTGATCACGCACCGCTATCCGCTCGAGCTTTATGCCGATGCCTTCCTGGCGGCGCGGGATAAGCTGCGGTCGCAGGCGATCAAGGTGATTTTCGAGCCCGGATTACAAAGACCTCGAATCTCGGAAGCGGGAGCGGGCTAGGAGAAAGACGCGCGCCGGTGAATTACGATGGCGCGTCAAGGGGCGGTGGTTACGGTCACACCAGGCTGTTCCAGCCAGCGAATCACGCTAGTTACCAGGGCTATCGTGAGGATATCGTGCTCCCGGCTCGAAAGGAAATGATCGCTGCCGAGCTCTGCCAGCGTGACGCCGCCCGGGTAGATCGTGTCGGCGATCAAGACCATGCCGTCGTTGGGTCCGTACTTCAGCATCGGATAATAGCCCCGGCGCCCGCGAAAGGTGACGCTGCCGCTCGGGGGAATGGCGACCAGGTTCAGCACGAAGACCTGGGAAGGGACGTGAAGAGACGCAAAGCGCGGCCGGCTTGCGGCGACGGACATGCTGATCCCTCCCGCGGGGTCGACCTTGCCCACGATCCATTCGAGCTCCGGCAATACGTTGTCGTCGACCAGCGGCGTGCCCTGGAGCGCGCCCATCGCGTTGATCCATGCCGCGACGTGTTGCGTCTCGGCGGGCCCGAGCTTCGTGAGCGCCAAGGCCACCTCGGAGCTGGACTTACTGGCGGTGATGATGATCAGCCGCCTGCCGTCCTTGGCGCGCGCTCGAATCGCGTTCGCGACCAACTCCGCGTTGGACTCGATCGGCCCGTCGTCGCGGGTCGCGACGAAGTAGCACTTGAAGCCAACCTTTTCGAGCGCCTCGCGCGGCTCGCGCAAAGAAGCGCCGCGCGCCATGAACCGTGTATATAGATAGGTGGGAACGAACAGCACCTCATACTGCGCCGCTGTGGCCGGCAGTTGGACGCGGCCTTCCGGGAGCGCTGCGCGGGTGGACTCGTACATTTGATCGAAAAGACCGCGGAAGCGCCGATTCGCAGGAACACGGGAGATTTTGTCGGCGAGGTACAGAGCGGCGAAGTCGACGGAAAACTCATCGCTCAAGCGTTTGAGCTCGTCGCGGTCGGGCACGGCGCCTTTGGCGCTCTGGTAAGCCCGGTCGATGCGCTCGTCGAGCTGAGGATCGGTCCGCTTGCCGGCGAGATAGTTTTCCAGATAATAGCGCGCGACTTCCGAATCGACCCGGGTTTGAATGGCCTGCCCATCGACGCTGCCCTGCACCCGCAAACCGGAGGCACAGGCCGCCAGTGATAGCAGGCCAAGACATAGGGGGAAGAGCTTCAGTAGGCTGCGATTCAAAGCTGTGAACCCTTTTTAAACCCGCCCCCCTTTAATATAGAGAAGCATGGCGAAAGCAAGAGGGTACAAAACCGCAGCGACATGAAGACTCTATTGACCGGCGCGACGGGTTTTGTCGGCGCCGCGCTGCTGCGCCGCCTGGTCGCTGCTGGCCGCGACGTCCGCGCCTTCGTTCGCCCGAACGGCGACCGGAGCAATATATCCGGCATCGATTGCGAGATCGCCGTCGGCGACCTCGCCGACCCGGAATCGATCCGCCGCGCCGTGCGCGGCTGCGACGCGGTATTTCACGCCGCGGCGGATTATCGTCTGTGGGTTCCCGACCCCGAGCGGATGAGCCGCGTCAATGTCCAGGGAACGGTCGAATTGATGCGCGCTGCGGCGGCGGCCGGCGTTGCGCGCGTCGTCTACACGTCGAGCGTCGCGACGCTCAAGCTCAGCGGCGACGGTGTCCCGGCCGATGAGCGATCGGAAGCCGAATTGTCGGACATGATCGGCGCTTACAAGCAATCGAAATTTCTCGCCGAGCGCGAGGTGATGCGCTTGGTCCGCGAAGAGCGCTGCCCGGTCGTGATCGTCAAACCGAGCGCGCCTTTCGGCCCGCGCGACGTGAAGCCGACGCCGACAGGAAGGCTGGTCGTCGAAGCAGCCTCGGGGCGCATGCCCGCCTACGTCGATACCGGTCTTAACGTC
>DATDFN010000240.1:0-3842 GCA_036522615.1 Binatia bacterium | reverse complement strand
AAAGGAGGAGGTCAGCCAATGAGGCAATTAATTCAGCGAACCATACTTGCACTGGTCTTCGTCGCGGCGACAACCGCGAGTGCGCTGGTCGTAACGCCGGCCACCGTCCAAGCACAAGTCGGCGTGCATATCGGCGTAGATATCCCGGTGTTTCCGCGACTGGTCGTCGTGCCGGGGTATCCTGTTTACTACGCCCCGGACCTGAGGGCGAACTATTTTTTCTACGACGGCCTGTTCTGGGTGTTCAACGTGGATGACGGCTACTGGTATTCGAGCTCGTGGTACAACGGCCCTTGGGTCGTGGTCGAGCCGGAGTTCGTGCCGCAGCCGATTCTCGTAGTCCCCTACAGGTTCTACCATGTGCGACCGGCCTACTGGCGGGGCTGGGCGTACGACCGCCCGCCGCGCTGGGACGTCTATTGGGGTCCGAGCTGGGTGGAGCGTCGTCGCGGCTGGGATCACTGGGATAGAAATCGCCGGTGGACGGCGGCGCCGCTGCCGGTCTTCCAGCGGGATTTCCCGCGCGACCGCTACCCGTCGCCGGATCGGCAGGTGACGATCTACAGGGAGCGTTACAACTATAAGCCGCGGGACGTCATCGTCCGCGAGCGCGAGACGACGATCATCGACCGCCAAGCGCGGGGCGGCGATCGTGCGCGCGCCAAGGCCGATTTCATCGAGCGCGGCCCGCGCGAGGGGCAGCTCCGCGAGCAGCAGCGCGACCAGCGCCAGGCCACGGATCGCGCCAATAATCAGCAGAAAGAGGCTCTCCGCCAGCAAGACAGAGCGCAGCGCAACGCCAACAATCAGCGCCAGGAGGACCTGAAACAACAGGACCGCGCGCAGCGCCAGTCCAACAATCAGCGCCAGGAGGACCTGAAACAGCAGGACCGCGCGCAGCGCGACGCGGCGGATCGGGCCAACCGCCAGAAACAGGAAGATCTCCGGCAGCAGGATAAGGCCCGGCGCGAGTCGAACAATCAGGCCGCGCAGCGCAACGCAAACAATCAGCGCCAGGAAGACCTGAAACAGCAGGACCGCGCGCAGCGCCAGTCCAACGTTCAGGCGAATCGCCAGCGTCAGGAAGACGTCCGGCAGCAGGATAAGGCGCGCCGTGAGGCGAACGTTCAGGCCGAGCGCGCGAATCGCCAGGCCGGCAATCAGCGCCAAGAAGACCTGAGACAGCAGGACCGCGCGCAGCGGCAAGCTGGCGCGCAGCAGGATAGAGGCCGCCAGGCGAACGTGCAGGAGCGCGGCCGCGACAATCGCGACAATAAGGGCGCCCAGGAGAAAGGCGACCGCGGATAGCGCGAACCTTTCGATGCAGAAAAGGGGCCGGATGAAAATCCGGCCCTTTTTTTTGCCTATCCCCGACAGAAGTCAAAAATCTTCCTTCTTGACTCCCCGCTCCCTCCCGGTGTACGAGCAGCATAGCGTTTTAAGTTGAACCGAAGGGGGAGCCCATGAAAGCCGCCGCGCTCGCGTTGCTGATCGCTTTTTCTCTTCCCGCCGTCTGCTTCTCCCAGTCCGATCCCAAGCTCATCGAGGCCGCGAAAAAAGAGGGCGAGATCGTTTGGTACACCTCGATGACCTACGACCAGAGCCAGGTCCTCATGCAGGCGTTTCAGACGAAGTACGGCATCCGGCCGGTGCTCATCCGCCTGGGCGGCGGCGCGGTCATGAACCGCGTGCTGACCGAGACGCGCGCCGGCATGTTCGCCTACGACGTCGTCGGCGGCCGCGGCGAGATGATCACGATCTTCAAGGAGCGCGGCATCATCACGCCCTATCTCTCGCCCGAGACGAAGATGATCGACCCCGATCTCTTCGACAAGCAGGGCTGGTTCTACGCCCATTACGTCATACCGTGGGCGCTCGGCTACAACACCAAGCAGATCAAGAAAGAAGATGCGCCGAAGACCTACGAAGCGCTCGCCAATCCCAAGTGGAAAGGCGGCAAGCTCTCGATGGATACCGAAGGGTACATGGTGCTCCAGGGGCTGATGGGCGCGTGGGGCCGCGAGAAGGCGATCGATTACATGAAGAAGCTCGCCGCGCTCGACCCGGTAATGAGCCGCGGCAATACCGAGCGCGTCGCGCTCGCGGGCGCCGGCCAATACGATCTCATCCTCGCCTACGCGCACACGATCGAGCGCGAGAAATTCAAGGGCGCGCCGCTCGAGTGGATCCCGCTCGAGCCCGCCGTCACCGAGATCGACCCGCAGATGGTCGGCTCGAAGGCGCCGCATCCCAACGCGGCGCGTCTTTTCATGGACTACATCCTGTCGAAGGAAGGCCAGACGCTGCTCGTCGACTTCCAGCGCATCCCCGTGCGCAAAGACGTCGAGCCCAAGCCCGCGCGGCTCTTCCGCGGCTATCAGCGGGTCGTGGAACGCCCGGACGACTACAAGTATTTCACGGAAAACGTGAAGCTCTACGAGGACATCTTCAAGACGCGGTAATCGGGAATCACCGGGCTTACGATTCGCCCGGCATTTCCCGCGCGCCTACGCTTCGCTCGCGGGCCGCCGCGGCTCCGCAGCTTTTCGCTCGGGAATCTCGGTAAAATATAGGTTGACGTAGTTCGCTTCGACGACCGGAGCGATCGTGACGTTGTACCTCACGCCGCCTAATGTGACCTGATCGGGACGTTTTTGCCCCTCGGCGAGCGCGGCGCGCGCCAGGCGGACGATTTTCTCCGGCGCTTCAGCGCCGACCGCCGTGTCCCAGGCTTGGAGCAGCGCGGCCGCGGCGGGATTGGCGTACGCGATCGCGCCGCTTTCATCCAAGCGCAGCACCGGCGCGGGATTCTCCTTCGGCAGGCGGCTCAGCAGCTCGAGCGCTTCTTCGACGCGCGTGCGCTCGATGAAATGGCCGAGCTGGATGCCGATGGCGGCGAGCGTGCGGACGAAATCCGGATCGGGCGTGCGCACTTCGCGGCTGTAGCATTCGACAAAGCCGAGCACTTCGGCGGCGAGCTTGATCGGAAAGCAGAAGGCCGCGTGGAGGCCGCTTCTGCGCGCCGCCTCCGCGCGCTGGTAATAGCCCGTGTCGGTCGCGATGTCGGCAATCCATGTCGGCTCGCCGCTCGCCAGTACGCGTCCGAGCAGGCCCCGGCGATGGGGCAGCTTCGCGCGCCGGCCGCGCGTCACGGTTTCGAGCTCGCCGATGTCCACGCCCGGCGGATGCCACACCTCGATGCATACGAATTCGTCGGCCGTCCGGTCGAACTGCCACAGATTGCACATGTCCCATTCGCCCAAGGTTCCCAGCGTTTCGACCAGCTTCGGCGCCGTCTCTTTCAACGTTCGCCCCTCGGCTAAGATCGCGTTGACGGCCGCCCTGCCTTCGCGGCGCCGCTCCTCGCGGCGGCGCTCGGTCGCGTCGCGATTCGACTCGAGAACGACGCGGCGACCGCCGAACTCGGGCGCGACCACCTGCCGGCTGTCGACGTAGACCTCGCGGCCGTCGCGCGCGGTGTGGATCAGCTCGCCGGCCCATGAGCCGTTTTCTTCGAGCGCCGCGGTGACGAAGTCGATGCCACGGGGGTGATGCGTCTTCAGCAGCTCGCGCGGCGTTTTTCCGAGCGCCTCGACCTTGGAATAGCCGTAGAGCATCTCCGCGCCGCGGTTCCAGTACACGATGCGGCGCTGCGGAAACTCGAAGACGAAGATCGCGTCGTGCGTCAGCTCTAAGAGGCTCGCCTGCTCCCAGAGCTCCCGCTCGAAGGCGTCGCGCTCCTTCGCCCGCTCCTCGATCTGCCGCCGCGCGCTCAAGAAGGCGTCGCGCAGCTCGGCGACTTCGGCGATGTCCGCCGGAACCGCGTGCGGCTCGACGGCGCG
>DATDFN010000239.1:0-19925 GCA_036522615.1 Binatia bacterium | reverse complement strand
GGCGACACTGCTTCTCCGCCCCGCGGGTTTCGATACGCTGCCGGTGCGCATCTGGATCGCCGCGGGAGAGGGATTTTTCGCTCACGCGGCGGCGCCGGCTCTACTGCTGATTCTTCTCTCGCTGCCGCTGCTTTTTCTTCTTCGCGGGGCGCGGCTTTCATGACACAGCCGCCTTCGATCTTGGAGCTGAAGGATGTCGCCAAAACTTTTGACCAGGCGCCGCGTCCGGTCATCGGGCCGATCTCGCTCGCCGTGCGCGCCGGCGAAATGATGGTGATCGTCGGACCGAGCGGCTGCGGCAAAACGACGCTGCTGCGCCTGATCGCAGGTCTCGAGCGCCCCGACACGGGCTCGATAGCCTTGCACGGCCGAACCGTGACCGACGCACGCGTGTGGGTGGCGCCGGAAGAGCGAAATGTCGGCATGGTGTTCCAGGATTTTTCTCTGTTCCCCCATCTGACTGTCGAGCAGAACGTCCGGTTCGGCCTCAATCCGTTCAGCGAAACGGAGTACCGCCACGCGATCGACCTCGTTCGACAGTTCGGGCTTTCCGAACTGCTGGCACGCTACCCGCATCAGCTTTCCGGCGGCGAGCAGCAACGCGTCGCCGTAGCCCGGGCGCTTGCCCAGCGTCCCGCCGTCGTGCTCTTCGACGAGCCGTTTTCGAATCTGGATGCCGGATTGCGGCCGCGCATGCGGCGCGAACTGAAAAAAAATCTCCGCGAGCTGGGCACCACAGGCCTGTTCGTCACGCACGACCGCTTCGAAGCGCTGGAAATCGCCGACCGCGTCGCGGTTTTGCGCGACGGATTTCTCGAACAGCTCGATAGCCCGGAGGTGGTTTATCAGTCGCCGGCGACGGCTTTTGTCGCCGAATTTGTCAGCGACGCAGATTTTTTGAACGGCAAAATAAAAGACAACGCGCTCGAGACCGAATTGGGAACGCACCCGCTGCCGGCTTCCGTCGCCAAAACGCTGACGGCCGGATACGGCGCGTCTGTCGACGTGATGGTGCGGCCGGAAGATATCGAGCTTCAGCCAATCGAGCCCGGCGAAGAAGGAGCCGCGTGTGCGCGGGTCGTTTTGCGGCAATTTCGCGGCTCGGAAGTCCTCTTGACCGTCCGTTTGGCGAGCGGCAAGGAACTGCGCGCGGAGGGACCCGCCGCTGTTTCCTTATCCGAAGGCGCGGAAGTGAGGGTTGGGCTTAGGTCGCTTGCAGGGCTTTTCTATCGCGGCCGGCGCATCCGTTGAAGCATTACGGCGCTCGGAGATTAGCGAGCGCTTTCCCCGCCGCCTCCTGCTCCGACTGCTTCTTGCTTCGCCCCTCGCCGCGCGCGACGAGCTTGCCTCCGACGATGATCTCGGTGACGAAGCGTTTCTCGTGGTCGGGGCCCATTTCGCCGACGAGCTTGTATACCGGCGGCTCATGGAAAAGCATCTGGCTGATCTCTTGCAGACGCGTTTTATAATCCTCCTGGCCTAGCTTCTTCTCGCGGATCTCGTTTCCGAAATACTTCTCGATCACCCGGAGCGCCGGCCCATAGCCGCCGTCCCAGTAGATCGCACCCACCACGGCTTCGAAGGCACCGGCGAGAATCGATCTTTTGGCTCTGCCGCCGCTTCGCTCCTCGCCTTTGCCCATCACGAGCAGATCGCCGAGATGGAGACGCGCGGCTTTTTCCGCCAACGCCGTCGCGTTGACTAGCGCGGCGCGCATCTTAGAGAGGTCGCCTTCGCTTTTGTCGGGAAACCGCCGCATGAGCAGATCGCTCACGGCGAGATCGAGCACCGCGTCGCCCAAAAATTCCAGCGTCTCGTTGTGGCCGCCGGCTTTGCCACGCGCGTAAGAGACGTGCGTCAGACCGCGCATGAGCACGGCCGAGTCGGAGAAGTAATATCCGAGCTCTTTTTGCAGAAAGGCTAAGTCCGATTCGCGAGCCACGTGACGGTTCACGGCGATTTAACAGTTCGCGCCGGGGGCGCGCTGTCCGATCGCCTGTGCCGGCGCTCCCCGCATGCATCGCAGCAAATTTCCGAGGGCTTCAAACGGCGGCGGAAACGTGCCCACCAGACCCAAGGCGACGAAGAGCAGCGTCCACATAAATATCCTGGAAAAATCCATGCGCCGGTTTTTCCAGAGAATATGTAGAACGAGCCAGCTGGCAAGCCAGACCACGACGGCGAGCATCGTTCGTCCGCTCAAGGGACCCGCCGGACGGTAAAAGGCCATTAACGGTCTCAAGCTGCCGGCGACTTCCGACACCGCCGTCACAACGCCAAGCGTGAGACTGCCGACTCCGGCGGCCAAAATAACCGCCGCAGCCGCGCCATTGGTCAACGCTTCAGGTTGTGCCACGACGATCTCCTAGTGAATGCTCACGACCTTGTTGATGAGCGCGCCGGCGGCAGCGGCGGCCGCGGCGGTCAAAATACCGATCGCAAACAGGATGACAAGAGCGCGGCGAATCTCCGGCTCCATCGCAAGCCTCTCGCCGTAACGGGCCACGACGCAGGCTACGGCCGTGGCCAAAATCGGTGCGAACCACGCCATCTGCTGCTTCCATTCCATGGCGTCGTTCCATCCGGCTATCTCGGTCATGGACTGTAAGTAAGCGCGCGGAAATTTTCGTAGATCTACTCCGTCGGAGGGTCTGGCTCGATACGCCGGGAAAAGCACATAGGTGCCGGTGAGCACAGCGAGCCATGCCGCGATAGCCGCGACGCGGACAGCCGCCGCGAGCCGGCGCATCCGCTGCTGGAAGCCGGGGATCGCGGTCACTTCGGGTCGCAGATTCCATAGGCCGATGAGGCCGCTGGCGGATGCGACCAGAAAAATCGTCCAGAGAAGCACGCCGTGGACGAACAGCCATACCTCGTTCGATGTTAGCCCCATCCCTCGCTCGTGTGATGGAAATTCGCCGCGCCGCTCGACGCCTAATCTGCCGTCCGACTAAAGATTAGTTGAGCACTGTACCGAAAAGAGCGCCGTTTTCAAAGCCTGAAATCTCGACATGGATCTCGCGGTTGATCGCTGCCGGGCCGGCGACGCCGACGGGCAGATAATTTCGGCTGTAGCCGGTGAGGAGACCGTCTTTCCCCGCGCTTTCGATCAGCACTTCGAGTCGTCGGCCGACGAAGCTTCGCGCGAAGGCTTTTTTCTTTCGCGCGCCGAGCTCGCGCATTTTTTTTGCGCGGTCTTTTTTAACGGCCGCCGGAACATGGTCGGAGAACGAAGCGGCCGGAGTGCCCGAACGCACGGAATAGGGAAAGACGTGAAAGTATGTAAGCGGCAGCGAAGCGAAGTATTCCGTTTGGCGCTCGAAATCGGCTTCGCTTTCGCCCGGGAAGCCGACGATGATGTCGCTTCCCAGCGCCGCCTCGGGCAGCAGCTCGCGCGCTCTGACGACGATATCGCGATAACAAGCCGTGTCGTAGTTCCGCCGCATGGCTTTCAGGATGCGGTCGTCGCCGGCTTGCGCGCAAATATGAAGATGGGGGCAGAGAACGTCGGACGACGCGATCAGCTTCAGCAGCCGCTCGGGAACTTCGCGCGGATCGAGCGAGCTCAGCCGCAGGCGCCGCACCGGCCTTTTTTCCAGGATCATCTCGATTAGAGCCGCGAGATCGAGTTTCGGCGCGAGATCACGGCCGTAGCCGCCGAGATGAATACCGGTAAGCACGATCTCTTGATACCCGCGCTCGGCCAGCCGCGCGATCTCATTCACGATGGTTTCGGGCGCGACGCTGCGCGAAAGCCCGCGCGCCGAAGGGATGATGCAGTACGTGCAGGAGTAGTCGCATCCTTCCTGAATCTTGAGAAACGCGCGCGTGTGGCCCGGCAGCGCGCGCGCGCCAAGCACCGGAACGCCGCGCTCGCGCTGCACGTCGGCGATGAAAATCTTTTGCGGCGTCTGCTCTTCGATACAGCGGAGGAGATCGTCCATACGGTTGAGGCCGACAACGTAGTCGACGTCCGGGACGCGCGCGACCTCCTCGGGACTCACCTGCGCGTAGCAGCCGGTGACGAGCACGCGCGCGGCGGGGCTGCGGCGCTTGGCGCGCCGGACGAGCCGCCGCGCCTCCCAATCGGCGCGGTCGGTGACGGTACAGGCGTTGACGATGTAGAAATCCGCCTCGTCCTCGAACGGGACGATCGCGTGCCGCCCTTCGAGCCGCGACTGGATCACGGCGGAGTCGTATTGATTGATTTTACAGCCGAGCGTCGTAATGGCGATGCGCATGCGACTTAATTCTTATATGTGGCGCACGAACGCGAAGTCAATGTTGCAAAGGCCGAAGGGACGAACGGGATAGCGGCCGGACAGATCGGCTTATCGCATGCGATCGTCGGGGGCTCGCCTCTCTCTCGTTTTCATATCGTCTCTTTCAACGCCCATGCCTATAGGCGGCATCCAGCCCCAAAACCCGGGACTTCTTTCCTGAACTTTTGGCGGCTCTAAAGGTTTCGGTGTGTCAGCCGTCTCCGCATCCGCTCTGTCGATCGATAGCTCCAGCGTATCGCCCAAGTTGAGGTCCTCGACGATGGAAATCTGCCGTTCGGTGACTGCCGTCATCGTTTTCCGTATTTCCTCCGCTTGATTCGCGGCCGAGTCGAGCGTGGTGGGCGCGTTCGAGGTTTGCCTTTCCCACTTCCCGCCCGCGTCGTCGCGGACCTCCACGGTAGCGGCGCCTTTCTTGTCAGCGTCGCCGGTGTAGCGGTAAGTCGTTCGGTAGTGTTTCACTTTAAATTCACCGTCGTCGGTATATTCCGTAAAGTCCTCCAGAATTATCGACGGTCGACCGAACTTATCGTAGGTGAACGTGGTCGTCGTCTGCAATCCTTCTGGAAAATTTTCGGGATTGCCGGTGTGCACTTGTCTGGTGTAGCTTCTCATCCGGCCGTCGGGGCCATAATCGACGGTATAGCTTATGAAGTCTTCTCCGTTGAGATCCTTGTTGTGTTCGATGCGCCGCACCTTGCCGGACGCATCCTTGTAGACCCACATCGACGGATTATCTTCGATCGACGTCCACGGCGTTTCCGTTAAATGAAGCGTTAGCTTCGTGCCGCCGGCTCCAAATGTGGCGTCGGGCTGCGATATAACGATATCCACTGTCTTACCCTCGGCATTTTCTGTAGTTTTCATAGTGCCGTCGTTGCCGTGCGGCTCCGTCGTCGTCTTGGTGCCGTCGGCATTTTTCTGCGTCTGCTTGCCGTCTTGCGCCTTCGCCGAGGCCATGGACATGAAGATGATTGCGGGTGCGAGCAGCAGAATCGCCATCGCGGATTTAATCATGTTCGTTTGCGCCGCCGCCATGCCCTTCACTTACTCACCTTCTTTGCCGGAAAAGAGCCCGTCTTAAGCTGTCCCGCCACCGCACGGGCGATCGGCGAGCTGGGAGCATCGCGAATAATCGTTTCCAAGTATTGCCGCGCCTGTTGAGGGTGGCCGCGTTTGTCTTCCAGCACCGCCAGATAGACCAGCACGGTAGGTTTGACGCGGGGATCGCGCTCAACCGCTTCCCGCAACTTCGCTTCCGCTCCGGCGAAGTCGCCGAGGGCCAGGTAGGCCCGCCCAAGAAACTCGCTCGTCTTGCCTCGGCCGGGAGCGACGATCTCGAAATACTCGAACTGCTCGACGGCATCGGCCCAGCGTCGAAGCCGCAGCAGCGCCCAGCCGGTCTCGAAGGTCAACCCGACGCCGCGATACCCCATGCGCGCGGCTTGCTGGAGCTTTTCGTTGGCCGCTTTGGGCTGTCGCAGCCGATTTAACGCCGCGCCCTGAAAGAAAACGGCTTCGGAATCTGTGGGATCGCTCCGCGAAGCGGTGTCAAACCGTTTCAATGCTTCTGAATGTCTTCCCGCCTCGAGTTGGGCGGAACCTTGCATGATAAGCTCATGAGACTGTGGGGAGGCGGCAAGAACACCGGGAAGAACGGCGATCAACGCCGCCGCGAGCGAAAGCGTGAAACGATCAACTCGATATCGAATGATAGATTTTTGCAACGCAGCAATGCTATCACGGTTTGCCGGCAGAAGAAAAACCAATTTGCCGGCGGAAGACTAATCTGCCAGCTCGGCAGGATGCGGCTCCATGCGCTGATCATCGAGGGTACGCTCGATCCAGCCGCCGCCGAGCACGGTCTCGCCGCGGTAGAAGACCGCCGCCTGTCCCGGAGTCACGGCGGGAAATGCAGATGCAAAACGCGCTTCGCAGCGGCCGTCCGCGAGCAATCCGACGCGGCACGGGATCGCCGGCGCGCGGTAGCGCACCTGCACCTCGGCAGCAAATTCGCTCGCCGCTGGCGGCTCGATCCAGTTCAGCGAGCCGGCGACGAGGCCGCAGCTGTTTAATTCCTCCCTGCCGCCGACGACCACGCGTCGTGTCGCCTCGTCGATCTCGAGCACATAGAGCGGCGCCGCCGCGGAAATGCCGAGCCCCTTCCGCTGTCCGATGGTCAGGCGATAAAGTCCGTCGTGATGTCCGAGGACGTTGCCGGCGCGGTCGACGATCTCGCCGCCGTGCAGCTCGGCGGGGTCCGCCAGAGTCTCGACGAACGTGCGGTAATCGCCGAAACAGACGTCTTGACTGTCCGGCCGCTCGGCGACGGAGAGCGCGAGCCGGCGTGCCGCCGCGCGCACTTCGCTCTTTGCCAATCCGCCGAGCGGAAAGAGCGTCGCCGAAAGCTGCTCCTGCGATAATGCGAATAGGAAATACGACTGGTCCTTTTGCCGATCGAACCCACGCGCGAGAGCAGAGCGGCCGGTCTCACGATCGTGCACGACGCGCGCGTAATGGCCGGTCGCGACATAATCGGCGCCGCGGCTGCGGGCCCATTCGAGCAGAATGCCGAGCTTGAAGTCGCGGTTGCACGCGACGCAAGGATTGGGCGTGCGGCCGGCGATATATTCGCCGACGAACGGCCGCACGACCGCGCGCGCGAAATCGGCGCGCGCGTCGATCAGCGTGTGACCGATGCCGAGCGTCGCGGCGATCTCCGCCGCGCCGCGGTGGTCGGAGCAATTCCGCGGCGTCGGGCGCGGCGCTTCCCACAAGCGGAGCGAGGCTCCCTCGACGTTGTAGCCCTGCTCGACAAGCAGCGCCGCGGTAACGGAGCTATCCACACCGCCGCTCATGGCGACCACAATCTTTGCCTTCTTATCCATCGGACGAAGAAATAAATTAGCAGGAAATCTGCGGACTTGAAACCGGCAGTTAACGGTCCGCTTGCTGAATCTTAAGCAGCTCTTTGACCTGGCGGAGCACTTCGTTGTCCTCCGCCTGCTTAACTTCGAGGCCGCCTTGGCGGGCGGAAAGGTCGTTGACGCGCTTCTCGAGCTTCTGCACGTAATCGACGAGCGTGCCGATCGCCTTCGCGACCGGGTCGGGCAGACGCTGGTGCTCCAGATCGATGCGGTGCGCGGCGTCGAGGTGCACGCCTTCGCCCTCGACGACGCGTCCGGGAATACCGACGACGGTCGAATTGGGTGGCACGTCGTTCACCACGACGGCGCCGGCGCCGACCTTGCTGTTGCGGCCGATCGTCACCGGACCGAGAATCGTCGCGTCGACGCCGATCAGGACGCCGTCCTCGACCGTCGGATGGCGCTTCTCCTTGCTGCGGCTCGTGCCGCCGAGCGTGACACCCTGATAGATCGTGACGTCGTCGCCGACCTCGGCGGTCTCGCCGATGACCACGCCCATGCCGTGATCGATGAAGAAACGCCGGCCGATCTTCGCGCCGGGATGGATTTCGATGCCGGTGTAAAATCGCCCGAGATTGCTCACGAGGCGTCCGAGCGCCTTCAAGCCGCTCGTCCAGAGCGAATGCGACATGCGATAGAAAAACAGCGCGTGAAATCCCGGATAGGTGAGGATGACTTCCCAGAAGCTCCGCGCCGCGGGATCGCGCTGGAATACGACCTGGATGTCTTCTCTAAGCTTTTCCCACATGGGACTAGGCAATGGGCATGGGGCAAGAGTTTCGGAGTTCTTTTTTCTCGACGCCTATCGTCTGCCTGCCGCCTGCTTTGAATCTTTGTACAGCTTGTAATCGATGCCGTCGACGACGGCCTGCCAGCTCGCCTCGATCACGTTCTGCGAGACGCCGACGGTGCCCCATCGGTCGGTCTCGTCACCGGACTCGATGAGTACGCGCACGGCCGCGCCGGTGCCCTCGCCCGAAGAGAGCACGCGGACCTTATAATCGAGCAGCTTCATATGCTTCAGGGCGGGATAGAACTTCGTCAGCGCTTTCCGCAGTGCGGAGTCGAGCGCGTTCACCGGCCCGTTGCCCATCGCCGCGGCGTGCTCGATCACGCCGTCGACCGCGAGCATGATCGTCGCCTCGGAGATCGGCGGCTCGTCTTCCTTGCGTTTTTCGTCGATGACGCGGAAGCCGAGCAGGTGAAAATTCTTTTTCTTTCTTCCCAGCGCCTCCTGGATGATCAGCTCGAAAGATGCCTCGGCGGCCTCGAACTCGTAGCCTTGGCTTTCGAGCTCTTTGATGCGCTTCAAAATTTCCTTGACCGCCTCGTGCTCGTCATTGAGGTCGACACCGTACTCCTTCGCCTTGTAGATGATGTTGCTCCGGCCAGCCAGGTCCGAGACGAGCACGCGCTGGCGATTGCCGACGAGCTCCGGATCGATATGCTCGTAAGTTTCACGGTTCTTGAGGATTCCCGCGACGTGCATCCCGCCCTTGTGGGCGAACGCGCTGTCGCCTACGTAGGGCTGGTGCTTGTTCGGGCTCAAATTCGCGAGCTCGTAGAGAAAATGCGACGTGTCGCGCAGCTTCTTCAACTGCTCGGGTTCGATGCAGCGCTTGCCCATCTTCAGCTGAAGATCGGGAATGATCGAGCAGAGGTTCAAGTTCCCGCAGCGTTCGCCGATGCCGTTGATCGTCCCCTGCACCTGGCGCGCGCCCATCTCGACCGCAGTCAACGTATTGGCGACGGCCAACTCGCCGTCGTTGTGGCAGTGGATGCCGAGCGGCGCCGTGATCACGCCCGCGAGCGCCGCGATCGCCGCCCGGATCTCCCCCGGAAGCCGGCCGCCGTTGGTGTCGCAGAGGACGATCCAGTCCGCGCCGCCCTCCTCAGCCGCTTTGAGGCAGTCGATCGCATGCTTGGGATTCGAGCGAAAGCCGTCGAAGAAATGCTCGGCGTCGAAGATCACCTCTTCCACGCGCTTTTTCATGTAGGCTATGGAATCGGCGATGACTTCCAGGTTGGCTTCGAGGCTGATGCGAAGATCCTCGCGCACATGGAGATCCCACGTCTTGCCGACGAGCGTGATGACCGGCGTCTCGGCTTCGATCAGCGTCTTCAGGCTCAAGTCCTGCGCCGGCTTCGCCGAAGGCTTGCGCGTCATGCCGAAGGCGGCGATCTTCGCGTGCCGGAGCTTGAGCTTCTCGACGCCCTTGAAGAACTCGGCGTCGCGCGGGTTGGAGCCCGGGAAGCCGCCCTCGATATAATCGATGCCGATCTCGTCGAGCTTGGCGGCGATGCGGAGCTTGTCCTCGAGCGTGAACGAGATGTCCTCCGCCTGGCAGCCGTCGCGCAGTGTCGTATCGTAGATCAGGACGTCTTTTGGCGAGCCGTGTTTCATAGCGCGGCCTGATTTTCGATAAATTCTTGGTGCAGCGCTTTGACCGCTTTTTCCATTTGCTTTTCGTTGATCACTACCGAGACCTTGATCTCGGAGGTCGAGATCATCTCGATATTGATCGCCTCGCGCGACAATACTTTGAACATCCGGGCCGCCACGCCCGCGTGCGTGCGCATGCCGACGCCGATGATCGAGACCTTGGCGATCTTCGGGTCGACCGTGATGCCCTTGGCCTGGATCGACTGCAGGCCTTCGACAACCGCGACGGCCTTTTTATAATCCGCCTTGGGCACCGTGAAAGTCAAATCGGTGGTCCCGGCTTCGCTCGCGTTCTGGATGATCATGTCGACCACGACATTCGCCTCCGCGATGGGGCCGAATATCTGGGCCGCCAATCCCGGACGATCAGGCACGCCGAGCAGCGTGATCTTCGCTTCGTCTTTATCGTAGGTCACGCCGGAGACCAGCAGCGCGTCCATCGTTTCGTCCTCCTCGACGACCCACGTCCCCTCGGCGTCGTTAAAACTCGAGCGGACGTGGATCGGCACTTTGAATTTCATTCCGAGCTCGACCGACCGAATCTGGAGCACCTTGGCGCCCATGCTCGCCATCTCGATCATCTCTTCGTAAGAGATGCGGTCGATCTTCCGCGCCGCCGGGCACAGATTCGGATCGGTGGTATAAACCCCGTCGACGTCGGTATAAATCTCGCAGCTGTCCGCGTTCAGCGCCGCCGCGATGGCGACGGCGCTCGTGTCCGAGCCGCCGCGACCGAGCGTCGTAATATTGTCGTCCTCGTCCACGCCCTGGAAACCCGCGACGACGACGATCTCGCCGTCGCGCACCGACTGGCGCACGCGGCTCGCATCGATGCTCTTGATGCGCGCTTTGCCGTAGGCGTTGTCGGTGCGGATGCGCATCTGGTGCGCGAGGAACGACCGCGATTTATATCCCATCGACTTGATCGCGAGCGCCAAAAGCGCGGTGGACACCTGCTCTCCCGAGGCGAGCAGTACGTCGCGCTCGCGCTCGTCGGGCATGTCGCAGATCTGCTGCGCCAGAGCGACCAGGCGGTTCGTCTCGCCGGCCATGGCCGACACGACGACCACGAGGTCGTCGCCGCGCAGTTTCGCGGCCACCACCCGGCGCGCGACGTTCGTGATGAGTTCGACGCTGCCGACAGAGGTGCCGCCGTATTTTTGAACCACCAATGCCATTCCGCTAACCGATCATTCCTTTCAAAAATTCGCTATAGCGTTCGCCGTGCGCTTCGATCGTTACGCTTCGCTCGTTCTCACTGCCGTGCTCGAAGTGGATGCCGAGCCACTCGTCCACTTCTCCCGGCGGCATCCTCTCGAACCATTCGATCAGGCTGACTCCGTCGCCGTAAAGGTATTCGCGGAGATTGAGCTCCTCCAGCTCTTGGGCGCCGCCGATGCGGTAGAGATCGACGTGATAGACCGGCACGCGTCCGTCGTATTCGTTGATCAACGTGAACGTCGGGCTTCGAATCCATGCCTCTTTGCCCACGCCGGCGCCTTCGGCTACGCCGCGCACGAAGCACGTCTTGCCGCTGCCGAGATCGCCGGTGAGGCCGACGATTTCGCCGCCTCTGACTAATCGCCCGAGCTTTTTGCCCAAAGCCCGGGTCTGGGCGGCGGACCGGGAGATGATCGCCCGGTGCCGTCTCATCGCCGCTTCGCGCCTTCTTTCAGGCTTTTAAAGCTCTCCGGCAGCGCTTCTACGATATCGGAAGCGATCAGTCCCATCTGTCCTTTTACCATGGCGACTCGATCTCCGGCAAAGCCATGGATATACACCCCTAGCCGGAGTGCGTCCTCAAGGCGGAAATCCTGGGCTAGAAGACCTCCTAGAACGCCGGCGAGAACGTCGCCCATACCGCCGCTCGCCATCCCGGGATTACCGGTAGGGTTGACGAAGATTCGGCCTTCCGGCGTCGCAATCACCGTGCGTGCGCCCTTGAGCACAACGTAGCAGCAGTGTTTCCCGGCGAAGGCGCGCGCGACGCCAACCCGGTCCTGATTGACAGAGGCGGTGTCGGCGCCGATAAGCCGCGCCATTTCTCCCGGGTGCGGCGTCAGCACCGGCGGACGCTTGGCGCCCGCGAGCCGGCCGAGATCGCCCGCGACGAGACTTAGGCCGTCGGCATCAATGACGAGCGGCGTCTGCAAGTTTCTTAACAGCCACCAGAGCGCGGCGCGTGTCGCATCGTTGACGCCGACTCCCGGACCGAACACCACGGCGGTTTTTCTCTCGAGCAGACGACGCCAGTCTTGATCGGACAGCGGCGCGATCTCTTCGTTTGGGTTTTCCGCCAGCGGTTCGGTCATCGCCTCGATTAGCGAGGCGGCAAAAATTCCGTTCAGCGAGTGCGCCGAAGCAAGCGTCACGAGGCCGGCGCCGGTGCGCAGCGCGGCGCGGCTCGCAAGAATCGCCGCGCCTGTCTTGCCGCGCGAGCCCGCGAAGACGAGCAAATGACCGTAAGTCCCTTTATGGGTATCGGGCTCTCGCTCGGGAACCAGCCAGCCGATCTCTTGCTCCTCGAGCAGCTCGGCGCTCGGACGCACGGCTTTCACGGCTTCGAGATGGATTCCAATATCGGCGACGGCCAGCTCGCCGACGTAGGCGACGCCGGGATAAATGACCTCGCCCAATTTGGGGTAACCGAGCGCGACGGTCATCTCCGCCTTGATCGCCGTCCCGAGCGGACGGCCGGAATCGCCGTCCAAGCCCGATGGAATATCCACCGCAAGAACAGGAATGCCGGAGCTGTTAATAGCCGCGATCGCCTCCGCATAAACGCCCCGGACGTCCTCTTTCAGGCCCGTACCCAGGATCGCATCCACCACGAGCTTCTTGCCTTTGAGGCGCTCGCGCAGCAGCGGCAACGGCTCGCCGCCTTCGAAAACTTTTCCTTTCATCTTCGAATACGCGCGGAGATTTTCCGCCGCGTCGCGAGAAATGTCTTCTTTGCGCGCCAGCAGGACCGCCTCGCACGGGATGCTTTGCTTTTTGAGATGGCGGGCAACGACGAATCCGTCGCCGCCGTTATTGCCCTTGCCGCAGACAACGAGCACTCCGGCCTTCGCTTGCCGGCCGAATTGGTCGAGCAGCGCTTCGGCGACCGCCGCGCCGGCGTTTTCCATGAGCGTTAAGCTCGGCACGCGATGCTGCTCGATGGTCAGGCGATCGAGCTCGCGCATCTCTTTCGAGGTGACGACCAGCATAATGAGGACTATGACGGCTCGATTTAAAAGGAGAATTCTATCACGGGCCGCGGGCGCGGTCGAGCAGAGCGCGCATCTCCCGGGCGGCCTGTTCCATGCCGACCATAATGGCGCGCGCGACGATGCTGTGGCCGATATTGAGCTCGACGATCTCTGGAATGCGGCCAATGGGAATCACGTTGTCGTAATTTAGTCCGTGCCCGCCGTGGACTTCGAGCCCAAGAGAGCGCGCCAGGACCGCGGCCCGGGAGATTTCTTCGATCTCACGCGCGGTGTTGCCGGAAGCATTCGAGTAGCGCCCGGTGTGGATCTCGATCCCATGGGCGCCGGTTTCCCGGCTCGCTTCGATCTGCCGCGCGTCGGGATCGATAAATAGATTCACCTTGATGCCTTGTCCTTGGAGCGACTCGACCGCGGCGCGGATATTCTCCTTTTGCGACGCGACGTCGAGGCCGCCTTCGGTCGTCAGCTCCTCGCGCCGCTCGGGCACGAAGCAGGCATCGTCGGGGCGAAATTTTGCCGCGAGGCGGACCATTGCCGCCGTCGCGGCCATCTCAAGATTGAGCTTGGTTTTGATCTCGGCGCGGAGCCGCACCACGTCGCGCTCTTGAATGTGCCTCCGGTCCTCGCGCAGATGGACGGTGATGCCGCCCGCGCCGCCCTTCTCGGCGAGAAGCGCGGCTTCGACCGGATCGGGAATGTCGATACCGCGCGCCTGTCTGACGGTAGCGACGTGATCGATATTGACGCCGAGGAGAAGCATAAGACGATTTAAGGACGAAAACGGAAGCGAAAATCAAAAGAACCGGTTCAATGAACGAAGCGAACAGCCCCGACGAAGAGCTTCACGTTCCCAGCTCTTTTCGGATCTCCTCGGCGATCTCTTCCGCGAGTCCTCGGATGCGCTGTTCATTCTCGCCTTCGAGCATGACGCGCGCGACCGGCTCCGTGCCGGAATAGCGCACGAGCAGACGGCCGCGGCCGCCGAGCTGTTTCTCGACCGCGGCGATTTTCGCTGAGAGGCGCGGCAGCTTCGCCATATCCTTTCTTTCCTTGACCCTGACGTTCAGCAGCACTTGCGGCAGTTGGGTCATAACTTTCTTCAATTCGCTGAGAGAGCGGCCTGTTTCAACCATGACCGAGAGCAGCTGCAATGCGGTCAGGCAGCCGTCGCCGGTCGTGTTGTGATCGAGAAAAAGCAAATGGCCCGATTGCTCGCCTCCTAGATTGTAGCCGCCGCGGACCATTTCCTCGACCACGTAGCGGTCGCCGACCTGGGTGCGTTTGAGCTGGACTCCGAGGCCGTCGAGCGCCAGCTCGAGGCCCAAATTGCTCATAACCGTCGCGACGACGGTCGAGCCGTTCAGTGTTCCCTTCTCGCGCATCTCTTTGGCGCAGATCGCTAGCACGTGATCGCCGTCGACAACCTCGCCTTTTTCATCGACGAACACGGCGCGGTCGGCGTCGCCGTCGAGCGAGATAGCGAGATCGGCGCTGTGCTCGAGCAGCGCCTGGCGCGCGGCTTCGGGGTAAAGCGAGCCGCAATCCTGGTTGATATTCTCGCCGTCGGGTTTGACGCCGATTGGAATCACCTCCGCGCCGAGTTCGCTCAGCACGTCCGGCGCGACGCGGTAAGCCGCGCCGTGCCCGCAATCGACGACGATCCTCATTCCTTCGAGCGTAAGATGCCGCGGGAAGCTATTCTTCAGACACACGACGTAGCGCCCGACCGCGTCGTCTACGCGCCGCTGCTTGCCAATGGCGTTCCCTGTCGGCCGGTGGCGCTCGGTCTCGCCGCTGAATATCAGGTCCTCGATCTTCGCCTCGGTTTCGTCCGGCAGCTTGAAACCGTCGTAAGAAAAAAACTTGATGCCGTTGTCCTGATAGGGATTGTGCGACGCCGAGATCACAACGCCGGCATCACAGCGCATGCTGCGGGTTAGGTAAGCGACGCCGGGCGTCGGCAACGGGCCGACCAGCAGCACGTCGACGCCCATCGAGCAGATGCCGGACGCGAGCGCGGTCTCCAGCATATATCCCGAAAGGCGCGTGTCCTTGCCGATCAGGATCTTGTACCGATGATGGCCGTCGCCGCCGCGCAGATTGGCCGGCGCAGGCGTGCGGTCGCCCGAGGGCCCGCCGGCGCGCTGGTGCGCGGGGTCGTGCAAGACCGACGCGAGGCCGCGGCCGAGCTTCAACGCCATCTCAGAAGTCATCGGCTCGATGTTCGCTACGCCGCGCACACCGTCGGTGCCGAACAGCTTGCGTTCGTATTTCGTCTTCTTTCCTTTTTTGTCGTTTTCTTTCTCGTTATCTGAAGACATTCGTGCTCCTCTGTTTTAGGCGCCGCGGCCGGAAATCGTCACCCGAAAGCGTTCCGGCTTCTGCTCCACCACTTTTACGTCCCGCGGCAGGTTCAACGTGAGCGCGACGGAATGCGCGCCGGGTCCGAGACCCTTCAAATCGAGATACGCCTGGTCGGGTCCGAGCTGAAGACCGTCGATCGCGCGCTTCGGCCCGTTGACTTTGATGTACGCCTGTTTCGGGGTGACGTTGTACTTCCCGGAGACATTGCGCGCGCGCACGTCGAACTTACTGAACTCGCGCGCGATCGTTTCTTCCTCCAGGACGACCGTAACCGCAACCTTATCCGGCGTGAATGTGAGCGCCTCCTCGGACGAGCTCAAGCGAACCTCTTTCGTAGCCTGGCCCTTCGTCCCTTCGAGATCGACGGGAAGGGTTTCGACCGAAGTCATGCGATTGACGGCGCTCGCCGGCCCCTGAACCTTGACGCTATCGGGAGCGGCGTCCGCGCGAACGATTTTATAACCGGGCGGAGGTTTGCTGCCAAGACGAACGGTAACCGGCAGGACGCGCTCGCCGCGCGTCTCAAGCTTGAGATTGATCACCGCCGGGCTGATGCGCGCAATCCGGACGCCGCGCGGCGGGTTGAAGAAGCCCGGGCTTAATCGGAACGTGGAGGTTCCGGCATGCGCGCCATCGAGATCGAGAACGACTTTCAGATAGTCCGGATCGAGCGTGGAAAGCAGCGCCGGCGGCCCGGCGACGCGAATCTCGACCTGGCCGGGCCCTGGGTTCCCCATCATGAGATCCGCCGGCATGTTGCGCACCTCTACGGGCACGGTGAGCGATTTCTCCGTCGGCTTCTGCCCGGCATTGACGAACAGCCACAAACCGATGGCAAACAGCACCGAAAATATCTTCAGTCCGGTGTCGCCGCTGGCCCACGACAGAAGTTTATTCAATCGCCGGTTCATGCGCTTAGAAGCTGCTCAAGGCGCGAGCGTAGTTCAGGTCCGTCGAGGTCCCGGTTTACTTTGCCGCTGGAGACGAGAGATATCTTTCCCGATTCTTCGGAAACCACGACCACGACCGCGTCGGTGCCTTCGGTCAGCCCTACGGCTGCTCGGTGACGGGTGCCGACGTCGCGGCCGACCCTCGCGTTCTCGCTCAGCGGCAAAATGCATTTCGCCGCCGCGATCCGGCCCTTGCGAATGACCAGCGCGCCGTCGTGGATCGGCGAGCGCGGCGAGAAGACGCTCTCGACGAGCTCGCCGGTGACCCGCGCGTCGAGAGGGGTGCCGACGTCGATATAATCGTTGAGCCCTACTTCGCGCTCGAAGACGATCAGCGCGCCGACGCGCTTGCCGGCCATCGAGACCGCCGCCTTGGTGATCTCTTCCATCGCCTGCCCACGCTCGAACCGGTCGGGGCTGCCGAAGAGCGGCGTCGTTCCGACCTGCGTCAGCGCGCGCCGGATGTCGCTTTGAAAAACCACGATGACCACGAGGATGATCGAGCCGAGAAAGTTGTCGAGTATCCAGTTGAGCGTGAAAAGCCCCAGCCACTGGGAGCCGACGTAGAACATCAGAACGATCACGAGGCCCATGATCATCTGCATCGCGCGCGTTCCGCGCATCATCGCGATAAGCCGGTAGATGATGAACGCGATGATGCCGATGTCGAGCGCGTCCTGCCAGCGAAGCTGTGTAAAGATTTCAGGCATGCCGCGTCTCCCGGCCATGCGCCGCGCCGAAGCGGATGGCGTCCGCGACGCGCAGCGCGCGCACCGCCTCTTTCACGTCGTGGACGCGCACCATGTTGGCGCCCGCGAGCGCCGCGGCGACCGCCGCCGCGATGCTACCCTCCAGCCGCTCGTCGGGACCGAGATCGAGAATCCTTCCGATGAAAGCCTTGCGCGATGAGCCGACGAGCAACGGCAGGCCGAGCGCCGCGAACGCCGGCAATCCGCGCAGCAGCGCGAGGTTATGGTCGAGATTCTTGCCGAATCCGATGCCGGGGTCGATGACGATTCGATCCGCAGCTATGCCGGCCTGTGCCGCTTCTTCGGCCTTGTGCCTGAGGAACTCCGCCACCTCCTCCACGACATTTTCATAAGTGGGATTTTGCTGCATCGTCTGCGGCGTCCCTTGCATATGCATCAATATTACCGGAACGCGCTCGCGCGCGACCAGAGCCGCCATCGCAGCGTCGGCGCGGAATGCGCTCACGTCGTTGACGATATCCGCCCCGGCGTCCAGCGCCGCGCGCGCCACTTCGCTCTTCACAGTGTCGATGGAGATGGGAATGGAGCTTTTCGCGCGGAGTCTCTCGATGACCGGCAAAACCCTGCTGATCTCTTCCGCAGCGGTCACCGGCTTGGCGCCCGGACGGGTCGACTCGCCGCCCACGTCGAGGAGATCCGCGCCTTCCGCGGCGAGGCGCTCGCCGTGGGCCGCAGCGGTCTCCGCGTCGAAAAACTTGCCGCCGTCTGAAAAAGAGTCGGGCGTCACGTTAATCACGCCCATGACGGCGGTGCGCCGCACCATGTCGATGGCGCCGTGGCGCGTGCCGAGAGTAAATCCGCTAGGCGCGGATGGCGCTGTTTTTTCGAGCGTGTTTGGGCGCATCGCGTTTCAAGGCTGCGGCCTCACATCCCGCATTTAAACCCGAAACGTGAAGCCGACTCGACGAGAGAGGGACTTGAGCGAGCCGATGACAAGGCGAATCGACTCGAACTGATAGCTCCCCGGTGTTTCAGGCGTGCGCCGGCGCGACGAGCGTATGCGGGCTACCGCCGTTGCCGCCGAATTCCTGCACCAACGCATCGATCTCCGCGCCGTCGAGCGATTCCTTTTCGAGAAGCTTCTCGGCGATCTTGTGCAACAGATGGAGATTGGTGTGCAGCAAGTCGCGCGCGCGCAGGTAGCTCGCCTGGATGATGCGTCGCACCTCGGCGTCGATCTCGACCGCGGTACTTTCGGAATAGTCCTGCTGCTGGGTGAAGTCGCGGCCGAGGAAGATCTGCTCTTCCTTCTTGCCGAACGTCATCGGCCCGAGCTTCTCGCTCATGCCCCACTCACAGACCATGCGCCGCGCGAGCTCCGTCGCCCGCTCGATGTCGTTGCCGGCGCCCGTCGTCATGTGATTCAGCACAAGCTCTTCCGCGACGCGCCCGCCGAACAGGATCGCGAGATTGTTGAGCAGATATTCCTTCGGATACGTGTGCTTCTCGTCGATCGGCAGCTGCTGCGTGAGACCGAGCGCCATGCCGCGCGGAATAATCGTCACTTTGTGCACAGGATCCGTGCCCGGAAGCAGCTTGGCCACCAGCGTATGGCCCGCTTCATGGTAAGCGGTGTTGCGTTTCTCCTCCTCGCTGATGATCATGCTGCGACGCTCCGAGCCCATCATGACCTTGTCCTTAGCGAGCTCGAAGTCGTGCATGTCGACTTTTTCTTTGTTGCTGCGCGCCGCCAAAAGAGCCGCTTCGTTGACCAGGTTCTCGAGATCCGCGCCGGCGAAGCCGGGAGTGCCGCGGGCGAGCACGCTGACATCGACGTCCGGCGCCAGCGGCACCTTGCGCGTGTGCACGGAAAGAATGCCTTCCCGCCCCTTCACATCGGGGCGCGGCACGACCACGCGGCGATCGAAGCGGCCGGGCCGGAGCAGCGCCGGATCGAGAACATCGGGACGGTTAGTGGCGGCGATGAGGATGACGCCTTCGTTCGCCTCGAAGCCGTCCATCTCGACCAGCAATTGGTTGAGTGTCTGCTCACGCTCGTCATGGCCGCCGCCCAGGCCGGCGCCGCGGTGGCGGCCGACGGCGTCGATCTCGTCGATGAAGATGATGCACGGCGCGTTCTTCTTGCCCTGCACGAACAGATCGCGCACCCGAGAGGCGCCGACGCCGACGAACATCTCGACGAAGTCGGACCCCGAGATCGAGAAGAACGGCACCCCAGCCTCGCCGGCGATGGCGCGCGCGAGCAGCGTCTTGCCGGTGCCCGGCGGCCCGTACAGCAGCACTCCCTTGGGGATGCGCGCACCGAGCGCCTGGAACTTCTTCGGGTTCTCGAGGAACTCCTTGATCTCCTGGAGCTCCTCGACGGCTTCGTCGACCCCCGCGACGTCACGGAAGGTGATCTTCGGCGAGTCCACCGACATGCGCTTGGCGCGCGATTTGCCGAAGGACATGACCTTCGACCCGCCGCCCTGCATCTGGTTGATGATGAACAGCCAGAACAGGAGGAAGATCACGAACGGTAAGACGTACGTGAGCACCGAGAGCCAGCCCGATCCCCCCTTGCCCTTCACGTCGATCGGGACGTTGTGGGTCCGGAGCTGGTTGATCAGGTTCTGCTCGGTGTTGTCCGGATAGCCGACCGAGTACTTCTTGTTGTCCGGCTGCGCATTCTGGGCCGGCGTGACATCGATCGTGTTGTCCTTCGTGTTGATCGTGACCGACTTGACCTGATTCTGCTGAATCTGGGTGAGGAAGCCCGAGTAATTGGGGCTGCGAGTGTGCTCGCCCGAGCCGATCAGCTTCTGGGCGAAGAACGCGAGCACCACCACGATGAGGATCGGAAAGGCGGCGCTTTTGAAGAAACGACTCACGGTTCCTGGTGTTTATTCGGCGCGGGGTCCCAGGCCATTAGGCGGGGAGGGCAAGCGTAGCAGGGGGCATTTCGCGTTCCTGCCGGTGGTAAACGCCCTGACGCGGGGTGTTGTTAGCTGAACGACCCACCTTCGGAGGCTACCCCGG
>DATDFN010000238.1:0-21977 GCA_036522615.1 Binatia bacterium | reverse complement strand
TATATCACTTGGCCGGTTACGATACCCTGGTACGTATTCAAAACCCGAGGCCGAGCCGGATGGCGTCTTCTGCTCGCATTCTTCGCGGTAATTATATCGCCACACCTCGGATGGATGATTGGTGCGTGGGGCATGTATGGTATTCGCTTTGCTTTCGCATGGGTAATTTACGGCATTCGGTACGCCTTCTTGTGGGGAATTTACGCTATTCGCTACGTGTCGTGGTACTTCCACAAGCTCTTCATAACATTCTTCATCGCGCTTGCCGCGCTGACGATTTCAGCGCACATTTCCCTGGCCGCCGAGCGCGTGCTCGTGCCGTGGCAACCCGGCAACGCCCAGAGCTTTCAATTAGGAACACCCGGGGAAAAACGCGCGCGGGCGAAGGAAGGTTCGCTGCCGGTGACGATTTTTCGCCCGAACGGCGAGAGCCGCTTCCCGTTCGTTATCCTGCTGCACGGCTGCGGCGGCCTCACCGCCGAAGCGATGTGGACGAAATGGGTGCAGCCCTGGGCGGATATCTTCCTGGAACAAGGAATCGGCGTCGCCGTTGTCGACAGCTTCGCGAATCGCGGCGTCGACCAGGTCTGCACGCGCGACGTAAGCGCGTGGGCGGTCCGCCGCGCCGACGACGCGTACAGCGCCCGCGCGTGGCTGGCGGAGCAGAGTTATGTCGAGGCTAAGCGCATCGCGGTCATGGGCATGTCCAACGGCGGCCGAACGGTCTTGGCGACGCTGCGCGCACCGCTGAAGCATTCAGCACCATTCGTCGCGGGTGTCGCGCTCTACCCTGGCTGCCAATCGGATGTCGCGAGCCATTTCTACGCGCCGCTGCTCGTGCTCACCGGAAAGGCCGACACGGTTTCTCCTGCACGTTTTTGCGAGCAGATGAAATCCGCGCAAGCCGAAGCCGATCCGCCGCTGACGCTCGTCGTCTATCCCCGCGGCCCGCATACGTTCGACACGCGCCTTCCCGACCGCACCGTTCTCGGCATGCAACTCGGCTACGACGCGGACGCAGACCGCGACGCGCGAAGAAGAGTCGTCGAATTCCTGAAAGCACGTACCGAGCAGAACTCTCGATAGTTAAAAGGCAAACCGTCGATGGAGATCGGGGATCTCATAGCAGCAGTAATTTCAGCGAAAACAAAATACGACGTTGCGTTTGCACTGGACCGTCTCGGAAAAGAAGAATCAATTCCGGCTGATGACCGCATTCTCCGCCTGGTTGGGGATGACAGATGGCTGGTTCGGCACGCCGCGATTAGAGCGCTATCGAAATGCGTTTCGCCTCAAGCAGAGATAATCCTCCTCGAACGCGCAGCACGGACCAATGACCCTTACGACCTCATCTACATCAACGCAAGTCTGGCTGTGATGGGTAGTTCTAAAAGTATTCCGTACCTTGAGAAGGCATGCCGTCACCAAAAACAAGATGTTGCATGTTCTGCAATTGGTGCGCTGACTAGGATAGGGAGCGTCGAACAACTGCCCTTATTTATTGACCGACTTGAAAAGGGTAGATGGGTAGTTAAATCCTACGCCATGACTGCAATTGAAAAACACGGGGACGAACGTGCTATCGAAGCGGTGTTATCACGTGTCGGTAAGATTTTGAGCAGAAAAAGGAAAGTCGAACAGCTCCCCCGCTCTGAATTGATTGAAGGGCTTTCGTTCCTTTACGAGTATCGGAGAAAAGATCAGCGAATTGCCAAGCTCTTTGAATATACAATTCCGCGCAAATTGGATGTTCTGTTCGAGACGGAGCGTTCTCAGCTTAGTCAGTTGACTGGCCAAGGCGAGATTCTTTAAAAGACCTCTACCCGATCCCCAATTTCTGCTTCGCCTCTTCGCTGATCCGGCTCGGGTCCCAGGGCGGGTCCCAGACGAGATCGACGTTCGCCTCTTCGACGCCGTCGATGTTATCGAGAATCTTCTGCCGCGCCTGGCCGGCGATCATACCGCCCATGCCGCAGCCCGGCGCCGTCAGCGTCATCTTGACGTTGACCGTGCTGCCCTCGATCTGTACGTCGTAGATGAGCCCCAGGTCGACGATGTTGACCGGGATCTCCGGGTCGTAGCACATGCGGAGCGCTTCGTAGATTTCTTCTTTCGTCGCCATGATCGACTCCTATCTTTGCTCGCTCGCCTGGCGCTTGCACTCCTCGCACGGACAGAGCGAGCGTAAATATGGAAACGTGTAGATGCCGGTCTCATGACCGTCGCCCCAGCGGAACATGATCGCGTAATTTCCCACGGGGCTGATCTCCGCCAGCTCGGCGTCTGGAACGTAGACGAACTTGATGTCGCCGCCGTGCCCCTGGCAGCCGGCGCAGGGACAGAAGCCGCGCAGGTAATCGAGCGCGTATTCGCCGACGTGGCCGTCGTCCCAGGTGATGCGGACGACGCGGCGGGCTTTGACGTGGTTGATCTCGACCGGATAATGCGCGGCCATTTCAGCTCGAAACGATCTTCAGCGCCTGCGCCTTGCGCGCCTGCTCGGAGACGACCGAGATGCGTCCCGCGAGCTTGGCGGCGACGTCCATGAAGATCTTGCTCACTTCGGAGTTCGGCTCCTGCACAAGGATCGGCACGCCCTTGTCGCCCCATTCGCGCAGCGCGGGCGTGATCGGGATTTCGCCCAGGAACGGGATCTTGAAATTCTCCGCCGCGCGCTCGGCTCCGCCGCGCGAGAAGATCTCGTGTTTCTTGTTGCAGTTGTCGCAGATGAAATAACTCATGTTCTCGATAATGCCGATGATCGGCACCATGACCTTGTCGAACATCGACTTCGCGCGTATCACATCGGCGAGCGCGACCTGCTGCGGCGTGGCGACGAGCACCGCGCCGGTGACTTTGAGCTGCTGCGAAAAGGTGATCTGGACGTCGCCGGTCCCCGGCGGCATGTCGACGACGAGATAGTCGAGCTCGCCCCACGCGACGTCGGCCATGAGCTGCTGCAGCGCCTTGCCGAGCATGGGGCCGCGCCAGATGACCGCCTGGTCGGGCTCGAGGAAAAAGCCGATCGACATGACCGGCAGGCCGTGCGCGAT
This sequence comes from Binatia bacterium, assembly GCA_036522615.1. Taxonomy (GTDB): domain Bacteria; phylum Desulfobacterota; class Binatia; order UBA9968; family UBA9968; genus JAJPJQ01. Next base: position 18,924 of record DATDFN010000238.1, on the reverse strand, counting down.
CGGCGGCTTGAGCTTGAAGCCGCCGTTGACCGCGATCTTTTCCGGATTGTCCTTGACGCCCATGAGGATCGGCACCGACGGTCCATAGATATCCGCGTCGAGGAGTCCGACCGTCGCGCCGTGCTTCTTCAGCGCGACCGCGAGGTTCGCCGCGACCGTCGATTTGCCGACGCCGCCTTTGCCGGCGGCGATCAGCACGACGTTTTTCACCGTCGGCAGGAGATCGAGCTGGCCGGCGCCCGATTTGCTGCCGCGGACCTGCGCGCCGAAGGCGATCTCGAAATCGTTCACGCCGACCGCCGCCAGCGCCCGGCGGCAGTCGGTCTCGATCGTCTCGCGCAGCGGGCACGCCGGCGTAGTGAGCTCGACCGTGAAGCGGACTTTGCCGTTCGCGACGTCGAGATTTTTCACCATGCCCAAGCTCACGATGTCGCGATGAAGCTCGGGGTCTTGCACTTTCCGCAGCGCGTCCAGCACGATTTCTTGCGTGATTGGCGGCATTTGTATCCTTCCTTGAAGCTTAAACGATAATCATAGGCTTTCAAAGTCCACGATGTCAATGACGCCTTTTTTCACTGCCTGCGGCGACTTTCGCCGACGAAAACTTGATCGACGTTCCGGCGTTTGGTAAAATCACCGGAGTCGCGTAAACAGAGCGACGCCTTACTTAAGGAGGATTCATGAAAAGTCCTTTGACCGCTACGATCGCTGTTGCACTGCTGGTAACGCTCGCCGGCTGCTCACAGCCTTTGAGCACGCGCGAGAAGGCGACCGGCATCGGCGCGCTCGGCGGCGCCGCCGCGGGAGGCATCATCGGCGCTACCGTGGGAGCTCCGGGCGTCGGCGCGGCGGTCGGCGGCGCCCTCGGAGCCGGCGCGGGCTTTTTGATCGGCGATCAAATGCAGAAGAATGAGCAGGTCCAGGCCGACCAGCAGCGCCAGATCGACCGCAATCGGGCCGAGCAGGAGCGGCTGAGACAGCAACAGCAGCAGCAACCCCCGCCGCCGCGCGAGTATTAACTCGACAGCTTTTTTGCGCTGAACTTGGGCTCGGCGCCGGCCAGTAGGCGGTGAATATTTTTCTCATGCTTCCAGATGATGAGCAGCGCCATCGCGGTGACGACGGCGATGACCTCAGCCGGAAAGCCGAACAGCCAGACGGCGACCGGAGCGGCCGCCGCGGCCGCGATGGACGCGAGCGACACGATCCGGCTGGCGAGCGCGACGGCTAAAAAGACGAGCAGCAGCACTCCGCTGGCGGCCGGCGCCAGCGCCAACAGCGCGCCGAGCGCGGTCGCCACCCCTTTTCCTCCGCTGAATTTCAAAAAAATCGGATAGAGATGGCCGAGAAAAGCGGCCAGAGCGGCGAGGCCGACGAATGTTGCGTCGAACCCCAGGCGTTGCGCCAAATAGACCGGCAGAAAACCCTTCGCCGCGTCGCCGATCAGCGTAAAGACGCCCAGTTTTTTTCCCGCGACGCGCGCGACGTTCGTCGCGCCGACGTTGCCGCTGCCCGCTTTGCGCACGTCGACGCCGGAGAGATAACCGAGGATGTAGCCGGTCGGCACGGAGCCGAGAAGGTAGGCGAACGCTAAAAGCAGGATTTCGGCGATCACTTCAGCTCATCTGTTATTTTATTTCTTGCCGGCCCGAGCGAAGGAGGGCGGTCGGGTTTTTCCCGAGCGAAGGGAGTGGGATCGAGGAACGCGGCAGTCCGATAACAGACCTTTGGCTCACGGCACTGCACCATCGGCCGCTTCCGAGAGCCCGCGCACTGAGCGACGCTTATTTTTTCTTGTAAAAGTCCGGGTTCATGCGCGTCGCGGTGCCCGACTTCGCCAGCTCCTCCTCGAACATCTTGCGGATGTTCGGGTCCTCGTCGTGATACTCGATCTGGTTGCCGCCGGCCTTAACGTCCTTGTCGACTTTCGTGATATCGCCGAACTGCTCGCCGAGGCTGTACTTGATCCCGCCCAAGCGCGGCGGCAGGTAGCGCGCCGGCGTCGCGCCGGTGTTGAAGTGCTGGTGCCACATCATCGGCGGCGGCGTGAACACGCTGCCGTCCTGCCAGTCGTAGCGCTTGATCGGCTCGCCCTGGCGCCAGAAGAGCGAAAAGCCCTTGCCTTTGATGATGATGACGTTAAAGCCCGGGCCGTGGCGGTGCGCTTTCTTGTAGGTGCCGATCGGGAATTCCGAGATGTGCGCGGCCATCGAGCCGTTGGCCATCTCGAGCATGACGTTGGTGCCGCCGCCGCCGCGCTCCTTCCATTCTTCCAATTTAAAATTGCGCGCGTCGGCGATGAAGTTGGTGTCCCAGATGCGGCCGGTGTGCGCCGTGCCCTTGCCGCTGAAGTACTCGGGCTCGCCGTTGAAGCGGTCGGTGAAATCGTAGGGAACGTTGAAGATAAACTCCGCGTTGTGGAACAGATTGAAGACGATCGGCATGCTGTTGACGGAGAAGAACCTGGCGGGTTCGCTGCCCTGGCCGTTGAAATGCTGGTGCCAGGCGTTCAGCGGCAGCGCGAAAAGACTTCCCTCCTGCCATTCGAAGGTCTGCTTCGCGCCTTTGTCGTTCCAGATCGTCGTCGCGCCGCGGCCTTTGAGGACGTAGATCATCTCTTCGTAGATTTGCCGCTGTGGCTTTAGATTTTTCCCGGCCGGAATCTCGCAGACATAAGCGCCGGTCGCGCCTTCGGCGCCTTCCATATTGATGAACGCGCCCTCGCCGCCGGTGCGGTCCCAATGCGCGAGCGGGACTTTACGCAAATCCTGGACAAAGAAGGTCTTGGTGATTGGAATTCCCTCGCCCTGCTGCCACTTGTCGTAGTAAGGGATATTGTCCATCACGTTTTCTGTCTGCGTCATCGGCTTGGCCATGGAAATAACCTCCGGTTCAGTCCTACGGCTAATATAGCATACAGGCGTCGAAATCAACCGAGCGGGACGCAATAACTGGTTGACAACGCAGTGGAAACTCTACTAAATGGCAGCTAAATTTTTTAGTTTCTAAGTTTCGCGTTTCGAGGCCGGCGCGTCTGCTACCCGAAACCCGTAAGCCGAAACTCGGAACGGTTTTTCAAGGAGGTCGCCGTGGCCACATCGGTCGTCGCTCCCATGCTCGGGAAGGTTCTGAAGATCGAAAAAAACGTCGGCGAGCCCGTCGAGGAAGACGATGTGGTGGTGGTGCTCGAGGCGATGAAGATGGAAATTCCAGTGGTCGCGCCGACGGCCGGCGTGATCAAAGCCGTCCTGGTGACGCCGGGCCAAGCGGTCGAGGCCGAGGAAACGCTGGCTGAGATCGAATAGCTCGGCGCTGAATTAGCAAGGAGGAGTGCAAGCGTTGGATACTTGGACCTTCGGCTGGACCGTCGCGCTCATCGGCATGGGCGGCACAATGCTCGTCCTGTGGATTTTGAGCCTGCTTATTCTGCTGCTGAAAAAGCTGTTTCCGCACAACGCCCAGCCCGCGGGGCGAGGCTAAACCATGGAATCGGCGCTTACCTCGGGCCTGCAGGGGCTTTTCCTCGGCGTCGTCTCCTTGACCGCCGGGCAGGCGGTGATGATTCTCGTCGGCTGCGGCCTGCTTTATCTCGGCATCCGCAAGGGATACGAGCCGCTGCTGCTCTTGCCGATCGGCTTCGGCGCGATTCTGGTCAACATTCCGCTCGCCGACATGATGGGCAAAGAGGGCTTCCTGCGCTTCTTCTACGACTTCGGCGTGCTGACGGAGATTTTCCCGCTGCTCATTTTCATCGGCATCGGCGCTATGACGGACTTCCAGCCGCTTTTGGAAAATCCCAAGATCATCCTGCTCGGCGCCGCCGGCCAGTTCGGCATCTTCCTCACGCTCCTGCTCGCGCTCGCGGTCGGCTTCGATAAGCTCGACGCGGTCGCGGTCGCCATCATCGGCGCGTGCGACGGGCCGACGGCGATCTACGTGAGCTCGAAATTCGCGCCGCACATGCTCGGCGCCGTCTCGGTCGCGGCCTATTCCTACATGTCGCTCGTGCCGCTCATCCAGCCGCCGATCATGCGCGCGCTCACGACGGATAAAGAGCGCAAGATCGTCATGGGCGTGGCGAAGCGCCCGGTCTCGAAGACGACCAAGATTCTCTTTCCTATCGTGGTGACGATCTTCGCCTCCGTCCTCGCGCCGAAAGGCGCGCCGCTCATCGGCACCGTCATGCTGGGAAATCTCATGCGCGAGAGCGGCGTCGTCGAGCGCTTGAAGAGCGCCGCCGAGAACGAGATCGCGAACATCGTCACGCTCCTGCTCGGGCTCTCGATCGGCGCCACGATGGAAGCCGCCAATTTCCTCCGCCCGCAGACGCTGCTCGTGCTCGCCCTCGGCTTTGTCGCGATCAGCCTCGACACCGCGGTCGGCGTCCTCTTCGGCAAAGCAATGTGCCTGCTCACCGGCGGCAAGATCAATCCGCTGATCGGCGCCGCCGGCATCTCGGCGTTTCCCATGTCGGCGCGGGTGGTCCAGGTCGAGGGGCAGAAATACAACAAGAAGAGCTATCTCCTCATGCACGCGATGAGCGCCAACGCCGGCGGCCAGATCGGCTCGGTCATCGCGGCGGCCGTGATGCTATCTGTGCTGCAAGGCATGGGCATCATCGGCGGATAACAAAGGTTGAAGGGTTAAAAGAGTTAAAGGGTTTCAGGGTTAAAAAGCTGGATACGAGCAATTCCATGATGTATTTAACCCTTAAACCCTGCAACCTTTAAACCCTTAAACCTTTTAACTCATGCCCGACAAAGATCACCTACGCAGCAAGCTCGCCGCGCTCGAAGAGCGCGCCCGGGGCGAGCGCAAGGCGCTAGACAAGCAGCACGCGGAAAACAAGCTGACCGCCCGCGAGCGCATCGACAAGCTTCTCGACCCCGGCAGCTTCGTCGAAGAGTTCATGCTCGCGACCACGCAGGTCACCGACTTCGGCATGGCGGAAAAACGCCAGCCGGGCGACGGCGTCGTCACGGGCTTCGGCAAGATCGACGGCCGGCCGGTCTATGTCTTCGCGCAGGACCGCGCGGTGCTCGCCGGCACCGTCGGCAGCGCCCACGCGGAAAAGATCGCCTACGTCATCCAGACCGCGCGGCGGCTCGGCGTCCCGCTCATCGGCCTTTACGACTCTCCCGGCGCGCGCATTCAAGAGGGGCTCACCGTCACCGCCGCCATCGGTAAAATATTTTTCGAGAACAGCGTCACGTCCGGAGCGGTGCCGCAGATCTCGGCGATCATGGGACCGTGCATCGGCGTCGCGTCCTATTCGCCGGCACTGACCGATTTCATCGTCATGGTTCAGGGATCGAGCCAGATGTTCATCACCGGACCGGCCGTGATCAAGGAAGTGCTGGGCGAGCAGGTGAGCATGGAGGAGCTCGGCGGCGCGAAAATCCACTCGGAAGTCTCCGGCGTCGCCGACCTTGTGGCGAAGAACGACGAGGAGTGCATCGCCGCGCTGCGGCGCCTCGTCGGGTTTCTGCCCAGCAACTTTTCCGCCGCGCCGCCGCGCAAGACGGCCTCCGACGATCCCGCGCGGCCGCTCGACAAGCTCGCGAAGATCGTGCCCGAAGACATGCGGCGCGCGTATAACGTAGCGCAGGTCATCCGCGAGATCGTCGACGACGGCGAGTTTCTCGAGCTCAAGGCGAAGTTCGCGCGCAACCTCGTGATCGGATTCGGCAGGCTCGACGGCCATCCCGTCGGCTTCGTCGCCAACCAGCCGATGTTTCTGGCCGGCAGTCTCGATGTCGACGCGTCGGACAAGGGCGCGCGCTTTATCCGTTTTTGCGACGCGTTCAATATTCCGATCGTGACGCTCATGGACGTCCCGGGCTTCTTTCCGGGCAAGCAGCAGGAAGAAAAAGGCATCATACGCCACGGCGCGAAGCTGCTGTACGCGTACGCGGAGGCGACGGTGCCGAAGATCACGCTCGTTCTGCGCAAGGGCTACGGCGGCGCGAAGCAGGCGATGTGCACGCGCGAGATGGGTGCCGACCAAGTGCTCGTCTGGCCCGGCGTCGAGCTCGCCGTCATGGGCGGCGGAGGAGCCGTGAACGTTCTCTACAAAAAGGAAATCGAGCAGTCGAGCGACCCGGAAAAGACCCGCCGCGAGAAGCTCGAAGATTACGCCGAGCGCTTCAACGGCCCGTTCGAGGCGCTGGAGAAGCAGTTCGCGCAGGCAGCCGTCGAGCCGGCGGACACCCGGCGCCGCCTCATTCAGTGCCTGGAAATTCTACGCGATAAAAAAGAAGCGCGTCCGCGCAAAAAACACGGCGTAATGCCGGTATAGCCGAGCTCACGCGGCGATGCTGCCGTCGGGCGCTCGGAGCGCGTTGGTAATACAAGGAAGCGTGACCGTAAACGCCGTGCCGACACCCGGCGTGCTTTGGACGTCGATCTTGCCGCCCAGCGCCTCCACGTACTGTTTCACGATATAAAGGCCGAGTCCGACGCCGCCGTATAGGCGCGTTTCGGAGCTGTCGACCTGGCGGAACTTATCGAAGATGATCGGCAGCTTTTCGGGGGGAATCCCGATGCCCGTGTCGCAGACCTTGAATTCCATCCGGTGCCTCTCCGGCACGTAGCGCGCCGATACGGCAACGTGCCCTTTGGGGGTGAACTTCACCGCGTTGTTGATGAGATTTTGCAGAATATGCCGCAGCTTCTCCGCGTCGGTCTCGAACATCGGAAGATCGCAGTATTCCCAGTGCAATTGCACCTGCCGGTCCGAGGGAAACTCGTAGGTGGATCTGAGATCGTCGAGAAAGTCGCTCAGATTCACCGGCTGCATGTGAGTTTTACGCGGCGCCTCCATCGACGTCACTTGCAGGATGCCGTTGATCATCATGAGCAGTTCCTGCGTCCGGGTCAGGACTTTTTCGAGACATCTCTGCTGCTGCGCATTCACCGGACCCTGCATGCCGTCGCGCACCATTTCCGTGTAGCCGAGGATCGCGTTCAACGGCGTGCGCAGCTCGTGCGACATCACGCTCAAGAACTCTTCCTTGATCTTGTTCGCCTGCTCCATGGCGTCGCGCGAGGAGCTCACCTCCTCGAACAGCTGCGAATTGTGAATCGCGATCGCCGCCTGGTCCGCCAGGGTCGAGAGAAATTCGATTTCCTGGTCGGTGAAGTTGTGTTCCTCTTTCGTGTAGAAGGAAAGCACGCCGAGAATTTCGTCCTTGGCGATGAGCGGCAGCCCCAGGTAGGACACCAGTCCGTTGCGCCGGAAAAATTCCGGATCGCGCAGCCGCGGGTCGCTCTGCACGTTCGGCGCCATCCAGGGGCTTCTGGTTTGAAACACGAAATTGGGCACGCCGCGCCCGCCGCGCCACGCTTCGGATTTCCACTCTTCTTCCGATACGTTGTGGCAGGCGATCGGCTCGAGCAGCCCCGTGCTCTTGTTATACAGCCGAACGGTCGTGGCGGAATGCGGGACGAGCGAATCGATTTTTTTGAGCAGCACGTCGAGCACCGTGCGCAGGTCCAGCGTCGACATCGCGCGCTCGATTTCCTGCAGCGCCTTTAACCGTCGGAGGTTCTGCTGGATCTCTTCCTCGGCGTGCTTGCGCTCGATGGCATAGCGGATCGAGCGCGCGAGCAGATTGCCGTCCACCTTTCCCTTGACGAGATAATCCTGGGCGCCCTTGCGCAGCGCCTCGGCCGCGAGCTCGTCGTTCTCCGTTCCGGTCAGGACAACGATGGGCAGGTGAGAGACACGCGCGTGAACCTTGAGGACGGTATCCAAGCCCTGCGCGTCGGGCAGCGAAAGATCGAGCAGGACGATGGCGAAAGCTTCTTCTTCGAGGCGCCGGAGCGCCTCGGCGAGCCGCTCGACGTGGGCGAGCTCGAAGCGCGCGCCGGCGCTTTCCCCCAGCGCCTCGCGCAAAAGCCGCGCGTCGCCGCGATTGTCCTCGACCAGCAGAACTTTGATCGTTCCCGGGTTCAAGCGGACTCCTGCGGCAGCTTGACGATGGTGAGCCAGAAATCCTCGATCGACTGGACGACGCGCATGAACTGCTCGAGATCGACCGGCTTCGTGATGTAGCAGTTCGCGTGCAGGTTGTACGCTCGCAAGATGTCGCGCTCCGCCGCCGAGGTTGTGAGAACGACGACCGGGATCTTTTTGAGCTCGGCGTCCTCCTTGATCTCCTCCAGCACCTCGCGGCCGTCCTTTCTCGGCAGATTGAGATCGAGCAGGATGAGATCCGGTCGCGTGGCCGCTGCATATTTGCCGGCGCGGCGGAGGTACGCGATCGCCTCCACGCCGTCCTCGACGACGCTGATCTCGTTGAGAATTCTACCTTCCTTCAGCGCTTCCATCGTCAGGCGGACGTCGCCGGGATTGTCCTCGACCAACAGTATCTTAGCCTTGCTGAGCGCCGTCCCGTTCGTCGTTCCGTTGGTTGTCCCCGCATTCATGTCAGAAACTCCTTTCGCATCTCAGGCCGGAAGCGTGAAATGAAAGCTCGCTCCCTCGCCTGGCTTGGAATCGACCCAAATTCTCCCTCCGTGCCTCTCGATGATTTTTTTGCATACCGCGAGACCTATGCCGGTGCCGGGATATTCTTCTCTGCCGTGGAGCCGCTGGAACATGACGAAGACACGCTCGGCGTGCTGCGGATCGAAACCGATGCCGTTGTCGGCGAACGTAAAGACCCATGCCGCGCCTTTCTGCTCGGCGGAGATGCGCACGACGGGCGCGCTGTGGTTGTGAAACTTAATCGCGTTCGCAATGAGATTTTGAAACACCTGCCCGAGCTGCACCGCGTCGGCCTTCACCGTCGGCAGAGCGCTGCGTGAGACTTGTGCGCCGCTGTCCTCGATAGCATTTTTCAGCGATGCGAGCGTGCCGTCGAGAACTTTTTCACAATCCGTAGGCTCGAAGGCTTTGCCTTGGGTGTCCACGCGCGAATACGATAAGAGGGCGTTGATGAGCCCCTGCATGCGCGTCGCGCCGTCGACCGCGAAACTGATGAACTCGTCGGCGTCGGCGTCGAGTTTTCCCTTGTAGCGCCGCGACAAGAGCTGCATGTAGCTCGACACCATCCGGAGCGGCTCCTGCAGGTCGTGCGAGGCGATGTAGGCGAAGTGCTGCAGGTCGGCGTTCGAGCGCTCCAGCTCGTGCGCGTTTTTCGAGAGCTGCTGGAATAGCCGCGCGTTTTCGATCGCAACCCCGACGACGTTGCCGATCGCCTGCAGCAGTTCCACCTCGTGCGGCTGGAAGGGCGCCTGCCGGGTCGTTGACACGTTTATGATGCCGACCGTGGCGCCGCGGACCTTGAGGGGCACCCAGACGAACGCGCGACCGCCTTCGAGTCGAACCTCCTCGGAGATGCTCGGATCGCCGGCGTCGTTGATAACGAGCGCTTCGCCGGAAGTGAAGACGCGCTCGCTCTTGCTGCCGGGCCGGAGATCCTCCGCGAGCGACTCGAGGTAGCCTCCGCTGATGCCGCGGTGCGCCGCCAAGCCGAGGACGCCGGTGACCGGATCCTGCAGGCGGATGTAACCTTTTTCCCGGCCTGTGGCCTGCAACACTTTGTCGAGGGCGATCTGCAGCGCTTCCTCGAAGTTGAGGGTCTGGCTCGTCGCCATGGCGATCGCGTTGAGCGCCTCCTGCTGGCGCGCCCGCCGCTCCGCTTCTTCGACGAGCCGCGCCTTTTGTATGGCAATGCCGATTTGATGACCGATCGCCTCGAGCAGCCGCACCTCATCCAGGCGAAAATGGCGCGGCGCGCGGCTCGCCACCTCGATGATGCCTAGCGTTTCCGTCGTTGTGATGATCGGCACGATGACAACGGAGCGGGCGCCTTCGGCCTTTAAGGACTGCAGGCCGTCCGCGCTCGCGATGTCGTCGAGGACGACGCCCTTTCCCGAAGCAACGCTGCGAAGGAGATCGAGCCGACCGCCTTCGCGGAGAGCGGCGGATGGTTTACCCTGTCGACCGGGATCGTTATAGCCGCGGCAAGCGCATAGTTGCATGCTGCCGTCGCTCCTCAGAAGCCGGAGATTGCCGAGATCGAGAGAAAACAGGGACAGGCTTCGATCCAGGATATCGTCGAGAACGGCGTTGAAGTCGTTCGAGGCGAAGATCATCTGGCCGATGTCGTGCAGCGCAGCGATCTCACGGTAGCGTCCCTGCACCTCCTCCTGCGCGCGCTTGCGATTCGTGACGTCGGTGAACGCGATGACGGCGCCGGAGAACCGCCCCTGCTCGATGATCGGATTGCACACATAATCGACGACGAAGCTCGTGCCGTCGCGCCGGCGAAAAATCTCGTCCGACGAGACGCATGCGGCCGCATGCTTCATCGCTTGAAGGATGGGCGAGTTGTCCGCGAAGGGTTGACCGTTTGCGTCGGCGTGTCCGAGGGCCTCGCCGAGCGAACGGCCGACGATCGTCTCGCCCTCGAAGCCCAGCATGCGCTGCGCGGCGGGGTTCGCGAAAATTATTTTACCCTCATGATCGACGCCGCAGATGCCGTCGCCCGCGACATCGAGGATGAGCTTGGTCCGGGCGGATGCCGCCTCATTGAAGCGCCAGGCGATGACGCTGCCGACCGCCGCCCAAAGAACGAAAAAGGCATGGATGCCGGCCCACTTCCACGGCTCGGCGATCGCGTCGGCATGATTGTAAACGTCGTTCGGCGCCAGCGCCCCGACCAACCCGTGGTGGAGCGCGACATAACCGATTGCGATGAGATACGGCGCCCAGTCCTGGTAGAGCGCGAGAAAGACGACCATCACGAAAAAATGAAAATGGAGCTCGATGTATCCGCCGGAGAGGTGCACTAGAATCGCCGACGCGCTCATCAGCGCGAGACCGACGACCGTAGCCTTGAACGTGCGGCCCGGCCGCGCAAGCGCAAGCAAGGCGAAAAACGCGACGACGCCGGCTTCGGCGATCGTGTGATTGGTCGTTCCGTCCTGGAAAAACGCGCTCCATTCGAGACGCAGCGGATAGCCCAGCAGCGGACCGATGAGAGCGATAATGACGGCGTGGAACCACGCGAGCCCCAGGAGAAAATGGTGCCGGCGCTTCCATACGTCCTCGGGCAGGGTTCCGCCCCGAGGGATCATGTCCCAGACGCGGGCGCGCACGCTTACGAGAGAATATCTGTCCGTTGCTTCAAACATGGCGTTATGTCTCTCCTTCAGCGCTCGCCGCCCGTCGCGGCGCCGCCATCCGGTTCGCAAGGCAGCGCTACCATCGTAAGCCAAAATTCCTCGATCGACCGAACCACCCGGATAAAGGATTCGAGATCGACGGGTTTACTGATGTAGCAATTGGCGTGAAGCTCATAGCTTCGGCACACGTCCTTCTCGGCGTGCGACGTGCTAAGCACAACAACCGGCGTGCGCCGCAGGTTGTCATCGCGCTTGACGTCGGCGAGAACCTCGAGACCGTTCTTCTTGGGCAGATTTAGATCGAGCAGAATCATGTCCGGCTTCGCGGCGTCGGTAAACCTGCCCTGGTGGCGAAGAAACGCGAGCGCCTCGACGCCGTCGCCGACGACGCTCAGACGGCTTGCGAGCCGCGCCTCCTTGAAAGCCTCGCGCGTTAGTCTCACGTCGCCCGGATTGTCCTCGACGAGAAGAATTTCCACGGGTCTGTCGATGTTCGCCTGAACCATTGCATGCTCCTTCATGTGTTATGCGGGGATCGCGAAGTAAAAAGTCGCTCCCTGACCCGGCTGCGCCTCCGCCCAGATGCGCCCGTTGTGCCGTTCGACGATTTTTTTGCAAATGGCGAGTCCGATGCCGGTGCCGGTGTATCGCTCCTTCGGATGGAGGCGCTGGAAGATGACGAAAATGCGCTCGGCGAACTCCGGTTCGAAGCCGATGCCGTTGTCGTGAAACGAGAAAATCCATTCGCCGCCCTCACGCCGCGCGGAAACTTGCACCTTGGGCGCGGCGTGGTTGTGAAACTTGACGGCGTTTCCGATGAGATTCTGAAACAATTGAACGAGCTGGCGGCGGTCGCCGCTGACGGTCGGCAGGGGATCGGCCGCGATGTTCGCGCCGGTCTCCGCGATCGCCGCGTGTAAATTGCCGACGGCTTCTTTAAGCACTTCGCCGCAGTCGACCGGCGTAAAGTGATCTTTATTGGCGACTCGCGAATATTCCAGAAGGTCCTGAATGAGCCCCTGCATGCGCTTGACGCCCGTGACGGCGTAGCCGATGAAGTCGTCGGCGTCGGAGTCGAGCTTGCCCTTGTACCGCCGGGCAAGCAGTTGCGTGTAGCTCGCGACCATGCGCAGCGGCTCCTGAAGGTCGTGGGACGATACGTAGGCGAACTGCTCCAGCTCGGCGTTCGATCGCGCGAGTTCCACCGTCTGCTTCTGCAGTGTGGCGTTGGCCTGCTCCGCGTCGCTTTTTGCCGCCGCGGTTTCCTCATAGAGCTGCGCGTTGTAGATCGCCATCGCGGCCTGCGCCGCCAGCGCGCTCAAGAATTCGACCTCCTCGTCCGTGAAGCGATGCTCGACTTTCGTAAAGAACGTGATCACGCCCAGGGCGCGGCCTTGAGCGGTCAGCGGCACGCGCAAATACGAGACGAGCCCTTGATTGCGAAGGAAATGAGACGACAGAGAGCGCGGGTCGGACTGCGCGTTTAAAACCATCACCGGCTTCCGATTGTCGGACAGCACCCGGTCGAGCCCGGAATTGCTGCCACCGGCCGTCTCCGCCTTCCATTTCTGCTCGTCGAGATTGCGGCAGGCGACCGGCTCGAGCGCTCCGGTTTGTCGGTTGAGAAGTCGGACGGTCGTCGCGGCGATGAAAGGCAGCTGGTTGTCGGATTTCTCCAGCAGCAGATCGAGCACGGCGCGCAAGTCGAGCGTCGATGTGCTCGCCAGGTTGATCTCATGCAAAGCTGCCAGGCGTTCCTCGGCGGCGGAGCGCTCGAGCATCCGCTTTTCGAGCTCCGCGGAGTAGCGCCGGATCTTTCCGATCACGAGGCCGAGGCCGCCGATTCCGAGAACGCCCATCGACGCCAAAAGGACGAACGTATCCTTCAGGCCGGCCTTCGTCTGAGCGGCGACGCCGTCGAGGCTCTGCACGATCTCCTGCACCCCGCGAATTTCGCCGACTTTCCAGTCCTTCTTCGGGCTTTCCGGATGACTGTTGTGGCAGGCGACACAGCCCGCCTTCATCGGCACGGCGGTCGCATAGCGGAGGACCGGACGGCCCTGGAACTGTTCAAAACGATAAAACGGTTTGTCGGGGTGCCGGCGCAGCTCCTCCAGCGCCTGGCGCTCGAAGGCGTCCCGCGGTCCGCCGTCTTTGCGGAACGGGAACGGGTAGTCGCTGAAAAGCCGGATTTCCATGCCGGAGTTGTTCGCCGCGATGTGCTTGCCGAACTCGATCGTGAAGGTCGCAGGAATGGGAATGGCGCCGGCGGTGGCGGCGTAATTGTGCGTCACCTCGATGCCGCGCGGCCGTACGCGCTCCACGACTTCGGAGTTGTAGAAGGTGCGGAGGTCCGTGATCGACTGAGAATACATGGACGTCGCCTGGAGAGCGCCGGTTTCGACGAGGCGGGAAGAGAGGTGCGAGAAATGCCAGAAAGCGATCACGACCGCCAGGACGAAAATCACCGTGAGGGCCGGGACTGTCCGTTCATGAACGCAGCGCCGTATGAGGTTGATAACACTTTGCATTGCGCAGCCTGCCTTTCGTCTGAATGTATCCATCATAAAAACGCCGGCGTGCCGTTGGCGGCGCCATTTTTCCCGTGCGCACAGGGAATTTTCAGCGTAAATGTCGACCCCACCCCTTGTTCGCTATCCACGTGGATCTCGCCGCCCAGCAGCTCGGTGAATTTTTTCACGATATGGAGACCGAGACCGACGCCGCCCGATGAATGCCGCCGCGAGGCGCGGACCTGCGAGAACATGTCGAATATATGCGGCAGCTCTTCCGGCGGAATGCCGATCCCGGTGTCGGCGACCGTGAACTCGACAACGCGCTCGTCCCGCAGATGGCGCGCCGACAACACGACGCCGCCGACGTTCGTGTACTTCACCGCGTTGCCGAGGAGGTTCGTCAGGATATGCCGGAGCTTTTCCGGGTCGGTCGGAATTTCGGGAAGATCCGAAGGAATCTTCCATTCGACACCGATCGCTTTTTGCGTCGGCACGGAATAAATCGATTTCAGCTCCTCGAGAAACTCCGTCGCGCCCACTTGGATGAATTCGGGCTTGACCGCTCCGGCCTCGATCTTGGTGGCCTCCAGCAGCTGATCGATCATGCTGAGAAGCTCGCGCGAGTTGACGCTGATCTTCTCCAGCACCTTTATCTGCTCGGGATTCGGTTCGCCGCACATTCCGCCTTCCATTAGTGCCGCGTATCCCATGATGATGTTGACCGGCGTGCGCAGCTCGTGCGAGACAAAGCCCAAGAACTCGTTCTTGACTTTGCTCGCTTGACTGAGCTCGGCGGCTTGCTTGCGAATCTGGTCGAGAAGGCGCGCGTTTTCGAGGGCGATGCCGGCGCCGTTGCTCATTTGCTGCAGAAGGTCGATCTCCTCGGCGTGAAACTCTCTCGGCCGATAACTGAGCGCACGAAGAACGCCGATCACGTCGCCGCGGCGGGAAAAGAGCGGCACGGCGAGATAGCCCTGGATGCCGAGCCGGCGGGCGGTCTGGCCGATCGGCGGCTCTTTGACACGGTTGATGTCGGGCAGTACGAGAGGGCGGCGGTGTTCGGCGACCCACCTCGACCCGCCTCCCCTGCCCGTTGCGCCGCCGCGCATCTGCGCCTCGTCGATGCCGGAGATACCCATAATGCGGAACCCTTCGTCCATGACGCGGACGTCGGCGATGTCGACTTTGAAAAACTCGCGCACTTTATCGGTGAGCTTCTTAAGCAGGTTGTCGAGGGGCTGCGACGCGAAGTCCTGGCTGAGATCCTTGAGCAGCGCCTGAATCGCCTCTTTACGCTTGAGATCGTCGTTCGCCTGCTCGAGCTCCAGCGACTGCTGTTTCGCCTGGGCATGAAGCTGCGAGTTGTAGATCGCGACGGCCACCTCGCCGGCGAGCACCGAGAAAAAGACGACCTCTTCGGCGCCGAACCGCCGCTCGCGCCTGGAAAGGAACGAAAGAATCCCAAGGACCTCGTCGTGCATGATGAGCGGAACGCCGAGATAAGAGACGAATCCCTGACGGAGGTAAAATTCGGGATCGACCATGCGCGGATCGGAGTCGACGTCGGCAATCGCGACGGGAGAGCGGCTTTCGATCACCGCTCGCACCACCGGCGGCGTACCTTCGCGGCGCTTCCACGCGGCTTCGTCCAAGTTACAGCAGGCTTTTCGCTCCCACGCGCCGCTCTCGCGATTTTGCAGCCACACAAGCGCAGCCGCGCCGGGCCACAGCTCGTCGATTTTTTCGAGGAGCACCTTCAGCACGGCGTCGAGATCCAGCGTGGACGTGACGGCGAGGTTGATTTCGCGCAGTGCCGTAGTCTCGTCCAGATGGCGCCGCAGCCCTTGCTGCGCCCGGCGCGCCTCGCCGTCGCGCTGTTCGATCCCGTCGGCCATGCGGTTGAAGGACGAGGCGAGCTGCCGCATGTCGGCGTCGGAATTGGGCAGCTGTACGCGTGCGCGCAAATCGCCTTCACCGAGCTGCTCGGACGCCTTGATCAGATTTTTCACCTGTCGAACGATCAACCAGTGGCCGCCCCACCAGGCGCCGCCGAGCGCCACTAGGGCGGCCAGCGCCAGCCACTGGAGGCTATTTTTCACGCGGTCGGCGGACGCGAGCGCGGAATCTTTTGCAAGCCCGACGATCACGGTGGCGTTGTCGCTCAGCCGGGTGAAGCCGTACAGACGCCTGATACCGTCGACACCTTCCGCGTCTGCCGTGCCCTCGCCGTTTCGATGCAAGATTGCTTTGAGAAGATCTCCCTCGGGCATTTTTCGACCGATCCAGGTTCCCGGCTCCGGATAGCGAACGAAGATGACGCCATCGTTGTCGACGAGAGTGACGGTCGCGCCCTCGGGCAGGCGCGTTTGCGCGGCGATGCGGCTGAGCCACGTCAAATCGATGCCGGCAAAAACCACGCCCGCCATATCGCCCCGTCGATCGCGCCATGGATATCCGACGTTGATCGTTGCGCGTCCGGTAACGCGGCCGATCTGATAATCTCCGAGCGCCAAGTCCTGCCGCTCGAGGGTGCGCCGGAAATAACTCCGATCGGCGATATTGACGGGATCTTTCAGCGGAACGGCGCTGCAAATGAGCCATCCGTTGACATCGGCGACCCCGAGGTTCGTGTAGTAGGCATATTTGCCGTGCACCTGTTGGAGAAACGCGCTGCAACCCGCCGCATCTCCCGCCCGCACGACGGGAACCTCGGCGACGGCCGTCAAGAGCTGGCGCGCACCGGCGATCAAAACTTCCTGATTGGCCGATACCAGCCGGGCGAGCCTCTGCGCGCTCTCCTGAGCCTCTAGAGAACTCGAGCGGCGCTGATCCTCCGCCGCATAAAAGATCAGCGCCAGCGCCGGAGTGACCGCCAGGAGCACCAGTAGGGCCAGCCGCAACCGAAGGTCCGAGAACGCCAGCTTCTTCATACGTCCACCCGAATTCCCAATCGTTTCATCCAATCCGCCTATCCGCGCGCCTCGTCGACCGGACCACGCGTCACCGCTGCATCGAAAGCGCGCTCGCACGGAAGCTTCACCGTGAACGTCGAGCCGCGCTCCGGCGCACTGTCAATCGCGATCGTCCCGCCAAGCAGCCGGGCAAAGCTTTGGGCGATGTAAAGTCCCAATCCTATACCGCCGTAGCGGCGCGTCTCGGAGCCGTCCACCTGGCGGAATTTATCGAAGATAAGCGCGAGTTTTTCCTCCGATATGCCGATCCCGGTATCGGAGACCTGGAATTCCATCCACTCGCCGACGACTCGCGCCGTCAACGCAACTCGGCCGTGCTCCGTGAATTTGATGCCGTTTTCCACGAGACTCTGCAGAATCCAGCGAAGCTTGTCCGGATCGGAGCTGACGACGGGCAGATCGGCCGGGTAATTCCACTCGAGCGTAACCGGCTTAGGCAGCGGCGCGGTATAAGCCCGCTTGATCTCGTCCATAAGTCCGCCGAGCGAGAAAGCTATCGAATCTACACGGACTTCGTTCGCTTCGATGCTGGCGGCGTAGAGAATGCCGGTGATCATCGAGAGGAGTTCGTGCGTCCGGGTGACGAGCTTATCGAGCGCTTTATCCTGTTCGGTATTGGTCGGGCCCAGCATCCCCTCGCGCATGAGGCTCGCGTAGCCGATCACGATGTTGAGCGGCGTGCGGAGCTCGTGCGACATGACACTCAGGAATTCGTCTTTGACTTTATTGGCGCGTTGCAGCTCGCCGACTTTTTGCTTCAATTCGTCGTAGAGCTTGCTGTTCTCGATCGCGATCGCTAGCTGGTCGGTGAGCGCCTCGATGAGCTTGGTCTCGCTCGCGGTAAGCCGGCGCGGTTCGACAGCCGTGAAGGCGAGCGTGCCGTGGTTTTTGAGCTTGCCACGGATGGGAAATGCCCCGAAGAAGCGGTGCCCGATCCTGCTGACGCGCCCTCTTCGGCTGAGATTTCGGTAAGAATCATCCGTCGCGATATCCTCGAAGACCAGCGGCTTTCCGCTTGCGGCGACCCTGCCCACGATGCCTTCGCCTAGGCGAAAGGAGCCGACGGTGAACGCAGCTTCGTGCTCTGCGTCGAAATAGCTTTCGAGCACGAGTTCGTCCCGCTTTGGATCGTAGATGTGCACCAGGATTGTGCGGAAACCGAAGATCTCGGTGATTTTCTCGATGACGGAGCGAAGGAGGCGCTCCAAATCGAGAGATTGACTCGCGGCCGCCGCCGCCGCATGCATGGCGGAGAGCATCCGGTTGCTCTCTTCGAGCTGGGCTTCGCGCAGCCGCGCTTCTTCGTAGAGCTGCGAGTTTTGAATCGCGATCGCCGCTTGCCCGGCGAGGGTGGCGAGAAAGTTGATCTCCTCGGGATCGAAGTCGTGCTCTTCCTTGGTATAGAAACCGAGCACCCCGATGATCTCTTCTTCGACGATCAGAGGCACGCCGACATAGGATACGAGGGCATGCTTTCGGTAGAACTCGGTATCGGTCGCGCGCGCGTCGCTGCGCACGTCGCGAATCACGAGCGGAGACTTGGTCGCAAAAACAACGTTCGGAATGCCGCGGCCCGCCTGCTCCTTCTTCCACTCCGCTTCGTCGAGGTTCCGGCAGGCGACGGGCTCTAACAAGCCGGTGCGTCGGTTGATGAGCCGGATCGTCGCGCTGGCGTACGGAAGCGTGACATCGATTTTTTCCAGGAGAATCTTGAGCACGCTGTCGAGGTCGAGTGTCGAGGAAATCGCCTGGTCGATCTCGCGCAAGGCTTGCAAGCGCTTGAGGTGGCGGTCGGTCTCCTGAAACAGGCGCGCGTTTTCGAGTCCGACGCCGAGCGCGTTGCCGATCGACAAAAGCAAGGGAAGTTGGAGCCGAGGAAAGTCCGGCCGGTTCTTTGTGCAAACGGCAAGAATACCGACGACGACGCTCTTCGCGACGATCGGCACCCATGCCGCCGCGGTAATCTGCTCGCCGCGAAATTTTCCCTGATGATCGGCGGGAATGTTTTCGGCGATCAGCGGCTCCTTGGTTTCGATGACCCGGGCAGTTCTCGCGCCGATGGGGGTTCGCTGCATCCGGGCAATAAACGCGTCCGACATGCCGCGGTGGGCTTTCATGACGGCCTGGCGAGGCTGTCCGTCAAATAAATAAATATAGCCGCCGTCCATGCCGGCCGTTTCGACCACCGTATCGAGCGCTTTGACGAGCGTCTGATCGACATCGAACGAACTGCCGACCGCGGCCGTCACGGCGTAGAGCGCGGCCTGCTCGCGCCCGCGCCGCTCGGTCTCCTCGAAAAG
>DATDFN010000237.1:0-8311 GCA_036522615.1 Binatia bacterium | reverse complement strand
CACATGGCCGGCGAGTTCACGTTCCTCCATACGATCACGATGAACTCCAAGGGCGATCTCTTCATCGGCGAGACCGTCGGCGGGAGGAGAGTGCAGAAGTTCAAGGCGGCGGGAAATTAAGTCGATCTCGCGGCGGCAAATATTTTAATGTATAGCCGTGGAAATTGCTCGGCAAACTGGGCTGTGGTACTCTTTAGCTGGGAACCGAGCGATGGCTTATAAATACTTGGTCACTCTTACGCAAGGAGAAGACGGCTACATCGTAGCCGAGTGTCCTTCGCTTCCGGGCTGCGTGTCGCAGGGGAAGACGCGCGATGAAGCCCTTAAGAACATCCAAGAAGCTATCGAAGGAATCATCGAAGTCCGGAAATCGCAGAAGCTTCCCATCCCCTCACCGGATATCGTAGAGATCAGCGTAGCCGCTTGATGGCCGCGCTACCCGTCATCTCGGGCCGCGACGCAGTCAAAGCATTCCAAAAACTGGGCTTCGTTTTCTACCGGCAGAAGGGAAGCCATATCATTCTGTATAACCCCAACGGCCGCCACCTTTCGGTACCCGATCACAAAGAGCTCGATCGTGGAACTTTGAGAGGACTTATCCGCGGTGCCGGCATTAGCGTTGAGGAGTTTGTGAATCTACTATAGCCGCCCCCCTGAATTTTACTTGCTGCCATTACCCGCCTTCTCAATGAAATCTCTCATGACTTTGAAGTACGCGTCGCCGCCGGTCTCGAACGTGTCGTTGTGGTGCGCGCCGCGCAGAGTGTGAAATTCCTTCGGGCCGGCCGCCGCGTCGAAGACCCGCCTGCCCTGCTCGAACGGCACGATGTCGTCCCGGTCGCCGTGCACGACGAGCAGCGGGGCGCTGATCTTCTTCACCTTCTCGATGACGTCGTAGCGCGTCTTGATCAGCGGGCCGATCGGCAGCCACGGATAGATCGCCTTCGCCATCGCCGGGATCGAGGCGAACGGCGCCTCGAGAATCACCGCGGAGCATTCCTCACGGCCGGCCAAATCGGCCGCGACCGCCGCGCCCAGCGATTGGCCGAAGATGACAATTCTCTTGGCATCGATATCGTTTCGCCCCGTCAAATACCTGAACGCCGCCCCGGCGTCTTCGTAAGTTCCTTGCTCGGAAACGACGCCCTCGCTGCGGCCGTAGCCGCGATAATCGATGATGAAGACGTTGACACTGAGCTTATCGCGCAGCGGCTTCAAGCCGTACGCGCGGTGGCCGATATTGCCGGCATTGCCGTGGAACCAGAGCAGCGTCGCCTGCGCGCCGGGCTTGAGCGCGAGCCAGCCGTTGAGCTTCACGCCGTCGCGAGTCGTGAAGTAAACGTCTTCATAGTCGACGCCGAAACGTTTCGGCGTCGACTCGATCGCCGCGCTCGGGAAAAAGATGAATTTCTCGTCCACGGGACAGCCGGTGAGCAACAACGAGAGAATAAAAACGGCGATCAATACCTTTACGGAACAGCGCATCGCCCCGCGGGGCTGGATGCGACTCACAGGGCCGATGCGTCGACACCGACTCATCGAGCGTGATCATCGGGCGAGCGTACCGCATGCCCATCGCATCGGCCCGAAGAGACGCGTTCACCCCGCGATAACATTAGTGCTTATGTTCCCCTCTGAGCTTCCATTCCAGCCCGTCGATGATGCACTCGACGCTCGCCTGGAGAATGTCCGCGGCGACGCCGACCGTGCCCCAACGCTCGCTCCCATCGGTGAAGATGCCGAGCACGCGCACCGGAGCGCCGAAGCCCTGCTCCTCGTCTTCCGGGAGCTCGCCGGCATTCAGTAGGCGGACGTCGAATTCTTCCAGCCGCACCTCGGTCAATTGCGGATAGTGCTGCTCCAAGACCTTCCGCATGGCGTTGTCGACCGCGTGCACCGGCCCGCGGCCGGTGGCCGCGACCAACTCCTCCTCGCCGAAGATCTGGATCAGCACCGATGCTTCGGTGGAGCTTCGCGGCTCGTCCAACGCTTGGAAATCGACTTGGTCGTCGATTTTACACTTGAGCACGCGAAACGGTTTTAAATAATCCTCGCGTTTGCGAATCGACATCAATTCGAAGGATGCCCAAGCGCCTTCCAAACGGAAGAAGGCTTCCTTAAGATCCCTTCCCATGCTCGTTCCTCCTCAAATCGACCCAGTAAAGACGGTTTTCCATTATACCGATCGCGTGCGCGTGTGGGAATGAGGAAAGATTTCTTCCAAAATTACGGGGGGTTTGGTATCATGGATTCTGAATGAGGGAAAAAACGCTGATGAAGGAAAACAGAGTTTCTAACGAGCGTTTAAACCACTTCTTTCACGAGATGACGCGCCGGAGCTTCTGGCAGCTCGGCATCAACGACGCCACGGTCGCCCGCTATGTCGCCGACGTTCTTACGGACTTCGCCAGCACCAACAACCTCTATCGGATCCGCTCGCAGGCGGGCAAAAAGCTCGACAGCGTCGTCGAGATCCTCAACGAGAAGAGCGATCCGGCGGGCGAAAACAGCGTCATTCAAGAACGCGAGCTGCGCAAGTATCTCGGCGATTACACGCTGTTCATGAGCGGGGTCTTCCGCGCGCACGTGGAAAAGTCCGGCTACCTCGAATACTACCTCGAACAGGGACAGCGCTCTTACTGGACCGTGTCCGAGCTGGATTTGTCGCTTTACCGGACCGGGTTCATCCTCTTCCAGGAACTTTCGAAGAAGTTCGAGTATTACTCCGGCGCCCTCGACTACATGCGCAAGGCCTATTTCGCATCGGAGCCCGGCGAAGATCCTTTCGCGGGCTGGTTCAAGCAGATCGAGGGCTGGATCACGACAAATCTGACGGAGAATTGACCCACCCGCATTTCGACCAGGGGTGATCACTGAAATATTTTTTCCTAACTCTCCTGGCGCTCCTCGTCTCCGCCCTGCTCTTTATCGGTCTCGCCGTCAACGCGCTGTTCTTTCCCCCGCTGCACAAGGCGGAGACCGTCACCGTCAAAGTCGGGCGCGGCGAGCCGTTCGCTTCCGTGGTCAGGAAGCTGGGCGAGCAGGGGGCGATCCCGCACGAGAAGGTTTTTTCCTTGTGGGCGCGCCTCTGGCGCCTGGATAAAAAAATCCATTCGGGCGTTTACCGCTTCGACCTGCCGATGGCGCCCGCCAGCGTCATGAAGCGAATGATCCCCGGACTCGGACCGTTTCATCGCGTCACCGTCCCCGAAGGCCTGAACGTTAGAGAGATCGCGGCATTGCTGGAGGAAGCGAAGATCGGCGACCGGGAAAAATTCGCCGCCGCCGCCGCGCGCCCCGAACTGCTCGCGCAAATCGGCCTCGCGGACAAGGGGGTTGAAGGCTACCTATTTCCCGACACGTATTTTTTTCCCGAGGGAATGACCGAGACGGAAGTCTTGACGGCGATGGTCGAGCAGTTTCACAGCAACGTCGACCCGCTGTTCGCGCAGGCGAAGCCGCAGCTCGCTCCCCACGAAGTCGTAACGCTCGCGTCGATGATCGAAAAGGAGACCGGCAACGCCGCCGAGCGGCCGCTCGTTTCGGCGGTGTTTTACAATCGCCTCAAGATCGGTCTGCCGCTGCAGAGCGACCCGACGGCGGTTTACGGCCTCGATGAGGCGCCGAAGATCATCACGCATAAAGATCTGAAAAACCCGAGCCCGTACAATACCTACAGGATCAAAGGCCTCCCTCCAGGCCCGATATGCAATCCCGGGCTCCCGGCGCTCAAGGCTGCGCTCGCTCCCGCCGCCGTGCCGTACCTCTACTTCGTATCGAAGAACGACGGGTCGCATCTTTTCTCCGTCGAGCTCGCCGAACACAACGTCGGCGTCAAAACGTACCAGGGCGGGAGCGACAAGCGGCCGGTGAACCTGGGCGGGGAGAAGCGCCCGGTGAAGCGCGCCTTCCGCTGACTCGTCTTTTCTCACGGTTTCGCCGTGCTATATTCGTGGGGTGAACCTTCCCGCGGCGCCGGATGAACTGATCGATTCGCTGCGCCGGCGCCTGGCGGCGCAGGCGCTGTGGCGCTCGGCGTTATTTTTTATCCCGCCGCTGCTCGCCGTCTGGTACATTGTCTTTTTTCTCTACCGCTTCGCTTGGCTCGGCCCGGATGCGGTGATGGCGACCGGCGCGGCGGTCCTGATCGCCGCCGCCGCCCTCACGGCTGCGCGATTCTATCGCCGCGCCCCGTCCCGGCTCGCGGCTGCGCGGTTGGCCGACGAGAAATCGAACGGCGAGGAGCGGTTCGTCACACTCGCAACCATCGACGTCGGGCCGGCGGAATTTATTTCGCGGCTGAGAACGGAAGCCGCCGCGATTGCGCGGCGCATCGATTTCCGACGGGACTTTCCGTTCCGCGCCGAGCGCGCCATTCTCAATTCCCTCATCGCGGCGCTCGCCGCCGTGATTGTTTTTCAGCTCGCTTTCGAGTGGCTGCCGGCATGGGCTCCCGCCGCGCCGGACGCGAAGCTCACCGCCGCGGCAAAGCGGCTTGCCCGGGAGCCGCGCTTCGCCGACTTGGCGGCAGATATCGCGGCCGCGGCGCAAAAACTTCGGCGGCGTTCTCTCTCTGCGGAAGAAAAGCAGGCGGTTATTCCTGACGTGCTGAATAAAATCGAGGAGCGCATCGCGGCGGAAAAACAGCGGGGCGGCGACGCCGCGAGCCTGGAGGACATTGCGAAGCAAATCAACCAGGAAGCAAAACCAGAAAGCCCGACCATGAGCCTGCTTCCGCTGCGCCTCCCCTGGCAGACGCAGCGCGACGATGTTGGCGGCGGGAGCGGCGCAGGTTCGGGCCAAGGCGACGCGGGCGGCGCGGCCCAAAACGGCAAAGGCGGCAGCGGTAAAACCACGCAGCGCAAAGGCGAGGCGTCCGGCATAAAAACCTTAGATCCCTCGCGCCAAACGAAAGATGAACCGCAATTCGCCCTAGAAAGTGAAAAGCGTTTGCAGCGCCCGGATTATATGCAACAGGACACGGTTAAGCTAAAAGAAGGCGGCGACGAGAAAGGACGCAAATCCGCCGGAGAAAAGAACCGCGACGACAGCGGCGATCGCGCAGGAACGAAAACCGGGCCCAAGGACAACACGGAGGCATCCGGTACATCGGGCGAGAAAACTCCCGCGCGCCTCGCGACGCCGGGAGAGAAAATCTCCGGAGAGCTCAAAGAGAAGGATCTTCGCTATGTGATCGTTCAGCTTCCCGACGAAGAAGGCGGCAGCGCGAGCGGCAGCCGCGAAGCGCAGCGCGGAAAATCGCGGCAAGCGGCGCCGAGCGGCAATGTGCCGCTCGCACCCCCCGACGATCCTCAACTCGCGGGCGAAAAGCAGATGCTGCCGCTCGAATACCGGGGCCTCATTCGCTAACGATGGATCCATCGGAATTCAAAGAAATCTTCAGCCGCATCGAGGCGGAGATCAAAGAAGTCATCGTCGGCCACGCGGACATCGTCCGCAAGGTGCTGATCGCCTTTTTCGCCGGCGGCCACGTGCTGCTGGAGGGCGCGCCCGGGCTCGGCAAGACCTTGCTCGTCAAATCGCTCAGCCGCTCGCTCGGCCTCTCATTCAAGCGCGTCCAGTTCACGCCCGACCTCATGCCCGCCGACATCCTCGGCACGCAGGTGCTCTCGGAGACCGCCGGCCGGCGCGATTTCCAGTTCAGGCAGGGGCCGATCTTCGCCCACCTCGTTCTGGCGGACGAGATCAACCGCGCGACCCCGAAGACGCAGTCGGCGGTCCTCGAAGCGATGGAAGAGCGTCAGGTCACCGCCTTCGGCGTCACCTATCCGATGGAATCGCCGTTCATGATCCTGGCGACGCAGAACCCGATCGAACTGGAAGGCACTTACCCGCTGCCCGAGGCGCAGCTCGACCGATTTTTTTTCAAGCTCCTGGTGCAGGCGCCGACGCCTGCGGAGCTGACGGAAATTCTCCATCGCACGACGCGCCCCGGCCAGCAGGACGCGGGCCCCGTGTTCGCCGAAGGCGCGCCGGAGGTCATCGCGCGCATGCAGCTTTTGCTGCGTCAGGTCCTCATCGCTCCGCCGCTGGAGCAGTACGTGGTCCGTCTCGTTCACGCGACGCAGCCGAACGGGCGGGCGAACAACGGCGCGATCGCGCCGGTAAAAAACTACGTGCGCTACGGCTCGAGCCCGCGCGGCGCGCAATCGATCATTCTCGGGGCCAAAGGCAACGCGCTCGTCGAAGGACGGGTGCACGTCAGCTATGAAGACATCGCGTCGGTCGTCTATCCGGCGCTGCGCCACCGCGTCATCATGAATTTTCAAGCCGAGGCGGAGAACGTCGGCGCCGAGGCGATCCTCGATTCCATCATCGGAAGCGTTCCACGCGAATGACGCATACGGCGAAGCTCCTAATTGTATACTTTTGTTTGCTCGCCACTCTTTCGTACCCGGCGTACGCGGCGGAGCCGAATGTCGAAACGATCGCCCGCGGCCTGCAAACCCCTTGGGCGATCGCCTTCGCTCCCGACGGCCGTATTTTCGTGTCCGAGCGGCCGGGATTCATCCGCGTCATCGAGAAAGGCGCGCTCGCGCCGGAGCCGTGGATGCGGCTCGACGTGATCGAGACGGGCGAATCCGGCCTGCTCGGCCTCGCGCTCGACCCGGCGTTCGAAAAAAACCGCTACGTCTACGCCGCCTACACCTACCGCGACGGCGGTGCGATGAAAAACCGTCTGGTGCGGCTCCGCGACGAAAAAGAGAAAGGCGTCCTGGACCGGGTGCTGATCGACAACGTCGCCGGAGCGCGGTTCCACGACGGCGGGCGCGTCAGGTTCGGTCCAGACGGCAAGCTTTACTGGACGATGGGAGACGCGCAGCAGCCGAACCTGGCGCAGGATACAAAATCGCTGAACGGAAAGATTCTGCGCCTCAACACGGACGGGAGCTTTCCGGCGGACAACCCATTCCCGAGGTCGCCGGTTTACTCCTACGGTCATCGCAACCCGCAGGGGCTTGCATGGGAGCCGAAGAGCGGCCGGCTCTACGCGACCGAGCATGGACCCAGCGGCTCGCCGTCGTGCTGCCACGATGAAGTGAATCTGGTCGAGCCGGGGAAGAACTACGGCTGGCCCGCGATCTACGGCACACAGACGCGCGACGGGATGGTGCCACCTGTGATCGAGAGCGGCGCGAACGATACCTGGGCGCCGGGGGGAGCGGCATTTGCGACGCAGGGCCCGTGGGCCGGCGCGCTCTTATTTACCGGTCTTGGCGGACGGGCGCTCTATCGCATCGTCTTCGACACGAAGGATCCGAGGAAAACGGTCGCGTTCGAAAATTATTTCAAAGGCCGCTTCGGCCGCCTGCGCGACATCGTCGAAGGACCCGACAGAGCGCTCTATCTTCTGACGAGCAATCGCGACGGCCGCGGACGGCCCGCCGCCGAGGACGATCGCGTGCTCCGAATCACCCTCAAGTGAATCGCCGATGCTGCCGCCGCCCTTCTCCGCGGATTTTTTGAATCGTCTGGAAGTTCTGCGGCTGCGCACGCGTAAAGAGGTCTTGAGCAATCGTCCCGGCGCCTACGCCTCGCCGCGGCGGGGCATGAGCCTCGAATTCGCCGATTACCGCAAGTATTCGCCGGGCGACGACCCGCGCTACGTCGACTGGGGCATCTTCGCTCGCAGCGATCGCCTGTATGTGCGCCTGTTTCGCGAGGAGGTCGACCTCTTCGCGTACGTATTTATCGACACGAGCGCTTCGATGGGCTTTCCCTCGCCGCGGGAAAAATTCCTTCCCGCGTGCGACATAGCTCTGGCGCTCAGCTATGTCGTCCTCGCCAATCACGACCACGTCCGGCTCCACGCCTTGAGCGAAGCCAACCCCGCCTCGCCCTTCTACCGGGGGCGCAACCGCATTCTCGATCTGATCGGTTTTACCGCTATGCTGTCACCGGCCGGCGCGCCGGACCTCGGCGCCGCGCTCGCCAAACAATTAAAAAATATCCATCGGCCGGGGAAAGCGATCCTCGTCTCGGACTTTCTCGTGCCGCCGGAATCCTACAGGCACGCTCTCAACCTGCTGCGTACGTTCAACCTGGACATCGCGGCCGTCCAGGTTTTGAGCCGTGCCGAGCTCGATCCCCCGTTCGCGGGGGAACTCCGGCTCGCCGACAGCGAGACTCCCGAAGAGCTCAACCTCCGCTGGGACGATGCGACCCGGCGCGCGTACCACGAGCGCCTGGAGCGGCACAACCGCGAGCTCAAGAGCTATTGTCACCAAAACGGCATTCACTACTCGCTCTATGTGAGCGACGAGGAATTGAGCGATTTCGTTCTCAAGAC
>DATDFN010000236.1:0-2497 GCA_036522615.1 Binatia bacterium | reverse complement strand
ATGGACGTCGGCACGGCCAAGCCGCCGCCGGCGGCGCGAAGGGACGTGCCCCATCACTTGATCGACATCGTCGATCCCGACGAAGAGTTCAACGCCGCGCGCTACCGCGAGCTGGCGCTGGCGGCGGTCGGCGATATCACGGCGAGGGGAAGGAAGCCGATCGTGTGCGGCGGCAGCGGGCTGTATCTACGGGCGCTCCTGCAGGGAATCTTCGTCGGACCCGGGAAAGATAAGACCACTCGGGAGCGCCTGGAGCAGGAAGCGGACGCGCGCGGGCTCGGCGCCTTGCATGCGCACCTGCGCGAGATCGACGCCGAAGCAGCGCTGCGCATCCATCCCAACGACCGCCACCGTATCGTGCGCGCGCTGGAAGTCTA
Source organism: Binatia bacterium (assembly GCA_036522615.1). Classification (GTDB taxonomy): domain Bacteria; phylum Desulfobacterota; class Binatia; order UBA9968; family UBA9968; genus JAJPJQ01. Next base: position 2,120 of record DATDFN010000236.1, on the reverse strand, counting down.
CGAAGTCACCGGAAAGACCATCACCCAGTGGCAGAAAGAGCATGGGTTTCAGGAACGCGCGTTCGACGTTCTCAAGATCGGCCTCAACCGCGAGCGGAAGGCGTTGTACCGGCTCATCGACCAACGCACGGACGAGATGATAGCGGCGGGCCTCGTCGGCGAGGTCGAGCGGCTGCTGGAGCAGGGCTACGGCCTCGACCTGCCCGCGCTTCAGAGCATCGGCTATCGTCAGATCGGGCTGTACCTCCGCGGCGAGGTCACGATGGAAGAGGCGATCGCATTAATCAAGCGCGACTCGCATCATCTCGCGAAGCGCCAGCTCACCTGGTTCCGCGCCGATAAAGATATCCGCTGGTATGATATGGATCGCGAGAGAGAAAACATCGTACCGGCCGTTGAGGCGTTCCTGCAATAAACGTATGACTTCCTTGCGAAGAATGCTTTTCTGCGCAGCGGCCGGAGTGCTCGTCGGCTTCGGCTCCGCGTCGGCGGAGCGGATACGCATCGGCGTCACGAATTACAATCTTACGTATCTAAGCTCCGGCGTCGCCTTGAAGCGCGGCTTTTTCCGAGCCGAGGGGCTGGACGCGGAGATCATCCGCATGACGCCCGATGTCTCGGTCATGGCGATCACCGGCGGCGACATCGATTACTCGATGCTCTTCGGGCTCGTCGTGCGCTCGGCCGTGCGCGGGCTGCCGGTACGGGTCGTGGCGAATTTCATGGACAGCTCGCCGCTCGCGCTGATCGCGCGCCCGCAATTCAAATCGGTCAAGGACCTCAAGGGCAAGACGCTCGGCGTCAGCACCTTCGGCGCGACGCCGGAGATCGCCGCGCGCATGGTGTTCAAGGAAGCGGGCATCGACCCGGAAAAAGAGATCAAAGTCGTCGCGCTCCGCACCGACGACGCGCGCATGGCGGCGTTGAAGGAGGGCATCGTCGACGTGATCGTGATCGCGCCGCCCGCGGACGTCGAGATGCGCAAGCTCGGCTTCAATGTCGTCGCCCGGGTCGACGAGGTCTTCAAGTTTCCCTACGTCGGTCTCGGCGCGAACACGCGCAAGATCAAAGAGCGTCCGGACGAGGTGAAGCGCACGGTCAAGGCGATGATCCGCGCGAACCGCTACATCCGCGAGAACCGCGAGGGGACGATCCAGGTGCTGAACGAATGGGGCGGCATCAAGGTCGACAGCGCCGCCGCGACCTACGATTCCTCGTGGAAGGTGTTCAACCCCGACGGCACGATATCGCAGGAGGGTCTCAGGCTCGTCATCGAGCAGGCGAAGCGCGAGATGAAAGTAACGCGCGACATCGCGCTCGACGACGTTTCAGATAGCTCGGCGCTCCGCGCCGCGCAGGCGGAGCTCGGCCTGAAAGCGCGTTAGCAAAGGAGAATGCATGATCGTCGATTGGCATGCGCACGTCTATCCGCCCGAGGTGGCCAGCCAGCGCCGGTGGGGGAATATTTATCCGCTCACGATCGAAAATCTGCTCGAAGCGCACGAGCGCGCCGGGATCGATCTCTGCGTCGTGAGCAACACGCTGCACTACATCAAGGGAAAAACTCCCGCTGAGGCGCTGGGCTACATTCGGCGCTGGAACGAGTACGCGGCCGAGATCCAGCAGCGGCATGCGGACCGCACGGTCGCCTTCGCGAGCGCCGTGCCGGGCGGCGGAAAAGAATTCATCGCCGAGACCGAGCGCGCCATCCGGCAGTACGGCCTCAAAGGGATCCTCATCAATTCCAGCCACAACGGCGCTTATCCCGACGACGACGCGGCGCGGCCGTTCTTCGAGCTGCTCACCGAGCTCGACGTGCCGGTGATGATCCACGCGCCGACGGTGAGCTTCGGCGAGGAGCGCATGCGGGAGTACCGCCTCGCGTCGAGCATCGGCCGGCCGTTCGACGGCTGCCTGTCGATCGCCCGGCTGATCGTCCGCGGCATACTGGAGCAGTTTCCGAAGGCGAAAATCGTCGGCTGCCATCTCGGCGGCGGCATCTGCGAGGTCATCGGCCGCATGGACTACGCCTACGAGCTCGGCGACGCGGCATCCGGATTAGGGTCGTACGAGCCGATGATGATCAAGCACGCGCCGAGTCATTACCTCAAGCGCATGTA
>DATDFN010000235.1:0-15470 GCA_036522615.1 Binatia bacterium | reverse complement strand
CGCGCGGCGACCGCGATCGTCGCCGCCGTGCGCATCGTGCCGAACGGATATCCCATGAAAGACAAGAGATCGCCGCTCTCGGAATCGAAGAGCAGCGCGTACATGCGATCGCCGCCGGAGAGCTGCACGTTGGGTCCGAGCCGGACGCCGACGCGGCGCGATTTGATCAGCGCGCCGGAGACCACGCGGAGCGCCTGCTTCCCGTGCACGTGAATGTGATAGGGCGCGTGCGCCGTCACCTGCCCTTCGGCCTGATCGCGATGGGCGGCTTCGGTGAGCTCGATCGCTTTGCTCAAATCGAGCAGCGGCTGCGTTTCCTCGCGCGTGAGCAGAAGCGGCATGCCGACCTCCTATCACCCTACTTGGACACGAGCAACTTAAGCTCGCGCGTGCCGAGGCGGCGCGCGCCGCGCTCCGTCACGACGACGGTATCGCCAATGCTCGCGCGTCCTTTGCCGGGTGCGGAGCGCACCTGCGGCTTTAAAATAAACACCATGCCGGTTTGGAGCTCGATCTTGCGAAAGCGCTCGAGGTCCCGGTCGCCGAGCAGCGCCGGACCGTCGTCGCCGAGGCCTCGCGCATGCATCATCGGATGGCTCCAGGAATATTTTCCGCCGCCGGCGCGTTCGGTCGTATGGGTATAAACATCGAACAGCGCGCCGAAGGTCGTGCCCGGCCGCATCGCGGCGAGAATCGCGTGAAAGCAATCCGCCGACAGATCGACCATGCTGCGGTATTCCGCCGCGGGCTCGCCGAGCGAAAGCGGCGCGACCGCCTGCGCGGCATAGCCGGCGATTTTCGCCTCGATCTCGTTGACGATACGGTCGCCGGCTTGAAGCTTGCGGCTCGTCGGCACGAACGAGCTTTGCGCGATCTCCGGGCCGCTGCCGATGAAGAACAGCGTCGGCAGCTCGCCCCCGCCGGCGAGCATCGTCTGCGTCATCGCCGCATAGAGATCGCGGTCGGTGATGCCGGGGCGCGCGGTTTCGCGCATCGTCGCGATCATGCGCTCGATCAGCGCCGCCGAGCGCTCGAGCAGCGCGATCTCCTCCGCGCTCTTGACCGCGCGGACTTCCTGCATCATCTCAGTCGCGTTGACGATCTGCGCGCGCGGGAAATGGGCCTGGAGTTTCGCGACCGTCGTGTACGGAATAATTCCCTCGGGCGCGCGGAAAAGCCCGGAAAGACCGGAGATGCCGATCGTGCCGCTGTCGAAGCCGAGCTCTTTCAGCCGCTCGATCGCATTCTCCGCCCACTGGTTGCGGCCGTCGCGCACGTCCGTAACCCAGCGCTGGACGCGCTTCCACCACGCGGCCCGATTGAAGACGTAGGCTGTCGGCGCGCCATCGCGCGGGAAGACGGTGAAAATTTCGGTCGCGAAGCCGCCGATCGAGCTTAAGTAGCGCGAGTCGGCCTGGAGCTGCTCCCAGCGCCCGCTGTTCGCCGGCAGCAGCAGAACGTCGATGCCGCGCCGCGCCATCTCCTCGCGGACGTTTTTATAGCGGCGGTCGCGCTCTTCGAGCGAGAGCTGAGGAATAAGATCGGTTTCCATTATTCCACTACGAAGCTCGTCTGCTTTCCGGCCGAGCTGTTGAAAGCCTTCGGATGGATCATGTGGCGCGTATAAAATACCATCCGCAGAAATCCTTTGCCGCCGTTGATGCGGTGCGCGATGCCGCGCGGGACGTAGGACATCTCGCCCGGCTCGAGCTCGACGATGCCCCATTCGGTGTCGTTCGCCGCGTGGCCGCGGAACTGGAACCACACCTCGTCCTCGTCTAGGCCGCGGTGAAAACCGCGCTGTTGCCCTTCGAGATTGTAGACATCGATGCGGAACTCGTTGCCGTTGTAGAGCACCGGCGCGCGCGCGCCGCCCTTCCCCGTCATGCCGGTGAAATAATCGAACGCGCGGAGCTTCTTGAGGCCGCGGCCGCCTTCCTTGACGCAGCCGACGAGCTCCGCCGGCCGCCGCTCAATCCAGAGATCCGACGTCGGATCCCAAAAAGTAATATGTTCCAGCAGCCGGCCGTTCTCCTCCGCGCTCGCGCCGTCATGCGCCGACAGCGGCTCGGAGTGGGAGACTTTGAAGCGCGTCTCGGTGAGGGGCTTCTCGGCGTCGACACCCAGATTCACCGCCTCCTTTGACATCGCGCGCAGCCTTAGGCATTCGCCCTTGCCTGTGGTGCGATGGGCGATGCCGGCGGGTATCAATGCGACCTCGCCGGGCTCCAATTCGATCGCGCCGTACTCGCTCTCGATGGCCGAAGCGCCGGAGAACTGAAAAAAGATGACATCGTAGTCCGCAGCGCGGGTCAGTCCCGGCTCGCGCCCCTTCACTTGCTCCGCCGCGATACGAAGCGTCTCGCCGTCCCACACGAGCGCCTGCGAGCCGCCGGGATGGCTTTCGAGCAGGTCGAAGACGCGGATGCGCGGCATCGGCCGCTGCCCGGCGCGCACCGTGCCGATGAGGCCGTCCTCGTCGCGCTCGACCCAGATGTGCTCGTCGGGGTCTCTGTGAGTCATGAACTCGCGCACTTTGTTGCCCATAAGAATGCTCCTTCCTAGGATTGAAACAATTTTTTGATCCAGCCCGAGTCGTCGAGCTTTTTGAGCACGCCGCTCTCTATCATCCGCGAGGCCTCGAGTTTTTTGATCTCGGGCTGGTCCTCGGCCAGCATCTGAATCTGCTCCTGCAGCTTCGGCGCCGAGACGTACGGCGGGACTTCGGTTTTGTAGGTGAGGCTCTTCCAAGCGTCTTCGAGCTGCTCGGCGTCGGAGTTCCGCGTGTATTTGCCGATGATCGCCATCGCCTCTTTTTTGTGGGTCTGAATGTAGCGCACCGAGTGGAGCCAGGTGCGCGCCATGTTGTCCACGATCACGGGCTTGGCAGCGAGGATTTTCCGCGTCGTGATGAGACAGCGGACGAGCGCCGGCACTTTCAGCTGCTCGATGTCGACGAGCCGCCGGTAGCCTTCTTTTTCGAGCGCGAGATTGTTCGGCGTGTTGAGGATCGTCGCCGGCACGACGCCGCGGCGGAGCGCCTCCATGCGCTCCGGCTGCTGTCCGGTCTGGACGAAGCGCACGTCCTTTACCGAGACGCCGCTGCGCTTCAGCACCTCGCGCATGTAATAGTACGGCTGATCGCCGGGGCGGCTGATGCCGACGGTCTTCCCGCGGAGTTCCTGGATGCTTTTGATCGACGGATGCGAGAGCACGACGTAGTCGAGCACGATGTTCGAGAGACAGCCGAGCAGCACGACATCGCCGCCGTTGGCGGCATAGGGAATGTAGGTGGACGCGCCGGCGTGGATGAAATCGATCTCGCCGGTGACGAGCGCGGCGGAGGTCGTCACGGTGCCGCGCATGTAGACGACGCCGGCATCGAGACCGTATTTCTCGAAAAGCTTGGCCTCTTTCGCGACCCAGAGCGGCGCGTAGCCGCCGGAGATGCTCGTGTAGACAGCCGTCGTCTTGTCGGCGGCGGCGCCGAGGCACGGCGCGGCGATAAGCATCAGCGTGAGCAGAATGATCTTGCGGAGCATCAGCGCATTCCCTTCACCGCCTCGTCGAGGACAGAGGCATCGATCATCGCTTCGGGTTTCAGATTCTTCACCGCCGGCACCGTCGGCACGAGCGAATCGATCGCGTAGCGCAGTCCCTCGATCGGAAGCGCCGGCACGCTTTCGAGCAGCGGTCCCGAGTTGAATCGGTAATTCTCATCGAGAATATCGCGGTCCTTGAGCCGCAGGTACTTCGCCAGGACCTTTTTGCTGAACTCCGGATCGCTCTGAATCTTCTTTACACCCGCCATGAGCGCGCGGAAATACTTGACCAGCGCCGGCCGGCGCTCCTTCAGCGTAACGCGGCGAACCGCCATCGCGTTGCCGATGACGGGAAAGCCCAGGCCTTCGAGGTCGAGAACGGTCTTGAAGCCGGATCTTTCCAATATCAGCGCGTTCGCCGGATTGACGATCGTCGCGGCGACGCGCCCGCTCTTCAGCGCGAGGACGCGATCGTTCTGCCCGCCGACGGCGACAACGCGGATGTCCTGCTCGGGGTTCATGCCGAAGCGCTGGAGCGCGAGACGCATGTAAAAATGCGACACGTCGTGGACGCGCGCCACGCCGACGACCTTGCCTTTCAGATCCGCGACCTTGTCGATTCCCGGCGCGGCGACGATGCGGTACTGCATGCGGTTGTAAATGCTGCCGACGAACATGAGATCGGCGCCGCCCGCCGCGGCGCTGATGACCGCATGTGGAATGCAATAGAGCAGGTCGACGTCGCCGGCGATGAGCGCGGCGACGGCCGGCTGGCCTTGTATCGTGATGAGCTCGACGTCGAGCCCTTCGCGCTGAAACAAGCCGGATTCCTGCGTCACCCAGAGCGGCATGATGGCGCCGCCAATGTAGCAGTTGCTCACGCGGAGCTTGTCGGCCGCATCGGCGGACGCGGCGCTCAAGATGAGGATCGTTATGATGAAAGAAAAAAACTTAGAGAAGGAGGCAGCGAGGGAACATTGGGCGAGAAACGGCATCTATTCCTTCCACGGGCAGGAAGGAATCTAACAAACGAAACGGAAAGGCGTCAAGCTAGGCGGCGTTCGATTCGGAGCCGGACGATTTGCTTTTCGATTCTTTCTTTTCCGCGGGCTTTTCTTTTGTCTCCGATTTGGTTTCGGAAGACGATTTGCTCTCGGACTTGGAAGCCGAGCCGTTTTCGGACTTCCCTTTTCGGGCGTAGTCGGTGATGTACCAGCCGGTCCCCTTGAGTTGAAAAGAGGTGTTCGAGATGAGCTTCTTGACTTTGCCCTTGCAGGTCGGGCAGCGGCTCAGAGATTTTTCCGTGATCCGCTGGGTCGCTTCGAAATCGCCGCATTTTTCACAGTGGTATTCGTAGATAGGCATAAAAAAGCCGCCGGATTTCGGCTGGTTACCTTTAAGATAACCACACCCCGGCGGGTTGTCAATCGGCGCGAGGGCGGGGGTAATCGGGCTGTAACGCTGAGGGCTATTTGATGCCCAGTTCGTCGAGCACGCCCTGCAACATCACGCCGTTCAGGTCGCAAGGCGTCACGGCGCAGTATTCGAGGCCGTAGCCGACCCGCTCGTCGACAAAGCCCTTCTCCAGCATGTATTCGAGCACGCCGCGGACGATCGACGCGTGCGAGGCGGTGCCTTCGTGCTCTTTGAGATCGGCCTCGTAATGGGTCGTGTAGTAGACGACCTGCTTCAGATCGAGGTTGTATTTTTTCATCAGCGCTTCGCGCCAATCCTGCGAGAAATAGCCCATCGCCTCTTCCCAGACGACCGACGCCCAGTAATCGGCCAGCGCCCCGTCCCACACGACGACCTTGTGGAAGTCCCCGAGCGCGCGCGCCGCGGGGAGCTGACGCGTATCGAGCACCTCGCGCTCGCTGAGGCCCAGCGCCTGGCCGGTCCTGACGAGAATGAGAATATGGCCTGGCGGCTCCGGCTTGCCGAACTCGTCGACCAGCTTGGAAGCGAACATGCGCATGAGCTGCAAATCTTTTTTGAGAAAATCTACCTGTTTGTAATAGACCGCAAGGCCGAGCGTGTTGATCGTGAGCACGAAGCTCGCCCAGTTGCGGTAATAGAGTCTCAGCGCCTCCATCGGCAGGCTGCCGTCTTTCAGCTTCCGCATGAAGACACTGTCGGTGACCTTCTCTTTCCAGCGCGCGTGCATCTTTTCATAGAGATCGTCGACGATCTTCTTCGCCTCTTCGTGCGACATCGGTTTGCCTTCGAGCATGTTCGACCCCGCGTTATTTGGCCGGCGCGCGCTTTTTGACCGCTTTCTCGCCGGTCTTGTAATGCTCGCCTTTGAGCGCCAGTTCAGCTTCCTCTTCGTCCTCTGCGGTCCATGCGCCCAGGTTGTAGCCGTACCAAGGGTCCTGGGGCTTGAGCTTCGGCAGCTCGAGCCGCTCCCACAGCGTGCGCGCGCGCTCCATGAATTCTTTTTTCGGCAGCGACACCGGCGGGTAATCCCATTTGCGCGTCGCGTCGATCAGCATCGCGGAGCAGCCGTACATCTCGTCCATGCCGCTTTCGAGCTTGCCCGGCGGCGACGCGGAGGGATCCATCGACGGCGTGCGGTTGCGGATCACGAGCGTATCGCGGTGCGGCTGCATGCGGAACGCGAGGCACCAGAAAAGGGAGTCGAGGTTGCGCGGGTTGATATCCTCGTCGACGGCGATGACGATCTTACCGGTCGCCGGATGGTAGCCGACCATGCTGTGGAGCGCCTGCCAGACGTGCGCCTGATTCATCTTCTTCATCCGGATGACACAGATCTGGCGCACGGCGATGGAATGGAAGACGACCTCGACGATGCCGGGGATGTTACACTGGTCGCGCAGGAAGCGGAGATAATTCCCTTCCGCCGCGACCTGGCGCATCACGCTCGACTCGCTCGGCGGGAGCTGGCTCACGATGCAGGCGAACAGCGGATTTTTCCGGTGCGTGATGCACTTCACGTCGAAATACGGGTTGAGCATCTTCTCGCCGATGTAGCCGGTCGATTCGCCGAAGGCCGCCTCGGGCTCGATCCATTCGGTCGAGATCTCGCCTTCGATGACGATCTCCGCGCGCGCCGGCACAAGAATATCGACGGTTTTGCAGCGCACGACGTCGATCGGCGCGCCGGCGAGGCCGCCGGCGATGTCGAGCTCGCTCACAGAGAGCGGCACGCGCGCCGGCGCGGTGTAGGCGACCGGCGGCGGCGCGCCGATGACGAGCGCCGCCTGCAGCGGCACGCCGCGCTCGCGGCATTTGCGCCAGTGATAGCCGCCGTGGTTGCTGGAGTTCAGAAATACGCCGGTGCGCGTCGGGCTCTTGATCTGCCCGCGGTAGTTGCCGATGTTGATCTTGCCCGTCTCGGGATCTTTGGTGAACCAATGCGAGGCCGTCGTATACGGCGCGCAATCGAAGCCAGGTGTCGAAATCGGAATCGGAAATTCGCCGAGGCCGCCTTTTTCCAGCAGCGACGCGCCCATGTGCACCTCTTCGTGCACCGGCGCGTTCTCGACGATGTTCGGCGCGATCGGCTGGGCCTCGGCCTTCGTCCAGCGGTCGACGATCTCTTCGGGCTTGCACTGAAGACCGAAGCCGTAGATCTGCCGCGACGCCGCGAGCGCGCCGACGAGCACCGGGATATCGTACTTCCGGCCTTTCACGTCCGTCACATGCGTGAAGAGAAAGGCGCGGCGCTCCTCTTCCGGCAGGCCGCGAAACTGCCAGCGCACGAGCGGCATCAGCTCGGTGTCTTTGTTGATCGCCTCGTCGATCTTGACGAGCAGCCCGGCCTTTTCGAGCGCGGCGAGGTGTTCTCTTACGTCCTTGAAATAAGCCATGAGGAAATTTTCCTATTGCATAGCAATACGGCCTCGGAAAGTAAATCGCGATTGACGCGGCCGGAAAAAGACTTTACGTTCACCGCGTGAATTTTTCCGGCGCGTTCCTTCTCGGCCTGCTCGTCGCCTCCATTCCCGGACCGACCGGCATCCTAATCGCCACCGAGACGCTCAGGCACGGCGCGAAAGCGGGCTTCCTTACCATGGCCGCGCCGCTGCTGCTCGATATGTTCGTGATGCTCCCGCTCGGATTATGGTTGCAGGCGTCGCTCTCCGGCATCGGCGCCGTCGCGCTCGGCATGATCGGCGCGGCGTTTCTTTGCTGGCTCGGCGTGCTGTCGATCCGCGCCGGCGTCGAGCACGTGCAGACGATCCGCACCGCCGGCGCGCCGCCGATCGCGAAGCGAGATCTGCCGCCGTTCATGAAAGGCTTCATCACGCATGTCGCGAGCCCGTATCCGTACGTCTGGTGGTCGACGGCCGGCGGCGCCCTCGTCCTCCAAGGCTACGCGCGCGGCGGAATCGCCGGTGCGGCGCTCTTCCCCGCCGGCTTCTGGAGCGGGACGACCTCGTTCACGTTTTTGCTGATCTATCTCGTCGCGCACGGCAAGCGGCTGCTGCCGCCGCGCTGGGAGCCTTACCTGCATCATATCTCCGGCGTGCTGCTGATCGGCAGCGCCATTTACTTGGCCGTGCGTGTGTGGCACGGTTTATTCTAGGCGTCGTGGAACCGCGAGCGCAGGTGAAGATGCTTGAAGCGAGCAGCGCCGGGGCGCAGCATCGGTGGCGTACGAATTGGAGCATCGACAACGTGGGCGACGCGGCGCTGGAAATCTTTACGGCACGGCTGCCGCACCGGCGATTTCGCTCGAAAGAGAAAGTCTTCGCGCCGCCGGTCATCATCGCGCCGGGCGGAAATGGGCGTCTCGAAATCGAAGCCCGCTGCAGCGAGCCGCCCGGCACGGAGGTCGAAAACGGTTTTCTCATCTTGCGCGTCGCCCACGGCACCCAACAGTGGCTGATTTTAGCGCGGTTAAGAGTCACAATAGATGATCGACGGACTCCGGCGGCGGCGACCGAACTGATCACCGTCCAGCGCGTAGGTTTTTCCGAGACTGGGAAAGCGAGAGATAATGACGGATAAAGAGAAATTGATTTTAAGAAAGCTCCGCGGCTGACACAACAATTGAGGCCTCGGCTTCGAGGAGACCACGGGTATGGTCTCGAATTCTCTCGACATGGAGCTCGACGAGCTGCTCCGGATACTGAAGCGAATGGCAAAGGACAGCTCTTACGACGCGGAGTATCAGAAGGTGCGAGCCGAGCTGCCGTCGGACTGGCCGCTCTGATAATTTTAGATTTTTGATTGCCGATTTCCGATTCATCGATCAAAAATCCAAATCGAAAATCTAAAATCATGTTCGAAGCTTTACTTTCGGCTGCTTTAAGGCAAGCGGCTTCGCGCCGCTCCAGAACTCCCGCTTGCCCGTCATCGCCTGGACGTGGCCGTCCCATTCCAGGCAGAAAGCCGTGATGCCGAGCTTGACCGCGCGCCGGACCTTCTCTTGCGTCTCGTCGTCGGTCGCAAAGCGCGCGAGCGCCTCGATCTGACGCGCGCCGTGACCGACGTCCTGATCGGCGTGCAGCCGATAGGTCTCGGCGGCGCGCGGCGAGAATTTATAATATTCCGTCAGCTCGCGGTAAACCTTGGCGGACGTCTTGTCGGGTCCGCCGAGCTGGCTTTCGACGAAGCTCAGCATCGCCACGCCTTCCAGCGCGGAGCGCCGCTGGCAGCAGCCGATGATCGCCTCGATCGCCGCCGCCGTGCCGGGCGCCGGCTCGGCGCGGTCGGCCTCCTCGCGCGAGATACCGCCTTCCTCCAGGAACTGGAGCATGATGTCGACGTGCGTGCGCGGGCCGGAAAGCTCCTCCATGAAGTTTTCCAGCACCGTGCCCATGAGACTGTAGTCTTTCGACGCGACCGCGTTGACGGCGATGTAGCCGAAGAAGATGGGATTGGTGCGCACACGCAGATAATGCTGAACCTCGCCCAGAATGATCTGCTCGCGCGTCCAGCGGTGTTGGAGGATGCCCTGAAACCAAGGATGCTCGCCCATGGGCGCCTCGTCGGCGTAGCCCCAGAGCTCGCGGATAAATTCGTCGGGGGACATAAAATAATGTAGGGGCGGGTTTGAAACCCGCCCCTACGCAACGCGAATCTATTTTAGCGGCACCGTCATGAAGACGTGCGGCTCGTTGCCGACGACGCGCGAGATGTGCCCCTTGCCGGTCAAATCCTCGGCGAGCATGACGTCGCCGGCTTTGAACAGCCTCGCGCCGTCGGCGCACTCGATCTCCCATTTTCCCGCCAGCGACACGACGTACTGCCGCCGCGGCGCGGGGTGCCAGTCGATCACGTGGCCCGCGGGGGCGCTGCGGAAGACGACGCTCGACGCGTTTTGAATCTCCGTCGTCGCGATGCCCGCGCCGGCAAACCGCGCTTCCATCTCCTCGAAGTGCGATTTGCCGTCCGCCCCGGCGTAAAGCCGCACGATCTTCATTCGCTCGCCCGCGCGGCCTGCAAAGTGACGTGCGGCCCGCCGAACGCCTCCGAGCGGTTGCCGAAAAGCACCAGCGGTTCGCTGCCGGTATTGGTAATCTGGTAGTAATCTTTCGCCGGGAAGAATACGACGTCGTGTTTCGCGATCGCCCGCTCGCTGCCGTCGATGCCCTTGACAACGCCGCTGCCCTCGATCACGAGAAATGTTTCTGGCGAGGCGTGGTAATGCATGTCGGTTCCGTCGCCGGGCTTGAACCAAAGCATCCAGGAGCGGAAGTTGCTGGCTTCGAAGAGATTGATCTTACGCCGCTTGCGCTCCTCGGTCTCGTCGATTTTGCGCTTCAGGTTGATAAAATCCATCGGCAGCCTCCTTTGGCCGGTTTGCCCGGCTGGACTTTTTATAGCCCATCCCGCGCAAAAGCAAAACAGCGCGGTGAAGCGGCGGACGATCCGCTGTTTTGCTTTTGTTTTCGCCTCCGGGTTGCTATAAGGTGGGCCATTTTATGGAAATCGTTCTCGCAACAATATGGATTTATCGCGTCGCGTTCCGACGCACGGTGGAGCTTCTGAGCGCGAACCTGCCGGTTATTTTCGCGCCGCTCGCCTACAGCGTGATTCTCTCACTGGCGACGACGCTGTTCGGAGGACTCTGGCTGATCGGCGGCATCATCGTCACCGCCATAACGGCGGCGTGCGCCAGCTCGGCACTCTACCTGATCGAAAATATCGTGCGCATGGGAAAAGTGAGCGTCGGCGACTTTACGAGAGGATTCTCGGTTTATCTCTGGGAGATCCTCGGCATCGCGTTCATCCTGTGGATTCCCATGATGCTGCTCTCCGAAGTCGCCGCCTCCTCACCCCAGGGCCCGGCGATCATCCTTTTCGTCGAGCTGCTGTTCTACGTCATTCTCAACCCCGTGCCGGAATTGATCTACCAGACACGCACCTCCGGCGTCGCGCTGCTCTCGGCGAGCTACGAATTTATCGTGGAGAACTGGATCGAGTGGTTCGTGCCGAATGTGGCTATCGGCATCGCCGCTTACTGGCTGCTGATCTGGCTCGACGTTCCCGCCTCTTACCTGCCGACCTTCTTCCGCTTCTTTTTGCTCTTTGCGGTCTTCGGCCTGCTGCTCACGTTTTTGATGATTTTCCGGGGGCTTGTCTTCTCGGAGCTTAACGGCACGACGCGCCGTAGCCGCGCCTATCGCTATCGCGCGCGCTCGGACTGACAATCGCCGATTATTTTTTTTGTGCGGGTCTTCTAAGACACACGCGCTTGATCAGATGGTAGCCCTCGTCACCGGCGAGGAAAATCCCCAGTACGAAGCCGCCCCAGCTGATGAGCGATGCGGCGACGACCGCCGCCGCTTTGGTCTCGTGCGAATACGGCAGAAACAGGACGATAATGAAGTAGGCGATGTAGACGGTGAAGCTCACGGCGATGAGCGACACGCCGATTATAAACCGCGTCCGTCGGGCGGTCGTCTCGCGCTTGGCGCCAAGCTCGGTGGTTTCCATATCGCTGCGCCTTATTTTACCACAATTTAATCTTTTTCGTGCGCGACCTGCTTGACACCCTCTCCCGCTTCGTGATGAGCTACGACCCGCCGCGCCGGCGAAAGCCGCGCTACGGAGGATTTTATGAAGCATTTGGCCGCGCTGATTCTCTTGGCGATATCGCTCGCCGCCGCCCCGCTCTACGCGAAGGACCTCGTCATCGTCACTTCTTTTCCCAAGGAGCTTTTCGAGAATTACAAAAAGGCATTCGAGGGGAAAAATCCCGGCACGACCGTCGTCATCAACAGCAAGCAGACCAACGCCGGCGTGACGTACCTGCGCGAGACGAAATCCAGGCCGGAGGCGGATATCTTTTGGGTCAGCGCGCCGGACGCCTTCCAGACGCTTAAAAACGACGGCCTGCTCGAAAGGTACGCGCCGCCGAAGGAGATCATGGCGAAGATTCCGGCCAAAATCGGCAACTTTCCCGTGCACGATTCCGACGGCGCCTATTTCGGCTTCGCGATCAGCGGCTACGGACTGATGTGGAACAAAAATTATCTCGCGGCGAATAAGCTTCCCGCGCCGAAAGAATGGACCGACCTTGGGAATCCCAGGTACTTCGGCCATCTCGTCATCAGCGCGCCGTCGCGCAGCGGCACGACGCACCTGACGATCGAGACAATTCTCCAGGCGTACGGCTGGGAGAAGGGCTGGAGCCTGCTGCTCAACGCCGGCGGCAACATGGGCGCGATCACCGAGCGGAGCTTCGGCGTGCCGGAGGCCGTCGTGAGCGGCCAGTACGGCATCGGGGTCGTGATCGATTTCTTCGGCCTCTCCGCGATCGCCAGCGGACAGCCGGTCGACTTTGTCTACCCGTCGCTCACCTCCGTCGTGCCCGCCAGCGTGGCGATCGTGAAAGGGGCGCCGAACATGGACGGCGCCAAAGCGTTCGTCAACTATCTCCTGAGCGAGCCCGGACAGATGCTGCTCTTCTCGCCCGACATCGCGCGCCTTCCCGTGGTGCCGGACCTCTACGCCAAAGGACCGGCGAACTATCCCAACCCGTTCAAGACCAAGATGGGCGGCGTCGAGTTCAACGACCAACTCTCCTCCGGGCGCCGCGATATCGTCAACTCGCTCTACGATCACGTCATCACTTTCCGGCACAAAGAGTTGAAGGAAGCCTGGGCCGCGATCTACAAGGCGGAAGACGCCGCGGCGAAGAGCAAGGGACCGAAGGCGGCGGAGGCGAAGAGCCTCGCCGCGGAGGCGCGCAAGCTCGCGGCGCAGGTGCCGATGGACGAAAAGAAGGCGAGCGACAAAGAGCTGGTGAAAGCTTTCCAGGGAAAATCGGGCGTGAAGGCGCAGATGGAGACCGAGTGGGAGAACGTCGCCCGCGCCAATTACGCCAAAGCCAGAGAGACTGCGGATAAAGCGGCGGCGCTGGCAAAGTAATCGGCGGCCCGCCGGTTCGTTTTCATGGCCAAGACCGCGGCAGCGTCGGCCGTTATCATTCGCGCCAGGGTCGATTGGCTGCAGGGCGCGCTGCTCGCGGCGCTCCTCGCAATCTGCTTCTTTCTTGTTCTGTATCCGGTTGCGCGCGTCCTGTGGGTCGCGCTCGCCGACGAAAACAACCGCTTCACGCTGGTCCATTTTCAAAATTTTTTCCTGCGGCCGCTGTTCCGCGAGGCGCTGTGGAACAGTCTCTGGAGCGGCTTTCTCGTCGTTGCGTTCGGCGCGCTCATCGCCGTGCCGCTCGCCTACGTGTTCGTCCGGTACGAATTTCGCGGCAAAATCGCTCTGCAAACGCTCGCGACGTTGCCGCTCGTCGTCCCGCCGTTCGTCGGCGCGGTCGCCTTCCAGCAGATCCTCGGCCGCAGCGGCGCGGTGAATTTGCTGCTGATGCAGTGGTTCGACTTCTCGATCCCTTTCATGGAAGGGCTGACCGGCGTCGTGCTGGTGCAGACGCTGCACTTTTTTCCTCTCATCATGCTCAACACGGGGGTCTCGCTCGCCAATATCGACGCGACACTCGAGGAGATGGCGCGGAGCCTCGGCTGCCACGGCTTCCGGCTCTTTCGCCGCGTCACGCTGCCGCTGATGCTGCCCGGATTCGTCGCCGGCTCACTGCTGGCGTTTATCCGGGCGATCGACGATCTCGGCACACCGCTGATGTTGAATTACAAGAACCTCCTCGCGCCGCAGGCCTATCTGCGCATCACGACGATCGGCATCGACGACGTGGACGGCTACATGATCTGTGTCGTGCTCGTCGTCCTCTCGCTGGCGTCGCTGTTCGCCGCGCGAAAGTATGTTGGCCTGGCGGAATACGCGACCGTTCAGGTGGGCAGGTCGGCGCGCATGCCGATTCACGGCAAAAAGCTCTTCTTCGTCATGCTCGCGAGCACGCTCGCCCTCGCCGTCGCCTTACTGCCGCACTTGGGCATCGTTCTCCTTTCATTCTCCAAGGTGTGGAGCTATTCGATGCTGCCGACGCGCTGGACGCTGGACAACTACGCGGAGATTCTCTTTCGCGTGCCGCATTTCATTAAGAATACCCTCGTTTATACAGGGCTCGCCGCCGGCTTCGATGTCGTTCTCGGCGCTGCCATCGCTTTTCTTCTTGCCCGCAGCCGGTTGTGGGGCGTCAACCTGCTCGACGCGCTGGCGACGCTGCCGCTGGCGATTCCCGGCGTCGTGCTCGCGGTCGGCTACATCCGCGTCTTCCACGGCTGGGACTTCCCTGGACTCGGCGCGCCGCTAAGCTCGACCTGGATCATCCTGGTGGTCGTCTACACCATGCGCCGCCTGCCTTACACCGTGCGCGCCTGCCACGCCGCGCTGCAGCAGGTGCACGTGAGCCTCGAGGAGTCGGCGCAAAACCTGGGCGCGAGCCGATTGCGGACATTTTGGCGCGTCACGCTGCCGCTCATCGGCGGCGGGCTCGTCGCCGGAGGCCTGCTCGCCTTCATCACCTCCTGCGTCGAGCTCTCCTCCACGATCATGCTCGTTCCACGCGTCGAGCTGGGGCCGATCTCCTACGGCATTTATGTCTATATGCAGAGCCCGCTCGGCCGGGGCGCCGGGGCCGCGCTGGGCGTCGTCGCCATTCTGCTCGTCGCGGCGGGAACCTATCTCACGCACCGCACGTTCGGCGCGCGCGCCGGCGGCGCGTTCAGAGTTTGATCACTATGCAGGCGGCGGAGCTGCGACTCGAGCGGATCGGCAAGCGCTACGGCGATATCTGGGCCGTCCGCGGCGTGGATCTCACGATCGGCAGCGGCGAATTCTTCACGCTGCTCGGTCCCTCCGGCTGCGGCAAAACGACGCTGCTGCGCATCATCGCGGGATTCGTCGCGCCGGACGAGGGCATTGTCGTTCTCGACGGCGCGCCCGTGAATTCGGTTCCGCCCTGGGAGCGCGAGCTCGGCATGGTGTTTCAAAGCTACGCCCTTTGGCCGCACATGACGGTGTTCGAGAACGTCGCCTTCGGGCTCCGCGAGCGCAAGGTCGGGCGCGTCGAGACCCGCGCCCGGGTTTTGGACGCGCTGCAGCGCGTCGGCCTCACCGGCGCGGAGAAGCGCCGGCCGTCGGAGCTGTCCGGCGGGCAGCAGCAGCGCGTCGCGCTCGCGCGCACGCTGGTTATCCAGCCGCGCGCGCTTTTGCTCGACGAGCCGCTCAGCAATCTCGACGCGCGGCTGCGCGCCGAAATGCGCATCGAGCTGCTGAAGCTCCAGCGCGACCTGGGCATCACGACGATCTACGTCACGCACGACCAGGAGGAGGCGCTCGCGCTCTCCACGCGCATCGCCGTCATGGACGCGGGCACAATCGTGCAGGAGGGCAGCCCGCGCGAGATCTACGAGCGGCCACGCTCGCGCTTCGTCGCGGGGTTCGTGGGCGACTCCAACCTCTTTTTCGGCGCGGTGACGCGCTCCGGCGCCGGCATGGTGGAAATTCTCACCGACGAGGGGCTCACGATCCGCGCCGCGGTGTGTCCTGACGCTGTGCCGGGTACAAAGACGATTCTGTATGTCC
>DATDFN010000234.1:0-13757 GCA_036522615.1 Binatia bacterium | reverse complement strand
TGAAAATAAAGTCTTCATTGAACCTCCCCCGGTTTATTTAAGACGTTCAGCGTATTCTGTTGTCTACGACTTAAGGCCTATACTTTAATCCGCCGTGACTTGTCAAGCATGACGATGAGATTCTGTGGGGCGCCAGGCGGGCAGCTTTATTAGTAGCCCTAAATGGAGGACCAAAGGAGACGTAGCCCGACGACCGCCAAAGCAAAGGCGAGGCCCCGGATAATCCAGTCCCCTTTGATGCGGTTGGATAAACGAGCACCGAACTGCGCGCCTATGACGACGCCCAAGGAAAGCATGATCGTGCGCCTGACGCCGCTCTGAAACGCGCCGGTCGCGATGTGCGTCAACGTGCCGGCCAGCGCCATCACGGATAGAATAAAATGCGAGGTCGCGGTCGCGATATGGACCGGAAAATTCAACAAACCGACAAGCGCAGGCACATGGATGAAGCCGCCGCCGATGCCAAGCAGGCTCGATAGATATCCGACGATCAAGCTGAGCCCCACGCCGAGCGAGCGATTATAGTAAAAGATATGCTCGGTACCGTCGGCTTCAATGACGCGCCGTTTAAATTCGCCGGGCCTCTGCTGGCCGGGCGGCTTTTCGCCGGCCGGACGCCAGAACAGAAAGATCGCGGCTCCGAGCATCAATACGCCGATTAAAACATCGAAGAAGCGACGCGGAATAAAAGCCGTCGTGAGCGCGCCCAAAACCGCCCCGGGTACGGCTGCCAGCGAAAAAAGAACGCCGGAGTAGTAGTCGATACGCCGCTGGCGCGCGTAGGCGATCGAGCCGGAAAGCGCATTGAAAAAAACGACCGCAAGAGAGATGCTCGTGATCGTATCGGCGCTTGCGGACGGATAGGCCAACAATAACAGCGGCACGAGAACAAAGCCGCCCCCGGCTCCGATGAGCGTCCCGTAAGCGCCGATGACAATTCCGACCGGCACAAGCCATAAATATTGGTCCATCGATAGTCTGTCAGCGATAATCGCGGCGGCGATAATCTCGCTAAAATACACGATCCGTGCGTGGAACGCGACTCCGCCGACCCATTGGTTCTCTTGAGCGTGCGGGAGGGGTCGGCTACACTGGTTTTTTTATGCTCACCAAGCGCATCATCCCCTGCCTCGACGTCGACGCGGGACGCGTCGTCAAAGGGGTCAAATTTCTCGGCCTCCGCGACGCCGGCGATCCGGTGGAAGTCGCGCGCATTTACGACCGCGAGGGGGCCGACGAGCTGTGTTTTCTCGATATCACGGCGTCGCATGAAAAGCGCGGAATTATTCTCGACGTTGTCGGCCGCACCGCCGACGAGGTTTTCATGCCGCTCACCGTCGGCGGCGGCATCAACCGCCTGGACGACATCAAGCAGCTGCTCCGCGCCGGCGCCGACAAGGTTTCGATCAATACCGGCGCGGTCGCGCGGCCGGAATTCGTCCGCGAGGCCGCGGAGACTTTCGGCAGCCAGTGCATCGTCGTCGCGATCGACGCCAAGCGGAGCAACGGCGACTGGGAAGTCTTTACGCACGGCGGAAGAAGACCGACCGGGATCGACGCCTGCCATTGGGCCGAGAAGATGGCCGGCTACGGCGCCGGCGAAATTCTTCTCACCAGCATGGACCGAGACGGCACGAAAAACGGCTACGACATCGAGCTCACGCGAGCGGTATCCGAACGCGTTCCGATTCCCGTAATCGCTTCCGGCGGCGTGGGCAATCTCGAACATATTTTCGAAGGCCTGACCACGGGCAAGGCGAGCGCGGCGCTCGCCGCCTCCATTTTTCACTATCGCGAGTATACCGTCGCCGAATGCAAGCGGTTTCTCGCCGATAGAGGCATCCCGGTCCGGCCGCCCGCCGCATGAACGCTGCGAGCCTCAACATCACTGCCGCCGAGCTCAAAGCGCGCCTCGATCGCATCGTCGGCGAAAGGACTCCGACGACGGCCAGGAGCGCAGCCCGTCTCTCGGCGGTCGAAAATTATCTCGAAGAGGAACTCGCAGCGATGGGACTCCGCGTCGAGAGCGATTTCTTTTCCTACCGCGGAAGAAACTTTCGGAACATCATCGCACGCACGTCCGCCCCGAGGCGGTCGCCGCTCGTCGTGCTCGGCGCCCATTTCGACTCGGTCGAAGGATCCCCCGGCGCCGACGACAACGCGAGCGGCGTGGCGGTGCTTCTGGAGGCCGCGCGAGTTCTCTCCCGGGCAAAGCTTCGCAACGAAGTGCTCTTCTGCGCTTTCAATCTCGAAGAGCTCAATATGATCGGCAGCAGTCATTTGGCCAAAAGACTTAAATCGGAAGGCGCGAACGTCGCCGGGATGCTGTCGCTCGAGATGCTGGGCTACACGGACCGCCGTCCCGGAAGCCAAAGATATCCGCCCGGCTTCGGCTGGTTCTATCCCGACCGTGCCGATTTTCTCGGCGTCGTGGGAAATTGGCGCTCCGCCGCGCTGCTCAAAAGTTTCGCCGCCGCACTCAAAAAAGTCGATGGCCTTCCCGTTGAGACCCTGTCCGTCATGGGGAACGGATTTCTCGTGCCCCAAGCGCGTCTCAGCGACCATGCGCCTTTCTGGGACGCCGGCTTTCCCGCACTGCTGCTCACCGACACGGCGTTCATGCGCAATCCGAACTATCACACGGCTTTCGACACGATCGAAACCCTCGATCTCGAATTCATGGCGAAGGTCTGCCGCGGCGTCGTCATCGGCGTAGCGGGTCTCTGAGCTCATCAGCGACGATGGGCGACGTCACCGCTGTCGGACTGGACTTCGGTACGACGAACAGCGCTCTCGCGGTGGCAGACCGCGATGGAACGGCCCGGCTGGCGACATTCGAGACCGGCGGCTCATTCACGGAAACGTTCCGCTCGCTCCTCTACTTCGATCCCGAAACATCGGCGTCCGACGGCGCGCCGCGCGCCGTCGCCGGTCCGGATGCTATAACGGCTTATCTAAAATCCGGAAGTCGCGGACGGCTCATCCAGTCGATGAAGTCGCATCTTCCGAGTAGACTGTTTCGGCAAACGAGCATCCTGGGACAGACATTTTCTCTGGAAGATTTAATCGGCATACTCATCCGAAAGCTCAAGGCCGCGGCGGAAGCTCAGCTAGGGGAACTCGGGCGCAGCGTGGTCGTCGGAAGGCCCGTTCATTTCAGCGGCGCGAAAACCAAGGCCGACGACGATTTCGCCATCGGACGGCTGCGCGCGGCGCTCGGGGCGGCAGGCTTCGAGCAAATATCTTTTGTATTCGAGCCCGTCGCCGCCGCGCGCCAATACCAGGCGACTTTGGACCGCGAGGAACTGGTGTTGATCGCCGATTTCGGCGGGGGAACGAGCGACTTTTCGCTTGTCCGCCTCAGCGCCGGACATGGTGGAGAACGCGTGGTTATAAGCACGGCGGGCGTCGGCATCGCCGGCGACAGCTTCGACAGCCGGATCGTGCGCAGACTCGTCGCGCCAGCGCTCGGCCTGAATTCGCGGTATCAGCCGCCTTTCGGCGCGCCGCTGCCGATCCCGTCGTGGCTCTACGAACACCTCGAAAAATGGCACTACCTGTCTTTTTTAAAATCGAAGAAAACGATGGAGCTGCTGGAAGAGCTTCGATTCCAGGCGCTGCAGCCGGAGAAGATCAATGCGCTGATACATGTCGTGGAGAACGACAGCGGCTACCGCCTTTATCGCTCCGTCGAGAGCGCGAAGTTCGCCTTGACCGGCCAGGAAAGCACAAGGTTCGTTTTCGACGATCCGCCGGTCGCGATCGACGCGAATGTAACGCGCGAGCAGTTCGAAGCCTGGATCGCGCGGGAAATCCACAGGATCGGGGAATGCGTCGACCGGCTTTTCCGCCGGTCGGGCGTATCCTTTGAAGAAGTGGACAGCGTCTTTATGACGGGAGGAACATCGCTCGTGCCGGCGGTAAAAAGGCTGTTTACCGAAAGATTCGGCGCCGAGCGAATGAAAGGCGGCGAAGAGCTTACGTCGGTGGCGAAGGGGCTGGCGCTCGAGGCTCTGACGGTGTTCGGCTGAAATCCGCGCGCTTTCGCGGCGGATCGAAGAACGGGGTCTTCACGACTCTCGCTCTCACTTTTTTTCGTACATAGTCGACAGTCAGTTCCATCGACAGCTCGGTTCCCGGCTGCGCGAACTCGCTTGAGACCGTCGCGAGCGCGATGTAGCGCTTAATCGTGGGTGACCAGCCGCCGGTCGTCGCCTGGCCAACCTGCTTTCCGCCAGAATATACCGGCGCGCCGCCGCGCCAGGCGGCGGAGGGAAGCTCGGCGGCCAGACCGGCTTCGCGAAAGAGCCGCTCGTAATCGTTCCAATCGATCTCCAAGCCGACGTGCGAGCGCGCGCTGCCCCGCCGCCTTTCTTCGAGAAGCGCTTTCCGTCCGACAAAATTATCTTTGTCGAGGGCAACCGTCCAGTCGAGGCCGATCTCGAACGGCGAATATTTTTGCGACGCGATGAGCGCTTTTTCCGCGCTCGTATAATCGACTTCGAGGAGAATGAATCCCGCCTCCAGGCGCGCGAGGTCGAGCGCCAGCATTCCCGCCGGCTTGATGCCGTAAGGCTTGCCGGCGCTCATGAGCAGATCCCAGAATTCGACCGCGCGGGCCGCGTCGATCCAGAGCTCATAGCCGAGATCGCCGGTGTACCCCGTGCGAGACACGACGATGGGAACGCCTTCGACATCGAACGAAACGAAGCGAAAAAACTTGAGACGATCGACCGCCGCGCCGAAAATCGACTTAACGATGTCGCGCGACGTGGGTCCCTGAATCGCGACCGCCGCGATCCGCTCCGAGACGTCCTGAATATCGACGTCCATGCCGGCCGCGTTCATCTTGAGCCAGCGCATGCTCGGCTCCGCCAGATGAAAGCGAAAGCGGTTCTCGTCCGAGCGGAAGAACGTTCCGTCCTGAATGACCTTTCCTTCGCCGTCGCACAGGCATGTGTACATCGCCTGGCCCACGGCGCATTTCGCCGCGCCGCGCGTCGCGACATGGCTCACGAGCTTGAGCGCGTCACGGCCGCTCACGTCGTATTTAAACAGCGGCGAGATATCGATCAGGGCTGCGGAATTTCGAATCGCGTGATATTCGTGATCGTGCAGCACTTCGTATGTGCTCGCGGCGAGATAACCCGACCACACGCGC
Source organism: Binatia bacterium (assembly GCA_036522615.1). Taxonomy (GTDB): domain Bacteria; phylum Desulfobacterota; class Binatia; order UBA9968; family UBA9968; genus JAJPJQ01. Next base: position 8,596 of record DATDFN010000234.1, on the reverse strand, counting down.
CAGTTGTGGCTGACGCACAAGGCGGAGGTGCGGGGATGAAATGGAGTTCCGATCGGCACGGTTGACTTGTCGGTCAAAATTACAAAAAATGGCCGCTTAAGCAAGGAACGTGATGGCCGAAAAATACGATGTCATCGTCATCGGCGCGGGCCACAACGGCCTCACGCACGCCGCTTATCTCGCGAGAGCCGGGAAAAAAGTCCTCGTGCTGGAGCGCCGCCACATCGTCGGCGGCGCGACGGTGACCGAAGAGATCTTTCCCGGCTTTAAGTTTTCCGTCTGCTCCTACGTCGTGAGCCTTTTAAGGCCCGAAGTCATCCGCGAGCTCGACCTGGCCTCCCACGGCCTGGAGGTCATTCCGCTCGACTGCACTTTCACGCCGCTTCCCGACGGCAATTACCTCGCGCGCTGGAGCGACCACGACAAGACGCGCCGCGAGCTCCAGCGACACTCGGCTACCGACGCTGAGGCTTATGATCAGTTCGGCAGGCTCATGCACCGCATGGCGATGGCCGTGAAGCCGATACTTGGTCTCGTGCCGCCGGACCCGACAACCATCAACCCGCGCGAGTTCCCGACGCTCTTCAATCTCTATCGTCATTTTCGGAAACTCGGGACCAACGTGCTTTATGATCTCACCAAGCTCATGACGATGAGCTCGGCCGACTATCTCGACGAGTGGTTCGAAACCGAAGCGCTCAAAGCGACGATGTCGGCGAGCGGCATCATCGGGACGTTTCTCGGGCCGCGCTCGCCCGGCACCGCGTACGTCCTCTTGCACCACTACATGGGCGAGATCGATGCGGTCTTCCGCTCCTGGGGCTGGGCGCGCGGCGGGATGGGGAGCGTTTCCGGAGCGCTTGCGAAGGCGGCGATGCATCATGGCGCGAAGATCCGAACGAATGCGCCGGTCGCGCATATTCTCGTCAAAAACGAGCGCGCGGCCGGCGTCGTCTTGGAGAGCGGTGAAGAGATCGAAGCGGATGCGGTCACCTCGGCGGTCGATCCCAAGCGAACGTTCTTGAAACTGATCGATCCGGTAAATCTCGATCCCGAGTTCGTTTTACAGGTGAATCGCATCCGTATGCGCGGCTCGTCCGCCAAGGTCAATCTCGCGCTCGACGCCCTGCCAGATTTCACCTGCCTTCCCGGCGACGGGCCGCATCTCCGCGGCGCGATCTCGATCAGCCCGTCGATCGACTATCTGGAGCATGCGTACGACGACGCCAAATACGGCGGCTTCTCGCGCCGGCCGTATCTCGACATCGTCATCCCGTCAACGATCGATCCGACGATGGCGCCGCCCGGAAAACACGTCATGTCGATCTTCGTCCAGTACGCGCCGTATCACTTGAAAGAAGGCAGCTGGCCGGAGGTGAGAGAAAAATTCGGCGACACCGTGATCGACACGCTCGCCGAATACGCGCCCAATCTGAAAAACATCATCCTCCACCGGCAAGTCGTGACGCCGTGGGACCTCGAGCAGGAATACGGCCTTACCGAAGGCAACATATTTCACGGCGAGCTCGGTCTCGATCAGCTCTTTTTCATGCGGCCGGTCGCTGGCTGGGCAAGGTATCGCACGCCGATCCGGGGACTTTATCTCTGCGCCGCGGGCACGCATCCCGGCGGCGGCGTCATGGGCGCGTCGGGCCGGCTCGCGGCACTGGAATTGCTGAGCGATAGCAAAAAACGCCGGTAGATCCTCCGGTAAATTCCCGATTGTAAAATTTCCGCCAGCCGCCACAATCGGAGTTGCGGCCATGTGCGGTATCGTCGGCATATTCGAAATACGCGAGCCGTCGCCAGTGCTGCGCGACCAGGCGCTGAAAATGGCGGCGCGCGTGCGCCATCGCGGTCCCGATTGGAGCGGCATCTACGCCGGCGAGAGCGCACTCATCGCCCACGAGCGGCTCTCGATTGTCGACGTCGAGCACGGCGCGCAGCCGCTCATCGACCGCGACACGGGCGCCGTGTTGGGCGTGAACGGCGAGATTTACAACCACGTCGCTCTGAGAAAACAGCTCAAGCGGAAACATTCCTGGCAGACGAGATCGGACTGCGAGATCATCCTGTATCTCTACGACGAATACGGTCCGGAATTTTTAAACCTTTTGAACGGCATTTTCGCCTTCGTTCTCTACGACAAGCGGAAAAACGATTACTTCATCGCCCGCGACCACATCGGCATCTGTCCGCTCTACATCGGCTGGAGCGCCAACGGCTCTGTATACGCAGCGAGCGAGATGAAAGCGCTGAACGACGTCTGCGAGCGCGTCGCAGAATTCCCTCCCGGACATTATTACCTCGGCAGCGAGAGAAAGTTCGTCCGCTGGTACCGGCCGGAGTGGCAAGAGACTCTCCCGGACAAAAAGGCATCGCTCAAAAAGCTCCGCGAGGCGCTCATGAAAGCGGTCAAGCGCCAGCTCATGTCCGATGTTCCGTACGGCGTTCTCATTTCGGGCGGTCTCGATTCTTCGTTGATCGCAGCGATCGCCGCCAAATATCGCAAGACAAGAATCGAATCGGCCGGCCGGGAAGAAGCTTGGTGGCCTCGGCTCCACTCCTTCTCGGTCGGCCTGAAGGAATCGCCCGACCTCAAATACGCGCGCAAAGTCGCGCGCGCAATCGGCACCGTCCATCACGAGACGATCTTCACCGTCCAGGAAGGTCTCGACGCCCTCGAACACGTCGTCTACCATCTCGAGACCTTCGACGTGACGACGGTGCGCGCCGCGACGCCGATGTATCTCATGGCGCGAAAGATCAAATCGATGGGCATCAAGATGGTGCTCTCCGGCGAGGGCGCGGACGAGGTCTTCGGCGGCTATCTTTACTTCCACATGGCGCCGAGCGCGCAGGAATTCCACGAAGAGACCGTGCGCAAGCTCGCGGCGCTGAGCAAATACGACTGCCTGCGCGCGAACAAGGCGACGGCCGCTTGGGGGCTCGAGACGCGCGTGCCCTTTCTCGACAAGGAATTCCTCGATTATGCGATGGGAATCGATCCCCAGGACAAGATGTGCCCGGGAACAACGATCGAGAAAGGCGTGCTCAGAAAAGCCTTCGACGGCTTTCTGCCGAAAGAAATTCTCTGGCGCCAGAAAGAGCAGTTCTCAGACGGCGTCGGTTATAGCTGGATCGAAGAGCTGAAAAAACACGTCGAGGCGGCAGTCACCGACGAGATGATGGAGCGCGCGGCGGATACCTTCCCGCAGCAGACCCCGACTTCGAAGGAAGGTTACTACTACCGGCAAATTTTCGACCGGCATTTCACCAATCCGACCGCGGCGCTCACCGTGCCCGTCGGGCCGTCGATCGCCTGCTCGACGCCGACGGCGTTTCGCTGGAGCGAGGAGTTCGCGAAGATGAACGATCCTTCCGGCCGCTCCGTCAAGGGGGTCCACAAAAGCGCCGTCGAGAGGGTCTAGAGATAATCTTTGTTCTTGAAGTACAAGTAGAGGCCTACCGAGACAGTGGTCATCAAGCCCAGCGCGAAGGGATAGCCGTAGAGCCATTTGAGCTCCGGCATGTGCTCAAAGTTCATGCCATAAATGCCGGCGATCGCGGTGACGATCACGAAGATCGTTCCCCAAGCCGTCAGCCGCTTCATCGTGATGTTGAGCTGATTCGAGATGACCGAGAGGTGAACCTCCATCGCGCCGGAGAGGATATCACGCAGTCCGTCGAGCTCTTCGGAGATATGAATCAGATGGTCGTAGACATCGCGAAAATAAACCACGTGATCTGGGCGCACGAATAGAGAATCGTGCCGCGCGAGCTGGTTGAAGACCTCGCGCTGCGGCCCGACGGCGCGGCGGACGTGGACCGCCGAGCGCTTGAATTGGAGCAACCGGTTCATGTCCTCTAGGCTCGTGTTCGTCAGGAGGCGGTCCTCGAGTGTATCGATCTCCTCCTCCGCCGCGTCGATAATGGGAAAATAGCTGTCCACGATGATATCGACGATCGTATAAAGCAAGAAATCCGCGCCGTGCGTCAACGCCATGTCCAGGCGCTCGCCGAAAGAATCGTTATCGGTCAGTCCGGGCACGGCGCCATAATGGCACATTAAAAGCCAGTTCTTTCCCAGGACCAGATCGACCTCGACCGGCTCGATATCCCAATCGTCTCTCCTGACCAACGCATGGATCGCGAGATAGACGTAGTTCTCGTAGCCTTCGAGCTTCGGTCGCTGATTCTGGTTGACGATGTCTTCGAGCGTCAGCGAGTGAAGATGAAGCTGCTTGCGCAGGAAATCGAGGTCTTCTTCGCCGGGCGTGTCGAGGTCGATATACAAGCTGCAATCGCTGTGAAGAAGCCGCGGGACTTCCTCGACAGGCACATTTTCGGGCTGCCCGTGCGCGGGCCGATGACGAACCGTAAACACAGGGACCTACCTACCACAAGGCGGTGAGCGCGAAAAGAAAAAAACGTCGATTGTAGATTTTGCGGCGCAGATGGAGATCAAAAAAAGCGCGCGCTCAGTGTTGATGCTTGAGGGTTTCTAAATACCGCTCGGCGTCGATCGCCGCCATGCAGCCCGTGCCGGCGGCCGTGATCGCCTGGCGGTAGACGCGGTCCTGGACATCGCCGCACGCGAAGACTCCCGGCACGTTGGTGGCGGTCGAACCGCTTTTCGTGACGAGGTAGCCGAACTCGTCCATGTCGAGCTGGCCCTTGAAGAGTTTCGTGTTCGGTTCGTGGCCGATGGCGATAAACACCCCATCGGTTTTAAAGTCCTGGACCTTGCCGCTTTTGACGTTCTTCAGCTTCACGCCGACGACCCCGCCGTTTTTCGGGTCGCCCAGGACCTCGTCGATGACGGTCTCCCATAGAAAGCTGATTTTGGGATTGCTCTCGGCGCGGTCCTGCATGATCTTCGAGGCGCGCAGCTCGTTGCGACGATGCGCGACGGTCACCTTCGTCGCGAATTTCGTCAGAAATAGCGCCTCTTCCATCGCGGTGTCGCCGCCGCCCACCACCACCACCTCTTTGTCCTTGAAGAAAAAGCCGTCGCACGTTGCGCAGGCCGACACGCCGTAACCCATGAGAAGTTTTTCCGAGGGGATGCCGAGAAGTTTCGCGGAGGCTCCGGTCGCGACGATCAACGCGTCGCAAGTATACACGTCCTTGCCTGCTGTGACCTCGAACGGCTTTTTTTTCAAATCGACCGCGGTGACGTCGCCGAATATCATCTTCGTGCCGAAGCGCTCCGCCTGCTTTTTAAATTCCTCCATCAGCTCGGGACCGAGAATGCCTTTTGGAAAACCGGGATAATTTTCCACATCGGTCGTGATCGTGAGCTGGCCGCCGGGCTGCGATCCTTCGATCATGACGGGCTCGAGGTCCGCGCGCGCCGCGTAGATCGCCGCGGTCAGCCCCGCTGCGCCGGAGCCCAGGATGAGCACGCGGTGATGGCTTTTTTTATCCATAAATTTTATGTAGCATAAACGACACTCAGCCGAAAGCGAGCACAAATGGCCAAGCTCTCCCACCTCGATGCCGAAGGCAACGCGCGTATGGTCGACGTGACCTCGAAAGACGTGACCGAGCGCGTCGCCACCGCCCGCGGCGCGATTTTCATGCGGGCGGAAACGCTCGGCCTAATCCTGGAGAAAAAGGTCGAAAAGGGCGACGTGTTTTCCGTCGCGCGCGTGGCGGGCATCATGGCGGCGAAAAAAACCGCCGAATTGATTCCCATGTGCCATCCGCTGAATCTCACATCGATCGCCGTTGACTTTACCGCGGAGAAAAGTCCGCCGCGCGTCGAGATCGAGACGACCGTACGCGTCAGCGGCAAGACCGGCGTCGAGATGGAAGCGATGACGGCCGCGGCGGTCGCCGGGCTTACGATCTACGATATGTGCAAGGCCGTCGACCGCGAGATGACGCTGGGCGAGATCCGCCTCGTCAAAAAAAGCGGCGGGAAAAGCGGCACGTTCATCCGAAAAGAATAGCGTCGGAAAGCTCTCCCAGAGAAGCATTCATTCGCAACTGCTCCTGCGAATCGCCGCAAAGATGTATCGCATTCATTTGAAGAAGGGCCGCGAGCGCCCTGTTATGGGCGGGCATCCATGGATTTTTTCCGGCGCGATCGAAAAAACCGAAGAGAGTCCGGATAACAATCCCGTCGTCGACGTGCTGGATTATCAAGGCCGCTGGCTCGCGCGCGGCCTGTATAATCCGAAGTCGCAGATTAGGGTTCGCCTGCTCACATGGGAGCAAGAAGCGATCGACGCTGCTTTTTTCTCGCGCCGCATCGCCGCGGCATGGTCCTTGCGCGCGCGATTGGTGTCCCCTTCCACCAACGCATGCCGGGTCGTCAACGGCGAGGGCGACCTTCTTCCCGGCGTCATCGTCGATCGCTACGCCGATTACTTCCTTTGCCAGTTCTTCACCGCCGGCATAGACGCGCTAAAATCCGTATTCTTACAAGCGCTCGCGGCGGAGCTGAAGCCGAAGGGCATCTACGAGAGAAGCGAAGGCGGCGTGCGCGACGAGGAAGGGCTCGCGCCGTCCGTGGGCCTCGTCTACGGTGAAGAGCCGCCGGAGCTGATCGAAATCGAAGAGCACGGCAATCGCTTTCTCGTCGATATCCGAGGTGGCCAGAAGACCGGCTTTTTTCTCGATCAGCGGGACAATCGCGCTCTCATGGCTGCGCTCGCGCCGGGCATGACAGTCTTCAATTGCTTCGCGTACACCGGCGGTTTTTCCGTATACGCCTTGAAAGCCGGCGCCGAGCGAGTTATTTCGCTCGACTCCTCGAATCCGGCGCTCGATCTCGCCAAAAGAAATCTGCGGCTTAACGGCCAGGAGGCGCACGATGGCGATTTCATCCGCGCGGATGCATTCTCGTTCCTGAAAAATTTCAGCGACAAAGTAGACATTCTCGTTCTCGATCCGCCGTCGCTCGCGCACCGGCGCGGCGACGTGGAAGCCGCCGCCGGCGGCTATAAGTTTTTAAACCTTCATGGGCTTAAGATCTTGCCGCGCGGCGGCTTGCTTCTCACCTTTTGCTGCTCCCAGCACGTCACGACGGATCTTTTCCAGAAGATCGTCTTCGGCGCCGCGGTCGACGCGCGGCGCAAAGTGCAGATACTCAAGCGCCTCGGCCCCGCGCCGGACCACCCGGTGAGCCTGCATCAACCCGAAGGCGAGTATCTAAAGGGCCTTTTGCTTAGAGTTCTGGAGTAAATAAGCCGGGCATGATAAATGCCCTGCTCATGGCCGAGAAATACCAGCCGATCAAGGACTGGCCGGAGGAGGACCGGCCGCGCGAAAAGCTGCTTCAACGTGGGCCTGAGAATCTTACGGAAGCGGAGCTGATCGCGATTCTTCTGCGCACCGGCAACACCGGCCAGAGCGCGCTCGACTGCGCCCGGCAACTCCTGAATCATTTTGACGACCTCAAAGGGATCGATAACGCGCAGATCGCAGAGATGGCCGCGGTCAAGGGCATCGGCCCGGCAAAGAGCGCGCAGTTGAAAGCCGGCCTCGAACTCGGCCGCCGCCTCGCGCGCCAGAAGTGGGAGACCGGCCGCGCGCTCAAATCCGCCGAAGACGTCTATCGCGACTTCTCCGATCGCCTGGGAAAGCAGAAACGCGAGATGTTCTACGTCGTGCTGCTCACGAACAAGAACAAAAAAATCCGCGAAGTAAAAATCTCCGAGGGCTCGCTGACCGCTTCGCTCGTCCACCCGCGCGAGGTCTTCAACCCGGTCATCCGCGAATCCGCCGCGGCAGTGATCTTCGTCCACAATCATCCGAGCGGCGACCCGGCGCCGAGCCCCGAAGACATTGACATCACCAAACGATTAAAGCAGGTGGGCGAAGTGATGGGCGTCCGCGTGCTCGATCACGTCGTGATCGGCCACGGCCGATATTACAGCTTCAGCGATAAGAGGATGCTCTAAGCCCGGCGCAGCTTTTCCCGCAGCATTGCCAGCGGCACAACCGCTGCGAGCAGCGGGAAAACTCCGATGAACGTGAGCGCGGTCGGAAGACCGTAAGCGTCCGCGATCAGCCCCGCGGAGAGTGGCGCGATAAACGACAGCCCCATGTTGCCGCTATAGAGAAACCCCACCGTCCTGCCGGCGAGGTTCGGAGGCGCGACCTCCATCGCGGCGGCGAAGACGACCGGCCGCAACGCCCAGAGGAGCCCGCCGACCAGACCGCAGCCGATGCCGAGCGGAATCCCCGGTGCGAGGTGCGGAATCGCCATGATCGCGAGCCCCGCAAGCGTGGAGCCCACGACGATCAGCGGAATCCGGCCGATCTTATCCGCGGCCCAACCGGAAAACGTCGGCGAGATGCCGGCAAAGAAAAAGACTGTCGAGATGTAAAATCCCATCGTCGCGACAGGGAGCTTCAAATAAATCGTCATGTAAAGCGGCAGGAAGACCGTCGTCGCGCTCTGGCCGAGCGTGCGAAAGACGGAAACAAAGAACATCGCGAGGACCGAGCGGTCTTTCACCACATCGCGCCAGAACGATCCCTGCGCGCGGCTGGCGTGCTCCACTACCCGATTCTGCTCGGGAAAAAATAGCGCGTACGAGATGCCCACGAGAAGGCCGGGCAGCGCCCAAATCTGCAGCGT
>DATDFN010000233.1:0-3762 GCA_036522615.1 Binatia bacterium | reverse complement strand
TCGTCACCAAAGCGTACCTGCAAAGCAAAAGAGATGTCGTCAAGCGGTTCATGAAAGGCTGGATCGAGGGTATAAAGACGGCGAAAACGGATAGGAGCTTTACGACGAAGGTGTTTCGAACCTATTTGAAAACTCAAGACGAGGAGATCTTGAACAAGACCTTCGACCTTTACAAAGACACCTTGGAGCGAAACCCCTCGCCCGATCCCAACACGATAGGGTTCGCTCTCAAACAATTATCCGCGACTCTCCCGCAGGCCAACAAGCTCATGCCGGAAAACTTTATCGACGGCAGCATCGTTGCCGAGCTCGAGGCCGAAGGCTTTATAAAAAAACTTTACGAAAAATAACGGCTGCGGCAAAAAAAGATCCGGGACGAAGATAAAAGGAGACGGGAATGGCCAAGGGACCGATCGTGTGGCTCGACATGGATCAGAAGGAGCTCGACGATGCCTATGACCAGGCCGTCTATGCGGCGAACCGGGACGAGATCAAAAAGCGCCGCATGGCCGCGTGCGAGCGGGCGCTGAAGCGCCTCGGCCTGCCCGAGCGCGTCGCCTACGGCCCGACCGAGATCGAGAAGCTCGATATTTATAAAACCAACCGGCCGAACGCGCCGGTGCGAATCTTCATCCACGGCGGCGCGTGGAAGAACGGCGTCGCGGGCGAATCCTCCTATATGGCGGAGATGTATCTCGCCGCGGGCGCGCACTTCGTCGTCCCCGACTTTGCGGCGGTTACCGATGTGGGCGGAAGCCTCATGGTCATGGCCGATCAGGTGCGGCGCGCTGTCGCGTGGGTCGCGAAAAACGCGGCGTCGTTTGGCGGCGACCCCAACCGCATTTATCTCGCGGGACACTCCTCCGGCGCGCATCTCGGCGGCGTCGTGACGATCACCGACTGGGAGGGAGAATTCGATCTGCCGCAGAACGTCCTCAAAGGCGCGATGCTCATAAGCGGCATGCACGATTTGAAAGCTCCGCGGCTCTCCAAACGCGGCCAGTACGTCAAGTTCGACGACGAGACCGAGGAGAAGCTCAGCACGCAGCGCCATCTGGATAAGCTGCACACGCCGCTCATCGTCGGCCACGGTACGCTCGAGACGCCCGAGTTCCAGCGCCAGACGCGCGAGTTCGCCGCCGCCGTCAAGGCCGCCGGCAAGCCGGTCGAGTTCATCGTCGGCGAGGGCTACAACCACTTCGAGATGCAGGAGACGATGGCGAATCCCTTCGGCCTCTGCGGCCATCGAGCGCTGGAGCAGATGGGATTGAAAGTCGCCCCATGGCAGCCGTTTTTGCAATGATCGGCAATCCGGGGATTCGCCCTTCGATACGTCGCCGGTTGAGAGGTTCCCCGCATTGATAACGGATCGATTTTGCCGCTCGAATAAATTCCTGGCGCGTCGGTCTTTTCTCCTGGCTGCACTTTTGCTCCTGCATGCCACGGCGGCCCCGGCGCAGGCGCCAAACGAAAAAATCGTCTTTTCGATTCCGAGCCGCAGCATCGCATCCATCGATCTTTATATCGCCAAAGAGAAGGGGTTCTTTCGCGAGGAAGGTCTCGACGTCGATCTGGTCCAGATCCGCGGCAACGTGGCGATGGCGGCGGCCTTGAGCGGGCAGGTGCACGCCAGCAACGGCGTCAGCACCGTGATCCGGGCGATGGAGCGCAGCGATCTGCCGCTCAAAATTCTAACGGTGAGTCTTAAGCGCAACCTCTTCTGGCTCGTCGCCCGGCCGAACATCAAATCGATCGCCGGTCTTAAAAACACGCGCCTCGGCACGACGACGCTGGGCGGCGCGCAGCACACGGCGGCGGCGCGCCTGCTGCGCAAGGGCGGCCTGGACCCGGACAAGGACGTCACGGTCATCGTCGGCGGCGACGTGCCCGCCCAGCTGCAAAGCCTGATCGCCGGAGCGATCGACGCGGCCGCGCTGTCGCCGCCGACGGTCATCCTGGCGCGCGATAAATACCACATGACGGTCCTGGGCTCGGCCATGGAAGATCTGGCGAACCTGCAGAACGGCACGGCGGTGACGGATAAGTTTTTAGCCGAGCGCCGGGACCTCGTCCGGCGCATTTTACGCGCGCGGGCGAAAGGGGGGCGTTATTTTTTCGATAACGAGCAGGGCACCAGCGAAATCCTCGCCAAATTCCAGCGCGTCGAATACGCCGTCGCGCTCGAATCGTACCGGATTTCCAAGCCCGCGTTCACGACCCAGGGCATTCCTTCCGACAAAGAGGTCGAGGACTTTCTCAAGGCCGACGCGGAACTGCTGAAACTCGCGAAGCCCGCGGCGGCCGCCAAGATCTTCGATTTCTCGCTCCAGCGCGAAGTGAATCACGAGCTCGGCATAAAATGACGACGATGGAGAAGGCCATGACATCGACCGACGACGCCGGCGCATTCGTCCGGGAGCACTATCGCAAGGTCGCCGCGCGCTGGCGCTCGCGCGTGACCGACTCCCCGTTCATGCAGCAGCTGCGGGCCGGCACGCTGCCGCGCGAAAAGCTCAGGATCTTTTTCTCGAACTGGGGCTCGTACACGATCGAGATCAACACCGTCGAGGCCGCGTCGTACCACAAACACATAGCGTTTTTCCGCAAACATAAAGACTTGATGGCGCGCATGGCGGAAAAATTGGCCGACGAGCTGATCCACCCCAAGCCGCCGGGGCACGTGCACGTCGTGCTCGAGACCGCGAAGGCCCTCGGTATCGCCGAGGATGAAATCTTTCTCGCGCCGATGCTCGCCGAGTTCCGCGCCAAGCTCGACTTCAAGCGCTCTCTGTTGTGGGAAGGCACCATGGCCGAATTCTACGCCGCCGGCGCGACCGAAGAGCAGACGGGCTACTGGTCCGCGGATTTCTTCAAGGCGCTGACCGAGCATTACGGGCTCACGCGCGAGCAGGCCGTTTACTTCTCGACCCATGAAGAGGCCGATCTCAAAGAACACGAGGGCGTGATGGGCCACGGCAGTTTTCGCCGCCTGGTCCTGAAAACGCTTGTCGAAGACGGCTTGGCGCAGACGCGGCCCGGCTACACGCTGGAATATTGCGGCCTGACCGCCGTCGATCTGCACGGGGTCTGTCTGCAAGCCGCTCTGGACGCGCCCCGGCGGGATTGATCCGCGCGCCGGAACGGCGCGGCCATCGCCGCTTCCCCCGATCACTTTCTAGCGATGCGGTCGATCTTGATTTCCGCCATGAATAGTGAAAGCCAGAGGTGTTTCTAACTTTCTTTGGAGGTCCTATGGCGGGAAAAATCTCTATTCATCCGTCTATCGACTCGGGCATTCGGCCCGCGGCGAAGAATTTCGCCGGCGGCGTCCTCGTCTGCCGATGCGCGAAAGATCCGGTCGAGGTCACCGTCAAGACGCAGTCCGCGCACAACCATGCCTGCGGCTGCACCAAGTGCTGGAAGCCGAAAGGCGCGCTGTTCTCGCAGGTGGCGGTCGTCCCGCGCGACAAGCTGAGCGTGACCGCTCATGCGGGCAAGCTCAAAGTGGTCGATCCCGCCGCGGCGATCCAGCGGCACGCCTGCACGGGATGCGGCGTGCATATGTACGGCCGCGTCGAGAATCAAAAGCACCCGTTCTACGGGCTCGACTTCATCCACACGGAGCTGTCGCCCGAGTCCGGCTGGTCGCCGCCCGAATTCGCGGCCTTCGTATCGTCGATCATCGAGAGCGGCGCCGCCCCGGCTCAGATGGGAGCGGTGCGCGCGCGGCTCCGCGAGCTCGGGCTGGAGCCCTACGACTGT
>DATDFN010000232.1:0-2862 GCA_036522615.1 Binatia bacterium | reverse complement strand
GCCGCGGCGCCGATCGGCACGATCTGGTCGTCGTCGCCGTGGACGATGAGCGTCGGCACGTCGAATTTCTTCAGGTCTTCGTGTTGATCGGTCTCGGAGAACGCCTTGATGCAGAAGTACGAGCCGGGAAACCCGCACATCATGCCCTGCAGCCAGAACGACTCGCGCACGGCTTCGGAGACTTTCGCTCCGGGACGATTGTAACCGTAGAACGGTAGGCTCAAATCCTTCCAGAACTGCGAGCGGTCTTTAAGCACCGCAGCCCGCAGCTGGTCGAACACCTCGATCGGCGAGCCGGCGGGATTGGCCGGCGTCTTCAGCATGAGCGGTGGAATCGCGCCGACGAGCACCGCCTTTGCGACGCGTTTGGTCCCGTGCCGGCCGATGTAGCGCGCGACCTCACCGCCGCCGGTCGAGTGGCCGACGTGGATCGCGTCTTTCAAGTCGAGCGCCTCGCAGAGCTTGGCCAGGTCATCGGCGTAGGTATCCAGGTCGTTGCCGCCCCAGGTCTGCGTCGAACGGCCGTGGCCGCGGCGGTCGTGGGCGATACAGCGGTAGCCGCGCGAGGCGAGGAAGAACATCTGGTCCTCCCAGGCGTCAGCGCTGAGCGGCCAGCCGTGGCTGAAGACAATCGGCTGGCCGATCCCCCAATCTTTATAGTAGATCTCGATGTCGTGTGAGTTTTCTTTACCGACAGAGATGTACGGCATGGCGATCACCTTTCCGCAAGTATTTTCGCAAATAATTTGGAGGAAATATGGTTCATGCTCTTCTAATCGATAGGAAGCATCGACGAGGCAAGTAGACCGGCGCCGCTGACGATCTTGTCAGGCGCTCATCGAGGACGAATTTTGCAGCCTTGCTGGTGCGATAAAGCCTATGACTCGGTCGGCGGCAAGTCAACGACCTGGAAATGAAATATTATCTCGCGACGCGCCTGAGGCGAAGGCGGGATTATCGGCCGTTCGACCGACAGGCGCGGACGAGCGCGGCGAAGATTTTCCGCTGCATCGCGTCGCGATGGACGAGAAACTCGGGATGCCACTGCACGCCCATTACGAAGCTGTGCGCGATGCTCTCGATGCCTTCGACGATGCCGTCCTCGGCGGTTGCGTTGACGACGAGTCTTTTACCCGGCGTCTTCACCGCCTGGTGGTGTGTGGTGTTGACTTCCAGACGCGGCTTGCCGACGATCTTGCGCAGCTTGGTTCGCTCGTGAATCACGACCGTGTGCCCGCCGCGGTCTTTGAGTTGCGAGCGCTGGTGCTCGATGCGATTCGGATACTGCGTGTCGATGTCTTGATAGAGCGAGCCACCGAGCGCAACGTTGATAGCCTGCGCGCCGCCGCAGATGCCGAGCAGCGGCATGTCGCGCGCGAGCGCGAGCGCGATCAAGCCAAGCTCGAATTCCGTGCGCTCTTCCTTGATGTCGCCCAACGCGGCTAGCGGTCTCTCGCCGTAAAATTTGGGATGAATGTCGAAGTTGCCGCCGCTCACCACGAGGCCGTCGAGCGATTCGACCATGGCCCGCACGGTTCGCGAAGACGGTAGAGGCGGAAGGATCAGCGGCACGCCGCCGGCCTGTTCGACGGCGCGCGCGTAGCGTGCCTGAATGATCGTGACAGGCTCTTTTGCACTGACACTGACAGATACGTCCGGCGTGATGCCGATCCGCGGGGGTCCGCGCCGCCTCATTTCTGCTCGCCGTAAAGTTTTTTGTAGACACGGAGGTTTCGCAGGACGAGCTTTACATAAAGCTGCGTTTCCGTGTAGGGGATGCGCTCGACGAACTCGTCGTCTTCGGCGCCGGCGGAGCGCGTCTCCCAGCGCGAGACCGCCTCGGCGCCCGCGTTGTAGGCCGCGATCGCCTTGACATAGTTGTTTGAGAAGCGCTGCAGCAGCTCTTTCATGTGATGGATGCCGAGCTTCAGATTCAACTCCGGCTCGAAAAGCTTCTCACGGCTCGGCGCAGCGAGCTTGAGGCGCGCCGCCGTCCGCGCCGCGGTCGAATGCAGCATCTGCATGAGGCCGTGCGCCGCCGCCGGTGAGAGCGCGCGCGGATCGAAGAGGCTCTCCTGGCGCATCAGCGAGACGACGAGATAAGGATCGACGCCGCTTTCCTTGGCCACCTTCTGCACGGTCTCCCAGTAAGCGAGCGGATAGCGGTAACGCGCCAGTTCCTCGCCGTAGCGGGTGAGCGGCGCCTGATTGGACAGGGTGACGATGCGATTATAGGCGCCGCTTCGTCCGTACTCCTTCAGAAGCAGAAGGCGCATTGCCAGGTCCTCGGATGAAAGGCTTCTCACCTCGTCGAGCTCCGCTGTCGCGAGCGTCTGGAGCGAAATCTCCGTAAGCTCCTGCGCGCGCAGCAGGTGAAACGACTGCGCGGACGTCAGCACTGCGGGCTTCGCTTCCGGCGGCGTGGCGTCGACCTTCTTCTCCTCGGGCATCGCGCCCATCGCCGTGAGCCGCGCGGTCGCCGCGGCCTTGTAATAGCTCTCCTCGCCGTCGCCTAGAATGGTCAGGTAGAGGCGCTTCGCGTCCTCGATTTGCTGCATACGCCCGGCGGTGCGCGCCTGCCAATACAATGACGCGAGGCGGTATTTGTTCGCGTCCTTGCTCGCTGCCAGCCGTTTGAACGCGGCGTTCGCTTTGAAATCGTCCTTGCGGAAATAATAAATCCAGGCGGCGCGCCACGCGCCTTCCTCGCGCCATTGCGCTTCGCCGCCCTGTTTGGCGAGGTTCTGATAGGCGTTGAGCGCCTCTTCGGTTTTGCCCGACGATTCGTAAATACGCGCGCTGGCGTTGGCGGCGAAGTCGGCGTGCGGGCTTTTCGGATAGCGGTCGCGCATGAGCTTAAAA
>DATDFN010000231.1:0-22730 GCA_036522615.1 Binatia bacterium | reverse complement strand
GCGCTTTTGCCTCGCCTCTGGATCCCAGCCCTCCATCACGCGCGGCGTGTCGGTCGGACCCGGCGCGACGACATTGACGAGCACGCCGTGCGGCGCGAGCTCGAGCGCGAGCGACTTGCTGAAGCCGATCACCCCCGCTTTCGCCGCCGAATACGGCGTGCGCAGCGCCGAGCCGGTGACGCCGTAGTTGGAGGCCGTATTGACGATGCGGCCGCGTTTTTGCCGGATCATCGCCGGCGCGGCCTCGCGGCAGAAGAGAAAAGTCCCTTTGAGATTGATGTCGAGGACTTCTTTCCACTCAGTCCACTTGAGCTCTTCGAGACGCTTTCGATGGAAGCTGCCGCCGGCGATGTTGGCGAGAATGTCGAGCCGGCCGCGGCGGTCGAGAACGCGCGCGACGGCACTCTTCACTTCGCCCGCCCGGCGCACGTCGACGCGCACGGCCTCGGCGTCTCCGCCGCGGGAGCGAATCTCGGCGCAGGTGTTTTCCGCCGCGTCGGTCTCCCAGTCCGCGACTACCACGGCGATGCCCTCGGCGGCGAATTTGAGCGCGACCGCGCGGCCGATGCCGTTGCCGCCGCCGGTGATGAGCGCTACGTCGGCCACGGCGGCTTACCTGCCCTGATAGATTTGTTGAATCTGCGGAGCGTAAAGCTCCTGGACGGCCTTGCGGTCGATTTTGACCTTGAAGCCGGTGACGCTTCTAACGGAAGCGGGAAACTCCCCGCCAACGAGCGCGATATCACGAATCCGCTCGTGCTCGTCGAGCCGCCGATTGATTTCTTCGACGCGGCGCATGATCGCTTCGCGCATCTCTGCGTCGGTCAGCGACGCGGCTGGCTCGCCGAGCGCGGTGGCGATAGCCGCGGTATCCGGCACAACGAGCGCGGCCATGAACGGCTTGCGGTCACCAAGCAGGAGCGCCTGCCGGATAAACGAGTCGCCTTCGAGAAGCATCTCGACCTGGCGCGGGTCGATGTTCGAGCCGTCGGAGCAGTAGAATGCATCTTTTTTCCGCCCGACGATGCGCAGCGAGCCGTCGGATTCCAGGACGCCGAGGTCGCCGGAGTGGAACCAGCCGTCGCCGTCGAGCACCTCGCTGGTAGCGCGCGGATCGTTGAAGTAGCCCGGCGTGATGGTCGGGCCGCGCACGAGGATTTCCCCGTCCTCGGCGATGCGGACTTCGACGTTGGCGAACGGCTTGCCCAAATTTCCGGGCCGGATGTCTCCGATCCCGGAGAGCGTCACGCCGCCGCATTCCGTCGAGCCGTACGAGCCCAGCAGCGGCACTCCGGCGAGCTGGAAAAAGCGTATGATGCGCGGCGCCATCGGCGCGCCGCTGTAGCTGATGTATTTGATGCGGCCACCGAGCGCGCCGCGGACGGAGTCCTTGAGCCGTCGCTGCACATCCTCGAAGCGAGCGTCCTCGCCGGCGTCGAGCGCGCCGCCGTCCTGCTTTTTGCGATCCAGACGCTCCAGTTCCTCCCAACTGCGGCCGATGTCGTCCCGCGCCAGGAGCGCGGACCAGATCCTTTCCATCACGCGCGGAACAATCGTCATCGAGGTCGGCGA
This sequence comes from Binatia bacterium, assembly GCA_036522615.1. Classification (GTDB taxonomy): domain Bacteria; phylum Desulfobacterota; class Binatia; order UBA9968; family UBA9968; genus JAJPJQ01. The sequence continues at coordinate 21,158 of DATDFN010000231.1, read as the reverse complement.
AAGCGCCGCGATGCCCGCGATATCGACATCGAGCTCCGTCGCCTCGAGCATCGCCGTCGTGCGTCCCGTCGCGGCGCCCTTGTGGAAGCAGAACCGCCCGAGCAGGTGATTGGTCGTGAGCACCATCGCCGCGACCTCCTCGGGCTTGCTTAGCGTCAGCGGCTGGCCCGAGGTGATATTCGAGAGGATATTCTTCTGCGTCTTCATGACGCCCTTGGGATCGCCGGTCGATCCCGACGTGTACATGATCGTCGCGAGATCGTCTTCATGAACGGACTCGAGAATCCGCCGTAGTTTCTCCTCGGAAGCGCGCCGGCCGCGGGAGCGCAGATCGTCGAATGAAAGCGTATTCGGCAAAGCACCGTGGGGGCCGGTGAAAGTGATTATGTGTTCGAGGCCGGGTAGCTGGCCTTGCAGGTTGAGCAGGCGCCCGGCGGCGGTCTCGTTCTCCACGAAAGCGGCGCGCGCCCCCGCATGGGCGAGCTGCTTGAGCAGCGTCGGCTCCGACAAGCGGGAGGATATGACGACGTTGGATAGCCCCGCCGCCAGCGTCGCCATGTCGGCGCAGAGCCACGGAAGGCTGTTTTCCCCGACGATCGCAACGCGGTCGCCGGCGCGTAGCCCGAGCGCGTCGAGACCGAGCAGCGTCTCGCGCACCATGGTTTCAAAGTCGCGCCAGGAGATCTCTTCGAACTTGCCGGCGCTCTGGAGCTTGAGGAATGTCCGGTCGCCGAGCTGCGCGGCGCGCTGAAAAAAAACTTCGCCGAGGTGGCGGTAATTCGGCTCGGCGTTGCTCATAGGACGGGCGTAAACAGGCCGGGATCGTATTTGGAGCGGCCCGGCTTCTCGACCGATTTGAGACCGCGGATATCCTTCCGGTGGTCGTAGGCGTACAAGACGGCGTCGGCGACGTCGTCCATATGCTCTTTCAAGTAGCGCCGCGCGGGCACGGCGAGGCGCAGCAGGTCGACGCCCTTCTCGATCTGGCTGCGCGTGAGCGGCGGACCTTTGGTCGCCCGCACACCGGACAGCGCATAGATGAACGCCGCCAGCGCTTCCGACGGATGCTCCTCGGGCGGCATGTCGGGCAAAAATTTGCGCGAGTCGATGAAAACGCCGTGGCCGCCGGCGGGGCGCAGCGCCGGCACCTTGTCCGCGAGCCTACGCCAGAGGTGCTCGACCTGTTTGACGCGGCTCGCGATATAATCCGACGAGCTGAAGACTTCGGTTAACGACAGCGCCAGGCTCGCGAGCGCGTTCGGCGGCGGCTGCCCGCCGTCGAGCAGCTGCTGAAACGACGCGCGGCCGTAGCTCCTGGGGTCGCGCGTCGCGATGAACCCGCCGACCGGCACGAGAAAATCCTTCAGCGCGCTCATCGTGAGCCCGTCCGCCAGCGCGCAGGTCTCGCGCACGATTTCGGCGATCGATTTTTCCGCGTACCCCGCCTCGCGCTGCTGGACGAAATAGCTGTTTTCCAGAATCCGGCAGGCGTCCAGAAAAACCGGGATCTTATGCTGCTCGGCGATCGCGCGGACCCCGCGCAGATTCGCGATCGATACCGGATGGCCGCCGGCCGAGTTGACGCAGACCTCGACGTAAATACAGGAAACTTTTTCGGCGCCCTGCTCGGCGATCACATTTTCGAGTTTCTTGAGATCGAGATCGCCTTTGAACGGCTCGTCGGAATAGAAGTCGTCGACCTTGTCGGAGATGACGTCGACGACCTTTCCACCGTTCGAATCGATGTGATAGCGCGTCGACGGAAACAGCATGTTTCCGGGGACGACGGTGTCCGGCCTCACGTTGAGCTTCATCCAGACGCGCTCGGCCGCGCGCCCTTGCACGCACGGGACGATGAACGGAAAGCCGAAGATCTCGCGGAAGCGGGCGACGGCGTCGGTCGATGCGCCGTCCGCGCCGCCGATCGCAGCCGCCGCCTGGGCGACGCTCGGCGCGCCGAGGCCGCTGTCGCTCTGGAGATCGATGTAAACCAATTCGCTGGCGACGAGCTCGGTATTGAAAGACGCCCTTTCGAGCGCGGCGTCGCGCTCGGCGCGGGTCGTGCGTCTGAGCGGCCGCGCCACGGCGATGTCGTAGGGAACGGAAAAACCTATTTCATGAGACATGATGTCACGCGCCGCCGTCGCAACGCCGAGTCGAGCGAGCGGAAACCGATTAGCCTTGGCTCGGCCGCGGCTCCTGCCTTGATTTTTTCGCTTCGAGGAAAGCCGACGCCTTGATCAATATCTTGCGCTCCGTGGCGTAGGATATCTGCTGCTGCGCTTCCGGCATGGGGAACCAGCGCACTTCGTCGACTTCGTGATCGTGGCGCGAAACGTCGCCCTTCAAAAAGCGGAACAAATAAAAATAAACCCGCTTGAAAATCCGGACGGCTTCGCCCGCGCCGCTCTTTTGCGTGTACCAATAGGTGATATCGTCCAGTTTTGCAACAATTTTCCCGTCGAGCCCGGTCTCTTCGCGCACTTCGCGGAGCGCGGTATCCTGCAGCGACTCGCCCTCTTCCACCTGCCCCTTGGGCAGCCCCCAGCGCTCGCGCACGCGGATGAGTGCGACCTCGACTTCCCCTCGTTGCTGGCGGTAAATAACGCCGCCCGCGGAAATCACGCGGACGGTGGGGGCGGCCGCAGGCGCGTCACCTTTTGGCGATCTCTTCATCCAGCCACCGGACGTATGGCTCGCTGCCTTCGATGATCGGCAGCGCGATAATCTCCGGGACGTCGTAGCTATGGAGCTCGACAATTCTGTGTTTGAGACTCGCGAAGAGATCGGCCCGGCTCTTGATGATGAGCAGCTCTTCATCGGCGCGTTCGACTTGGCCGCGCCACCGGTAGGTGGATCGGAGTCCCGGAACACGGTTGACGCACGCCGCCAGCCGCTCCTCGACGAGCGCCGCGGCGATACGCTCGCCCTCATCGGCCGAAGCGACGGTCACATAAACCACGATGAATTCCGTCATGACATCGTGATTTTACAACCGCGCTTCCGCGGCAGTCAATCGTATGTCGAAATCCACCGGCTAGGGGCGGTCAACCGTCGAGGATATCTTTGACGGTCTTCGCCTTGCGGCGGTTCTTGCCGCGCAAGACCTTGCGGAGCTTTCCGATCCAAACTTCCTCGTCGGCTTTCTTGCCGCCGCCGCGGCCGTAGCGCGCCGGCGACTCGGCGACATAGCCGATACCGACTTTGTGCTCTTTGCCGAGCAGCAGCCAGTCGACGCTTTTGCCCGTCAGCCTGGAGATGCGCAGCAGAATGCGCGCCGTCGGCACGTGGCCGTTAAGGCATTTGGAGATGGTGCCCTGAGGGATGTTCGCGCGGCGCGCGAACTGGGTCGGGTTCAAGCCGGTCGCATCGATGGTGCGGCCCAGGCGTTGCGAAAATTGCTTATTCATTCGTTTGCGAATGGTCCATGGAATTTAATGACAACGAACTCAACGCTTTGCCATGCTAGCAATCGGGTCCAGCAAAATCAAGATACCCCGATAATCGATTTCTGTTTGAGCGCCGGGTCGATTCCGGCGTATGGTGATTCATGAAATCCAAAGAGCAAATCCGCTCGGAGGTGTGGCGACGGCTGACGGACGGAAAGGCGGCGCGATTTCCCGGCGCGGAAGGCAGAATTCCCAATTTCATCGGCGCGGAGGCATGCGCCAAAATTCTGGCCGAGCTGCCCGCCTGGCAAAAAGCGCGGGTCGTCAAGATCAACCCCGACTCTCCGCAGAGGGCCGTGCGGCAGCGGGCGCTCGCGGAGGGAAAGATCCTCTACATGTCGGCGCCGCGGCTCGCCGAGGACAAGCCCTTCATCGAGCTGGACCCCAAGCGGCTCAAAGTTTCGCCTTACGCCGCCTCATCGATCAGGGGCGCGTTCCAGCACGGCCGTCCAGTTGCGCTGGAACGAATGAAGCCAATCGATCTCATCGTCTGCGGCTCCGTCGCCGTCGCCGAAGACGGCGCGCGCCTCGGTAAGGGAGGCGGCTATTCCGACCTCGAGTACGCCCTGCTGCGCGAGCGGAAAAAAGTCGGCGCAGATACGCCGATCGTCACCACCGTCCATCCCCTGCAGATCGTGGCGGAAAGGATTCCCATGACCGAGCACGACATCCCGATCGATGCGATCGTTATGCCCGAAACAATGCTGATTTTGCAGCGTCGGTACCAAAAACCGCGCGGCATCTACTGGAATCTGCTGCCCGAGGAAAAGATCGCCGCGATCCCGGTGCTCAAAGAGACGCGGCCATAAGGCGACAATTTGAAAGGCCGCCCTAGGTATGTTTTACTAGGGGAAAATTTCCTTCACATTTTTATGCAAAAGATCGATTTCGCCAAGGGAAACGGGCTTGTGCCCGTCATCGTCCAGGACTATCGTAGCGGCGAGGTCCTGATGATGGCCTATATGAACGAAGCCGCCTGGAAAAAAACGACAAGGACCGGCAAGGCGCATTTCTACAGCCGCTCGCGCGGCGGATTGTGGTTCAAAGGCGAAGAGTCCGGCCACTATCAGGAAGTGAAGGACGTTCTCGTCGACTGTGACAACGACACGCTTTTGCTGCGCGTGAAACAGCGCGGCGGCGGCGCGTGCCACATGGGATACCGGAGCTGTTTCTTTCGGAAGAAGTCCGGCAGCGGCTGGAAGATCAAGGCGAAACGAATCTTCGACCCGGAAAAAGTTTACAAGAACGCGAAGCATTGACGTGAAGGAAGCGGCACAAAAAGAACTCAAGCTCGGGCTCCCGAAGGGAAGCCTCGAATCGATGACGATCGAGCTTTTCAAGAAGTCGGGGTGGAAGATCTCGACGACGAGCCGGAGCTATTTCCCGTCGGTCGACGACAAGACGCTCCGCTGCAGCCTCGTCCGGCCGCAGGAGATGTCGCGCTACGTCGAGAGCGGCACGCTGGATGCCGGCATCACCGGTAAAGACTGGACGATGGAGAACGACTCCGACGTCGAAGTCGTCGCGGAAATGGTCTACTCGAAGACGAGCTTCAAGCCCACCTACTGGGTGCTCGCGGTGCCGCAGGATTCCCCGATCAAAAAGATCGAAGATCTAAAGGGCAAGCGCGTCGCGACCGAGATGGTCAATTTCACCCGGCGCTATTTCGCCGAGCGGAAGATTCCCGTCGAGGTCGAATTCTCCTGGGGTGTCACAGAAGCGAAAGCCGCCGAGGGGCTGGTCGACGCGATCGTCGAAGTAACCGAGACCGGCACGACGATCCGCGCGCACGGTCTCAAGATCATCGCCGAGCTGCTGGAATCGATCCCGCAGCTGATCGCCAACAAAGCGGCGTGGCGCGATCCGTGGAAGCGCGAGAAGATCGAACAGATGAAGATGCTGCTTCAGGGCGCGCTCTCGGCAGAGAACAAGGTCGGCATCAAGATGAACGTCACCGAAGCGGAACTCGACAAGATCGTAAAGCTGATCCCCAGCATCACCGCGCCGACGGTGTCGCCGCTTTACGCGACCGCTGCGCTGCACGGGGTCAAGTGGTTCTCGATCGAGAGCGTTATCGCCGAGGACGTGGTGCGCGAGCTGATTCCGAAGCTGATTAAAAACGGCGCGGTGGGGATTATCGAATATCCGCTGAATAAAGTGATCTGATTGGCGGGCTGCCGCGATCTCAGTACAGTTCCTTCTGCTTTTCTTCCAACCGCTCTTTTTCTTCCGGCTCGACGACGTAAACGCCATTGACGGTCTTGATCTTCTCCGGGTCGTAGAAGTACTGCGACACCTCCAGACCCTCGTCGAACTCGTACATGCGGATCGCGTCCCACGGGCAGATCTTCTTGTCCAGGCGGTCCTCCGACTCGGTGCCGATCAATTGCAGCTGGAATTTCTTCGGCACTTTGTCGGCGTCGATTGGCTTTTTCGCGCTGTCGAAAAAGCGGTTGCCGTACTCGTAGAAGATCTCGCCGGTCTCTTTGTGTTGATGAATTTTCGTCAGATCGTCGCTGTAGCACATCTGGCAGCCGATGCACTTGTCGTTGTCGACCCAGACGCGGTAGGGCTTCAGGCCGCCCTGCGGCAGCTCTTCATACAAAAGATTGATGCAGCCGTCGACCGGACAATGCACTTCGCAGAGCGGCGACCCCGCGCAGCTCGAGCAGTTCTCGTTCATCACGGCGAGGAGCGCCGTGCCCTTACGCTTTTTTGCCGTCGGCTCCGCCATAGACGCTTCTCCTTGATCGCTGATACCGCGAGTTAAGATAGACAAGTCCCGCCGTCAGCAGCAGCACCCACCAGTAGTGTACCAGCTTTACCTGCCCCCACTCCAGCCAGTAAACGAAGTTCGGCGCGCGGCTGATGAGGCGCTTGAGCGTTCCTTCGGCGGCGGAATAGTCGCGCATCTCGCGCTGCGCCTGCGAGAGGCCGTAAAGGGCGCCTTCGTCCGACGGATTGGTCTTCAGCGCCTGCTCGAATTCCGCGCGCGCCTCGCGCCACTTCTTCTGGTCGGCGTAAACCCAGCCGAGATTGCTGCGCGCCTCGCTGTAATCCGGCCGCAGCTCGATGGCCTTTCGGAAGCTCGCCGCGGCCTTTTCGAGGTCGCCGCTTTTTTTCCGCGCGACGCCGAGGTTGTTGTGCGCCTCGGCGAGCTCGGGCCTCAGCTCGACGACGCGGGAATAATCCGCCACGGCAGCCGGGTAGTCGCGCTTGATCTCCATCGCGATCCAGCCGCGCAGCGTCCGCGCCTCGGCGTGATTCGGATCGAGCGCCAGAGTTTTCTCGATCTCGGCCGATGCCCCCTGCGGGTCGCGCGCGCGGAGCGCGGCGAGGGCGAGAAATAGATGGACGTCGGGCTCGGCGGGGTACCGCTGCGCAAGGCGCGCGAGCATCTCCTGCGCCTCGGCGTTCTTACCTTCGGATAAGGCTTTTCGGCTGACCTCCCAGTTGGGGTCGCGGTCGAGCGCGGCGCCCGCAGAAAAAGCCGCGGGCGCACCGAGGCATAGGATCCCCCAGAGCGCGACCGCCCAGGAAAGCCGCATTCTTATTTCCACATCTCTTCGGGAATTTCGTCCTGTCTTCCCTGCTCGATCAGCTTGTCGTTGCGAAACGCCTGCTTGAGGCCGATCCAGGTGAAGAACAGCACGAGAAGCAGCATGCCGACGATGGGAATATTGTCGGGCTTGGTGACGATCTCCAAAAAATTATGTAAGCCGCTCGGCTCGGGCATATAAAACCGCCTCTTCAAAGGTAAATATTAGAAAACGGGCGGTAAGTCAAATAATTGCGCCCTCGCACCCAATTGACTCACCTGTCAGGCTACGTTATTTTCAACGCGCCAGGGCTCTCACTCACTCGACTGACGGACGAGGTCTCCTCTGCCGAGAAAAATCACCAACGATATCGCCGGAGGCGCCGTCTTTTCGCTTCCGTGGCTGGTGGCGCGCGACGAAGGCTTCTTCGCCGCCGAGGACATCGAGGTGGAATTCGTGCGCTCGCCGAAGCGCGAAGCCAAGCTCGAGCGCCGCGAGCACAGCATCATCGACCCCAAGCAAGTCGACTCGATCGGCGTCCACGTTTTGTTCGAGACCGGCGAGGCCCAGTTCCAGCGCGGTTGCGAATGGGGCCAGATTCGCCGCGCGTACGACAGCCGCTGCGGCGGCCTGATCGTCAGCAAGCGCGCCGCCGTCGTGTGCCAAGCGATTCTCGTCCGCCCCGATTCGCCTTACGTTCACCCGCGCGACCTAAGCGGGGTCGAGGTCGCCGTCCATTTTCACGCCGGCTCGCATTATCTGACATTGCAGATGCTGGAAGGCTTTCTGCCGCGCGACAGCATCAAAGTCGCGCATATTCCCGTGACGAGCCACCGCGTCAAGGCGCTCCTCGAAGGACAGGTCGAAGCGATCACGGTCGCCGAGCCATGGATCTCGTTCGCCGAAAAACAGCAATGCAAGCTCATCTCCGAAGCGTACTGCCTCGGCTCCGAAGTGGCCGCGCCCGAGATCGACACACAAGTCTATCAGTCCGTCGAGCGCGCGCTTAAAAACGCCGTTCGGCTCATCAACGCCGACAAGAAAAAATATCTTCATTATCTAATCGCCGACATCCCGCGCGATTTCGGCGCACTCGCGCCGGAGGATTTTCACCTCCCGCGCCTGCGCTACGTCGATCCGGCGCCCTATCCGCTGGAGGAATTCGAGCAGGCATACCGCTGGATGCTGGGCTGGGGTCTCATCGAGCCCAATGCCGCGTTCGAACAAGTAGTCGACAACCGCATCGGCGCCTCGCGCCTGCCGTGAAATCGGTTTCATTCGATTTCGATGCTGAGAAAATTACTCGCAGGTATCTTTTGCTCGCCGCTCCTGGCGGCCGAGCTGCTCTTGTGCTCGCCCGCGGCTGCCCAGACGGTCAACGTCCGCGCCGCGCACCCGTCCGTCGACGTACAGTACCTGCCGGCCTACGTGGCGAAGGCCAAAGGCATGTTCAGGGACGAAGGGCTCGACGTCGAGCTGATCGTCATGCTCGGCGGCAGATCGGGAGTTCAGGCGCTAGCGGGCGGCGGCGTTCATTTCGTCATGCAGATCGGCGCGACGCTGCCGGCGATCTGGGGCGGCGCGGATTTCAAGATCGTGGCGCAGATGCTCAACATGCTGCCGTTTTCTCTCATGGTCCGGCCGGAGATCCGGCGCCTCGAAGAGCTGCGCGGCAAACGCATCGGCCTCAGCGTCGGCACGACGACGCAGGCGCTAGTGCACGAGCTGCTCAAGCTCAACGGACTCGATCCCGACAAGGGCTTCGAATACGTCAATATCCCCGGGGCGGCCGCGCGCATCGCGGCCCTGGAGAAAGGCCTGGTCGCGGCGGCGCCCATGTCGGCGCCGGGTGATTTGAAGGCGATTCACGCGGGCTTCAAGCGGCTCGTCTTCTTTGGCGACGTTCTGCCCGAGATATCCGCGACGGGCCTCATCGCGTCGGCGGCTTATATCAAGGAAAATCCGCGCGTCGTCGAGAAGATGGTCCGCGCGATCGTGCGCGGGACGCTCGCCGCCCGCGACGAGCCCGCGACGGCGATTGAAGTCATGCAGTCTTCCATGAAAATGAACCCGGACGACGCGCGCGAGACCTACCGGCTCGTGAGAAAGTCGCTGGCGCCGGTCCTGACCGAAGCAGGTGTGCGGAACATGGCCGGGCTCGTGTCCGGGTCGGCGAAAATCCCGCAGACCAAGGAGCCGCGCGAATACATGGATACGGTGTATCTCAACCGCGCGCTGTCGGAGTTGCCCAAGAAATAGCGGCCGAGAGGACTCAGGCGGGACTGTTGCCTCCCGCCCTGCGCTGCTGTAGCATGTTGCGGGGTTTGTTGCGCGCGTTCCGGCACCTCACCGAACGAGCAAAGGGGGACGGGCCGATGGACAAACAGACGATCGGGCCAAGGATGAGAGCCGACGACCTGGGCGACAGATGGCAAAGCATCCGCGCGCTTACGGAAAAAGTTCTCGCGGACTTCAGCAGGCTCGGCGCGAAACAACTCAACCTCCGCCTTAACGAATCCAACACCGAAGAAAAACGCCCCGTCTTCATCGACTGGATCGCGCTCAAGCAGGTCGCCGATCGGCTCGGAAGGAAGAGCAGCGTCGGCGACGATTGGGGACGGTCCCGCATCGGCGATACCGTCCCGTCGCGCGTCTACGAGGAGGCGCTCGCGGGCGCCGGCAGGAGAATTGTCGAGCGCAACTGGAAGTCGGCCGAGATATTCAAGGAGAAACGCGTCGAGTCCAGGATGATGGTGCAGAAAGCCGGCTTGATGTACCAAAAGTTCATCGCCCTTATCGGAGGGGACGGCGACCAGCGCCGCTGCGTAGGCCTTTTATCGCTGGCCTTCGAATCGAAGCCGAAGAAGTCCGGGGCCATCGACGCGAAGATGAAGGAATGGGCCTCGTGGCCGGGCTTTCCCAAATCCGATCTGGTGCGATTCGCGGAAGAGCATTTCGACGTCGGCGGCCCCTTCCTCAAAGCGCGCCGGCGATCGCTATGAATGAAAGCGGACAAGGGGCTTAAGAAAATTTCTCCCCCGGCCCGGCCCAAAAACCGGGACTCGCTCCGCTCGGCCCGCGCGCTCAGCGCCCTTCTCGCCGTAGCCAAAACCGCCACCCAGTCGCTCGACACCGATCAGGTGCTCAACGACACCCTCGAGAAGTCGCTCGAAATCCTCGGCTTCCAAGCCGGCTACATCCGCATCCTGGATCCGAACGGACACGACCTCGTCGTGCGCGCCGCGCGCGGCCTGACCTCGCCGGAATTTCTCGCCAACGTCGTGCCGCTGGACTCCTCGCACCAGAGCATCGGAAAGATCGTCCACGACACTCTCGCGCCCTACATCTCCCCCGATGTGCGGAAAGATCCGACGTTTCGCCACGGTTTTATGGCGAAGGAAGGCCTGATCTCGGCCGCCTGGGTTCCGATCGCCTCAAAGAATCGCTCGATAGGCAGGAGCCGATTCCTCGGCATGATGATGGTGGGGAGCCCGCGGCAGCACCGGTTTTCCGAAGACCAGATCGACCTCTTGACTGCCTTCGGCGCGCAGCTCGGCGCCGCGCTCGACAACTTGAATCTCTACGACGAGGTCAAGGAAGGAAAAGACTACATCGAAAATCTGGTCGAGAGCGCCGGCGACGCGATCGTCTCGACCGACTTCGAGCACCGCATTCTCACCTGGAACGCCGGCGCCGAGGCCGTCTTCGGCTACAGCAAGGATGAGGCGATCGGCCGGAGCCTCGCTTTTTTGCTGCCGCCGGGCGCCGCCGGAGAGCTGGACGACATCCGCAGGCGCATCGAGGAGTCCGGCGTCATTCGGAATCTCGAATTGCAGCGGCGGCGCAAGGACGGCGCGCGGATCGAGGTGGCCGCGGCGGTCTCGCCGATCCGCGACGGCTCCGGGCGCGTGACGGGATTTCTTCACCTGGCCAAGGACATCACCGATAAAAAGCGCTATGAAGAAAGACTGAAGCAGCTCGACGCGATGAAGTCCGAATTCGTCTCCAGCGTATCGCACGAGCTCAGAACGCCTCTTACCGCCATCAAAGGATCGGTCGACAACATGCTCGACGGGCTGACCGGCGCGTTGAATGAGAAGCAGGTCCGCTATCTCACGCGCATCAAGTCGAACACCGATCGCCTGTCGCGCCTGATCAACGATTTACTCGATCTCTCCACCATCGAGGCCGGGAAGATCGAGCTCAAGCGCTCGCGCGTTGCGCTCGGATCGCTTGCGCGGGACGTGGCCGAGACGCTCCGGCCGGTCGCCGCGGACAAAGCCATACACTTGGATGTCGCGCCCGCGGATGCGGCGGTGACGGCGTGGGCCGACCGCGATAAGGTGGTTCAGGTCTTCATGAATCTGATCGGCAACGCGCTCAAGTTCACGCCCGCCGAAGGCAAAGTCACCGTCGCGGTCGAGCGGGACGGCGACGGCTGGGCCAAGGTCTCGATAGCCGACACGGGCCCCGGCATAGCCGCGGAGGAAGCGCAAAAGATCTTCGACAGATTTTATCAAGTGGCCGCCGCGGGGCGGCAGAAAGCGCGCGGCACAGGCTTGGGGCTGTCGATCTCGAAGTCGCTCGTGGAGATGCACGGGGGAAAGATCTGGATCGAAAGCCGTCCGGGACGCGGCAGCACATTTTCATTTACCCTTCCGGTCGAGCCCCCTTCGTCGGCCGGTATACCAGGCAACGAGAATGGGTCTTAAAGTTCTCCTCGTTGACGACGAGGAAGACATACTCGAGGTCATCAAAGACCGCCTCGAGGCTTACGGCTTCGAGGTGGTGACCGCCGGGAACGGCGTCGAGGCCCTCGCCAAGCTCGGCGCGGAGAGATTCGACGGCGTTTTCATGGACGTGAAGATGCCGGAGATGGGCGGGATCGAGGCGCTGGAGGAAATCCGCAAAACCGATCCGCACATTCCCGTCATTATCATCACGTCCTCGTCCACGCGCGAGGCGGCGATGGCGACGATCGGCAAAGGCGCCAACGAGTACGTCCTCAAGCCCTTCGAATGGGCCGATCTCAAGGCGAAGATCGAGAAGGTTTTCAAAATCGCCGTCTAGCGCAGATGCAGTCCTTCGATGAAACCATTCTGGTCGTCGACGACGATCCCGACATCCGGGAGATATTGAAGGATCGTCTCGAATCGATGCGTTATCGCGTCCTCGAAGCCGGCGACGGCGCCGAGGGCTTGGAGATCATCGAGAAGCAAAGCCCGCGGCTGGTTTTTCTCGACATCGAGATGCCCGGGATGGACGGCCTCAAAGTGCTGGAAGAGATCCGCCGGCGCGAGCTCGACGCGACGGTGGTGATGATCACCGCCTACGCCACGATCGAGCGCGCGGTCCGCGCGATGCGCGACGGCGCCTACGATTTCATCCCCAAACCCTTCGAGCCCGAGCACATCGCGCTGACGGTCAAGAAAGCGCTCGAGCGCGAGCGGCTCAAGCGGGAGGTCACAGTCCTTTCCGAGCAGGTAAGCGACCGCTATCGCCTGGTCACCGCGAAGAGCGGAAAGATGCTCCAAGCGATCGACACGGCGAAAAAGGCCGCCGCCAGCCGCACGACGGTGCTCCTTCTCGGCGAGAGCGGCACCGGCAAGGAAATCTTCGCGCGCGCCGTGCACAACTGGGGCGCCGAGAAGGACGCGCCCTTCGTCGCGATCAACTGCGTCGGGCTCGCGAAGGAGCTGCTCGAAAGCGAGCTGTTCGGCCACGAAAAAGGCGCGTTCACCGGCGCGCACGAGCTCAAAAAGGGCAAGATGGAGCTGGCGCACGGCGGCACGGTCTTTCTCGACGAGATCGGCGACATCTCGCCGGAGCTTCAGACAAAATTCTTACGCTTTCTGCAGGAGCGCGAATTCGAGCGCGTCGGCGGAACCAAGCCGATTCACGTCGACGTGCGCATCGTCGCCGCGACCAACCGCGATCTCGAAGCCGCGGTGCGTGACGGGCGCTTCCGTGAGGATCTGTATTACCGTCTCAACGTCATTCCCATCGTGCTGCCGCCGCTCCGCGAGCGCAAAGAGGATATTGCGGAGCTGGCGTGCTTTTTCATGAAGCGCTTCGCCGCCGAGGCGAAGAAAAACTTCACCGAGATTACACGGGAGGCAGAAGAGAGGCTCGCCGCTTACCATTGGCCCGGCAATGTCCGCGAGCTCGCCAACGTCGTCGAGCGCGCGGTGGTTCTGGGACCGGGGCCGAGGCTCGGCGCCGCCGACCTGCCGCCGCGGATAGTCGCCGCGGAAGCGCCGAGCCGCTCGGAGGCGATCTCGTATCGCGACGATGTCACAGCCTATCGGAGGCAGCTCATCTTGCGAGCGCTCAACCAGACCAAAGGCAATCGCACCGCCGCGGCGAAAGCCCTCGGACTGGAAAAAAACTATCTCTCCCGCCTCATCAAGACACTCGGCATCCGACTATAACTTTGTGCAGTCGAGCTATCTAAAGAGATAGCTCCCACCTCCGCTCGTTCGACTGTCTCTCGGCTTCGTCGAGTTCCAATACCTATAAAATTTAGCCGCTTAGACTCCGGAGATCCGTCTCCGGGCGCCGTGGCACATCGCTTGCTCAACAGCATTGGCAAGCTCAATCACATCGCCACCGAGGAAGGAAAAAATCATGGCTGAAGAATTCGTGGTTCCCATCAATGCGAGCGGATCAGTCGAAGAGATCGTCCCGGTCTTGGAAAGAATCGCCCCGCCGGGCGCGAAGGTAACGTTTTTATTTTCCTGCCCCGTCGACGGCTGGACGTGGCTCCGCGACCACTGGATCGCGACCGAATCGACAGCCAAAGCCGTGGCGGAAGGAAAAAAGATTATGGCGCGGTATGCGTGGGAAGAACAAAAGCGTTTGGCGGAGCGGAAGGTCGCCGCGGTCCGTTGGGCTCTGGCGAAGCGCGGCGTCGAGACGGCCGTGGCCGTCGGCGGGGGCTTGAGCCGCGTGCTGCGCGAATATCTGCTCCACCCCGATTTCCAGATCCTCCTGCTCTCGACAGCGAACGGCAGCACGACGCTCGAGCTGGCGCGCCTGTGCTTCGGACTCCTGCGGCGCGTCAGAGCAGCGGGTCTTCCGCCCGTTCTGTTGTATCGATCCGAGCCGAGAATTTCCCGCGGGGACGCGATGGCGTCCGCGCGGTAAGGAGCGAATGCAATGAATTCGACCGCATGTGCCGCATATATGGTTGACGCCATACCGGCGACAAATCCGTCGCCATGGAGCGAAGGGAACTCTTCTCCGGCGCGCGAGGGCGCTTGGGAGCGTCTGGCGCACGCTTTGCGCGATAAAATCGCAGTACAGATGGACGAGATCGCGAGAATAAGCCGGCTCAAGCGCTTCATCGCGCCGCAAATCGCCGAGACGATTATCAACGACGAGGATGCGCTTCTCTTCGGCAGCCACCGCCGCGAAATCACGGTGGTGTTCCTGGATCTCCGCGGCTTCACGGCCTTTACGGAAAGGGCCGAGCCTGAGGAGGTTCTCGATCTGCTCAAGGGCTACCACGCCGCGGTCGGCAGCCTGATTGTCGATTCCGGCGGAACGCTAGTGCGGTTTGCCGGCGACGGCATCATGGTCTTCTTCAACGACCCTGTTCCTTACGACGACCACGCCGAGAGAGCCGTGGCGATGACCCTAAGAACGCGTGAGCGGATGCGCGAGCTGCGCGCGGAGTGGAGCAAAAAGGGCTGGGAGCTCGACTTGGGCGCGGGGATCGCAACCGGCTATGCGGCGGTCGGCAACATCGGCTTCGCCGGACGGCTGGAATACACCGCAGTCGGCAGCGTGACCAACCTCGCCTCGCGGCTATGCGACGAAGCGAAGGGCGGGCAGATCCTCACGACTCAGAAGACGTTGAGCAGAGTCGAGCAAATCGTCGAAGCCGAGGCAGTCGGGGAATTGCATCTGAAAGGATTCTCCCGACCCATCCGCGCCTACAACATCAAATCTTTAAGGAAAGCGGCCGACGCTTAAATAATGAATCATGGAATGGAGCATCAGCACGATCATGAAAGCGCAGGGGAAAACAACCGCAGGAAAGGAGCTTCCCGTGAGCAAGGAATTTCGCAAGTACATCGGTCATTTCAACTTCTGGCATTTTTTTCGGCATTGTCCCGACTGGCCGCGGGGAAATTACACCCGCCGCTCTCGGCTATCGTCGGGATCGCGGGTGTGCATGAACTGTCTATACCTCGCCGAGAAAGAAGCCGTTCGAGGCTCTGAAAAGGCGGCGGTCGTCTCTTAGAACGCTCCGTCGGGAAGAGTTAAGGAGCTATCATGAAAACAACGCAGGCCCCCTATCTCGGTTTCCTTGGTTTAATCGCGCTTCTCGGTGCCCTATGCGTGGTTGCGGCCGACGGAAGAGACAGTGCCGCGCAATCTTGCGGACGCTACCTTGGTCTGCCGGACAACACGCGGACGGCGCTGGCGACGGGTTATCTGGAAGGCGTGCAGGCCGGGCTGAAAAAAGAATCGCGCGACATGCTTGTTCCACCCGAAGATCGCGACCATCCCATCTGGTGGGTTTTGCCGGAGGGGGAAGTGTCCAGCGAGAATCTCGACAGCGCGCTGACGGCGTTCTGCAAGTATGCCGCCGGCAAAGAGACGAATCTGCCGGAAGCTTTCAGCAGTATCGCCGCAAGAAAAGAAGGGACGCCGCGAACGGCGCCCGCGCCCTTCGACGGCCGTTCGGCGATGGGTCGAGCCATTCTTCCGGCGAGCCAGCTCCGCTGCGCGAATTACCGCTCGACGGCCGAAAGCGAAAAAACGCATTTCATCTACGGCTACTCTCTCGGCGCGAAGGCGATCAGTGCGGCGTTAAAAACTCCTAGCGAAGAGTCGCTTGCGGTATGGCCCGATTCGGACTATCGCGGTTTCCGGGCAAAAGTAGACGCGGCCTGCAACGACACACGCTATTCCGATCGTAGCATCCGCGACGTGCTTTCGCTCGTAACAGCGGAAACGAAAGCCGCAAAGCGCCTCGCATCCGAACGCAAGTAAGCCCGGCAAGCGCACACCTCTCTTATCTTTCTTGCGTTTTCGCGTGGAACTCGATAGGGAATTCCTTGAGTTTCAGAGCTTTTTTCGCATGGCTCTCGACGGCAAAATCGCGCTCGTCACAGGCGGCGGAACGGGCATCGGCAAAGCGATCGCCGAAGCGCTCGCGGGCGCCGGCGCGCGCGTCGCGGTCGCGTCGCGGAATAGCGCGCACCTCGCTTTCGCGAATGCGGCAAAGTCCTTCATGCCGGTAGGCATGGACGTGCGCGAAAAAGCTCAGGTGCAGAGCGGCGTCGCCAAAGTTCGCGAAAGTTGGGGGCCGATCGACATTTTGATCAACAACGCCGGCATCTCGGGCCTCACCGCGATGGACGATCCGGACGAGGGGCGCTGGCGCGACATCGTCGAGACGAATCTCACCGGCTCGTATTTCGTCACCAAAGAAGTTCTCCAATACATGAAAAACCACGCGCACGGACGGATCATCAACCTTTCCTCCGTGCTGGGAAAATTCGGCGTGCCGGGATATTCCGCCTACTGTTCGGCGAAGCACGGCATCATCGGCTTTACGCGCGCGGTCGCGCTGGAAGTCGTGGGGCGCGGCATAACGGTGAACGCGATCTGTCCCGGCTGGGTCGAGACCGAGATGGCCCGGCAGGGCATCGAAGAAAGCGCTGCTTTCGAAGGGATCACGCCCGAGGCGTTCCGAAAGCGCGCAGTCGAGATGGTGCCGATCAAAAGATTTCTCGAAGCCGACGAGGTCGCGGGGCTCGTGCTTTATCTCGTCTCGGAAAAGGCGGCCGGAATCACCGGCCAGGCGATCAACATCTGCGGCGGCCAGACGATGGTGTAGGCGAGCGCCGCCCCAACTCCCACCTAGCGATAACGTGAGCCAGGATATCATCGAAGTCCGCAGCCCGGCGACCGGCGCCAAGCTCGCCGAAATACCGGCGGCCTCCGCCGAAGCCGTCGCCCGCGCCGTCGACGACGCGCGTCCGGCGCAGGCGCGCTGGGCGCAGAAGGGCTTTTCCGAGCGCGCGGAGATTCTCTATCGCTACCGCGACGCGCTCATCGATCACCAGGAAAAAATCGCCGACTTCGTCACCGCCGAGACCGGCAAGCCGCGGAGCGAAGTCTTCGGCAACGAGCTGTTCTACATATACGACGCGATCGGCTTCTGGGCGAAAAACGCCGAAAGATATTTAAAGCCTGAAAATCTCCATCCGCATCTTTTCAAAAGCAAAAAGGTCGCATCGATTTACAGCCCCCTCGGAGTCGTCGGCATCATCGGCCCGTGGAATTTCCCGCTCGTGCTCACGATCGGGGACGCCGTTCCCGCTCTGATGGCGGGAAACGCCGTTGTCATCAAGCCGTCCGAGCTTACGCCCCTCGCCGTGCAATACGCTGCAGAACTGGCCGAGAAAGTCGGCTGGCCGGAGAAGCTCCTGCAGGTGCTGCCCGGCTACGGCACGGCAGCAGAGGCGCTGATCGACCACGCCGATATGATCGCGTTTACCGGCAGCGTCGAGACGGGAAAAAAGGTCATGCGCCGCGCCGCCGACCGCCTCATTCCCATTTCGCTCGAGCTCGGCGGCAAGGACGCGATGATCGTCCTCAAGGATGCCGACCTCGACCGCGCGGCGGCCGCGTGCGTCTGGGGCGCGCTGATGAACTCGGGGCAGGTCTGCACCTCGATCGAGCGCGTCTACGTGGAAGAGCCGGTGTATCAGCCTTTCCTCGACCGCGTCGTCGAGCGCGTGCGCAAATTGCGCCAGGGGCCGAGCGACGCGACCGTCGAGCTGGGCAGCATGACCTCGGCCGCGCAGATCGATAAAGTCGAGGCGCAGGTTCGCGATGCGGTCGAAAAAGGTGCTAAAATTTTATCCGGGGGCAGGCGCAACGCGAGCCTCAGCGGCTATTATTACGAGCCCACCGTGCTGGTCGACGTCACGCATGATATGGACGTCATGCGCGAGGAAACCTTCGGACCCGTGATTCCGATCATGAAAGTCCACGACGCCGAGGAGGCGGTGCGGCTCGCGAACGACTCGCGCTACGGGCTCGACGGCAGCGTTTTTACGAAAGAAAGCGAGCGCGGCCGCGCGATCGCCGAGCGTCTCGAGACCGGATCGGTTTGCGTCAACGACGGGCTCGTGAACTTCGTCATTCCCGAGGCCCCGATGGGCGGCGTCAAGGAAAGCGGCGTCGGGCGCCGCCACGGCGCGGACGGCATCCGCAAATATTGCCGGCAAAAGACGATCGTCACCGACCGCTTCGGCATGAAGAGCGAGCCGAACTGGTTTCCCGCCTCGAAGATGAAAGCCAAAGCCGTCCAAACGGCGCTTCGTCTGTTCTACCGCTCGGGGTGGCGCGGCAGGTTTTTTGGACCCCCAAGCGAAGGTTGAAATTAAGATTAATGACTATTGACTTACATATCGATTGAGGCAATATCACCAAGAACCGGGCCACCCCCACCCTCTTTTCGGCCCCATTAAGGAGAGAACATGGGCAAGGATTTACCGAGCTTTATCGCTCAAGAAGAGAAAAAACGTCCCGGATCGGTTATCCGGGTGAAGGATCGCATCGACCCAAACAAGTACGAGACGATCGCATACCTCAAGCATCTCAGCGACCGCGGTGAAGAGAAGATGGTTTGGTTTGAAAATATCGTCAACCTGAACGGCGATCAAACCCCCTTTTCGCTTTTTTATAATCCCTGGGTGACGCGCCAGTACGTCGCCGACTCGCTCGACATGGGCGAACTCAAATCCGGCATGGACGTGAGTTTCGAAGTCGCGAAGCGCGAGCTGAGAAAAGGCGAGGCCGAGGTCGTGGCCCCTTCCCGCGCGCCCTGCAAGGAAGTCGTCAAGAAAGGCGCCGAGGCCGATTTGCGGACGCTGCCGATTCCCATGCACCAGAAAGACGACGTAGGCGCGTATCTCACGATGGTGTGCGTGATGAAGGGAATGGACAAGGATTTTTACGACATCACGTTCACGAAGAACATGTACTTCGGCCCGCGCCGGATGAGCTTCTCGGCGCATCCGCACCATCACCTCGAGGCGATGACGACCGAATACGAAAAGCACAACCGCCGCGCGCCCGTCGTCGTGGTCCTCGGCCACCATCCCGCGTTCTACCTCTCCTGCTGCGCGATGACGCCCTTCGGCAACAACGATTACATGACCGCGAGCGGATTCTTGGGCGAGCCGCTGCGCCTCACGCCTTCCGAGACCTGGGGCGAGGATTTTCTCGTCCCCGCCGACGCCGAAGTCATCATCGAAGGCGAGGTGCCGCCCGGCGTGCGCGAATCGCAGAACCCGTTCGGCGAGATTCTCGGTTATTATCAGGGCAAAATGGACATGCCGGTCGTCGAGGTGACCGCGATCACATACAAGAAAAACGGCATCGTGGAAGACTTCTGGCCCGGCCAGATGGATCACTGGAACCTCGGCAGCATTCCCAAAGAGGGCAGCGTCTACAACGTCATTAAAAAGAACGTGCCCGGCATCAAGGCGATCCACCTGCCCGCTTCGGGATGCGGGCGCCTCATCTGTTACATCTCGCTCAAGAAGGAATTCATTAACGATCCGAACAAGGCGGCGATGCAGGCATTTGTCGAGATGCCGAACCTCAAGCTCTGCGTCGTGGTCGACGAAGACATCGACGTCTTCAACGAGCGCGAGGTCATGTGGGCCGTCAGCACGCGGACGCATTGGGACAAGGACATCGAGATCGTGCGGAAAGTGCAGAGCTTCCGCGGCTGGCTCGGCGACGCGGTCGCAATGATCGACGCGACCAAGCCGTTGAAAGGCGAGTTCCCCAAGCGCAACGAGATTCCGGAAGACGCGATGCAGCGGGTGAGACGCTTTTTCAAGTAGGGAGGGACGATGGATAAGTGGGTGCCGATCTTCTGGATCATCGGGCTGTGCCTCGCGTTTTTCGCGGTGTTGATGATCCTCGATTATCTTAAGATGAAACGCAGAAAACCCGACCATAAGGTCGGCTAGGTGTAAAGTTTTCGTAGTGAAATAGCACATGAATCCCGCCGTCATTCCCGGCTTGAAATTATTAAAGAGCGGCAAGGTCAGGGAGATGTACGATCTTGGCGACCGCCTCCTCATGGTGGCGTCCGACCGGATCTCGTGCTTCGACGTCGTGCTGCCGACCGAAATCCCGGACAAGGGGAAAATTCTCACAGGGCTTTCCGCCTACTGGTTCAAGGCGATGGAGGACATCATCCCTCATCACCTCGTCGCGACAGACGTCGCGCAGTTTCCGCCCGAATGCCGGCCGCATGAAAAACGGCTCGAGGGCCGGAGCATGCTGGTCAAGCGCACCGAGCCCGCGCCGGTCGAATGCATCGTGCGCGGATACCTCGTCGGCTCCGGCTGGAAAGAGTACCAGAAGAGCGGCACCGTCTGCGGCATCCGGCTGCCGTCGGGCCTGGTCGAGGCGTCGCGGCTGGACGCGCCGATCTTCACCCCCTCGACCAAGGCCGAAATCGGCGAGCACGACCTCAACATCAGCTTCGACAAGATGGTCGACATGATCGGCCGCACGGACGCCGAGCAGCTCCGCGACGCGAGCCTCGCGATTTACACCCGCGCGCGCAAAATGGCGGAGGAAAAAGGCATCGTCATCGCCGATACCAAGTTCGAGTTCGGGAGGCGCGAAGGCAAGCTGATTCTGATCGACGAAGTGTTGACGCCGGACTCGTCGCGCTTCTGGCCGATGGAAGGCTATCGGCCCGGAAGCTCGCCCGAGAGCTTCGACAAGCAGTACGTCCGCGACTATCTCGTCGACAGCAACTGGGACCCGAACAATCCGCCCGAGCTGCCGCCCGAAGTCATTCGCAAGACGCAGGAGAAGTACGCCGAGGCTCTCCGGCGTCTCACCTCTAAGAATTAATCTCCGTCTTTTAGTTTTTCGATTATCTTTCTAACCAAGCGGGACGCGCGCTTGCGGTCGTAATCGTGCGGGATGTGAATAAAGCCGAAGCGGGCGCCCCCGTGATTTCGCTGTAGATGATCCAGCAGAACATACATCGAGAAGTTGCAAACGTAATCTCCAGCGTTACTTGAAGTTACCGAGCGGCGTCCGAAAGCCCTCTTCTCGAGCCGCAGCGTCGGCCTGAGCCACCGCGGCCCGCCGCGGCGGATCGCCCTTC
>DATDFN010000230.1:0-12735 GCA_036522615.1 Binatia bacterium | reverse complement strand
GAAGCAGTCCGAAGATATCGCAAATGCCTGGGCGCGCCACTGGATCGCGCTCGGGTTTTCGGCCTTGGAGGAGATGATCGCCGCGGGGCCGCGGCGCGGCGCGTTCTGCTTCGGCGATGCGCCGACGCTCGCCGACATCTGTCTCGTGCCGCAGCTCGCGAACGCGCGGCGCTTCGGATCGGACCTCTCCGGCTATCGCAATCTCCTCCGCATCGAGGCGGAATGTGTGAAAATTCCGGCGTTCGTCAAGGCTGCGCCGGAGAATCAGCCGGACGCGGAGTAAAGGAGCGCGCCATGGAATTCACCGGCATCTACTGCGCCAACATCGTGCCGTTCACGCCCGACGGGAAGTCGATCCGCTTCGACGAGCTGGAGCGGCTGTACGTCGACTTCAAGAAAAACGGCGTCTCCGGCATGGTGTGCAACGGCCACGCGGGCGAAGGCGAGCTTTTGACCCGCTCGGAAAAACTCGAAGTGGTCAAGCTCGCGCGGCGCGCGCTCGGCAAGGATTATCCGATCGTCGCCGGCGTGCACGCGCTGCCGACCTGGGAACTGATCGAGCAGGCCGCCGAGGCGCGCGAGGCGGGCGCCAACGCCGTCATGCTGTGCGCTCCGCCGCTCTTCGCCTGGCACGCCGACCGCCATCCGGAGTTCGGCATCAACCAGGTGCGCGCGGTCGCCGAGGCGCTGCCGGACCTGCCGATCGTGCTGTTCCAATACTCGCCGAACAATCCGTTTTATTATAAGCCCGATGTGCTCGCGCGCATCTGCCGCGAGATCCCGCAGGTCCAGGCGATCAAAATGGCGACGAACGTCGACGTGGCGCAGTTCGAAGAGGAAGTGCGCGCGGTGCGCTCGGTCCAGCGGAAGGTTTATCTGCTGCCGGCGAACGGACGGACGTTTTACTACGCCTTTCAGCTCAAGCCCGACGGCGCGCTTTCCGGCTCGGCCAATTTCGCGCCGGCGCACGATGTCGAGCTATTCGAGGCGGCCACACGCGGCGATCTGAAGCGCGCGAAAGAGTTACACGACGAGATTTTCCCGGTCTTCCGGCGGGTCTACAACGATCCCTATGTGTACCTGCACATCCGCTACAAATATTGCGCCTGGCTCTTGGGCAAGATCTCGAGCCCGGCGGTGCGCTCGCCGCTGACGCCGCTGCCCGAGGACGAAGTGAACGGATTGAAGGAAGGGCTGCGCGCGAGCGGCTTCGAGTTGAGGCTCAGATAGCCGCCCGGCAGCTTGACAAAACTTTACTGTCGCCGGATCGTCAGCGTGGCTTTCTTCACCACGCCCGCATAGGACGCCGTGATCGTCGCGGACGTTTTTCCGCCTGCGGTCGTCGTCACGATGAAATTGGCCGATGACGCGCCGGCCGGAATCGTCACGCTGCCCGGCACGGTCGCGCGCGATGTCTTGCTGCTGGCGAGATTGACGACGATGCCCCCGAGCGGCGCCTTGCCGCTTAAAGTCACCGTTCCCTGCGAGCTGCTCCCGCCGACAACGCTGGTCGGATTTAAAGTAAACGAAGAGAACACCGGCGGTTTCAGCGCGAGCGGCGCCGATTTGCTCACGCCGTTGTAGGTCGCCGTGATCGTCGCGCTGCTCGCCGTCGCGACCGGCACGGTCGTCACGGTGAAATTCGCCGTGGTCGCGCCGCCGCTGACGGTGACGGTCGCCGGCAGCGTCACGGCCGGATTCCCGGTGGCGAGATCGACGATCAATCCTCCGGCGGGCGCGGCCGTGGTGAGCGTCACCACCCCGGCCGCGGTCTGCCCGCCTGTGACTGTGCCCGGGCTGACCGAAACGGCCGCGAGCGCCGCGTCCGTCGTCGTCGACCCGGAAGCGTTGTAACCCAATTCGATCACTTCGAAATCGTTCGCGGTGAGCGCCGAGAACGCCGGATTCAAGATGTCGTTGTTCCAGCGCGTGTCGTAGGTGCCCGTGATGTACATATCCGAGCCGTTGTCGGCGACGATCAAACCGTATTTCTGCATCGCGCGGAAAATTTTCTGCGCGCCGGGATCGCTCGTCCGCTGGGTGACGTCGACGCTCGCCTTGAGACGCAGCCGCGCGCCCATCGGCAGCGCGCCGGTTGTCGAGCCGGCGCGGTGCGAAGCGGGATACACATAGCCGTTGGTCGAGCGGACGGTCACGCGGAATGCGTGGCCGATATCGGTGATCGACGGGTCGTTGACCTCGTCGTAGCGAATGAGCCCGGGAAGAATCGCGAGTCCCGCCGCGTCGGCTGAGGTCCAGGTGTCGGGTCGGCGGTTGTTCGTGTTCATATCGAAGAACGCGCCGGAGCCGCCGAACCATTTTTTCAGCGTCGAGTCGTAGTAGACATTGTACAGCTCGTAAAGATAATTGCGGTCGGCGTCGACGATCAGCAGATGCCGGTCCTGGCTGTCCCGAAGATCGACATTGCCCGGATCGCCGCCTTCGATCCAGAAGGCCTGCGTCTGCGCGGCGGGCGGAATCGGGTAGAAAGGAAAGCTTTTATCGGTTGTGTGATCGACGCCGTCGCTCTCGTCAGAGTAAAGAAAATCGACGGCGACGAGATCGGCGTTGGTCACCCCGGTGACGACGGCGTACGGCATGCCGTAAATCGCGTTCGGGTCCTGCGGATCGCCGGCGTTGCCGCCGAGATCGGGATGGAGCCGGCGCGTGCCGCCGTTGTTGATGAAGGAAATGTATTTCGACGAGTTGGGATCGACCGGCCAGTTGCCGATGTCGAGATTCCACCAGTTGTCCGCGGGAAACAGCGGCAGCGGATCGGGCAGCGCGCCGTTGCGCGCGCCGGTCATCGCGCCCGCCGGGGCGGTCGATGCAAAAACAAGCAACAGAGCGAGGGCCGCGGTGCGGCGAATCAAAGGCCGGAATGCTCGAACCATGACCGGATGGAACAGCAAGCGGCGTGCCGGAGCGTTTCGCTGTTAGGCGTGGGAATAATTCGGACGGGCTTAGGAAAACCGCGACATTTCTAGACGCGGTGTATGCCGCATCGCGGCATCGCCACACGATCACCGGCGTTTTTCCTTCATGCGGCGGGGTAAACCTGCAATTTGGGGACTATTGACGCCGGCGCGGCTGTTGCCTATTTTGCGGAGCCAAAGGAGCCGTCGATGCGTAGATCATTAACTTCGCTTCTAGCCGTCATGGTCCTCGCGGCCGCCTCAAATTTATGGGCGGCCAAGGTCTCGATTCTTATCGATCTCGACCCGAACAGCGCCGATCAGACCGTCATCGTCGAGACCGTCACCGCCGGCGCGGACGGCCTGCTCTACGTCTGCGACCGCGTCACCGGCAACGTCATCCGCATCGACCCGAAAGATCCCAAGCTCGTCGTCGTCGGGCGCATCGAGGCGCGCGAGATCGACGGCAAAAAGGTCCGCGCGGACTCGTCCGGTCTCGTCTTCAGCCGCGAAGGCGATCTCTATCTCACGAGCGGCGCGTTCCGCGAGATCGTGCGCATCAAGAAGGCCGATTTGAATCCGGCGAAGCCGGGCAAAGCGGAAACCTTCGCCACGGGCACCGAGGGCGCGAACGGCATCGCGTTCGACAAGAACGGCATTCTCTATGTCTCCGGCGGGCGCAACGGCAAGATTTATCGCATCGGGAAATCCGGCGGCACGGCCGAGGACTGGGCGCAGATCGAGCTCTTCACGCGCACGCTGCCGGACGGGAAAACCCAGCAGGCGATTCCCGCCAACGGCCTGGTTTTCGACAAGAAAGGCGAGACGCTCTACGTCGCCGACACCGCGCGCGGCGCGATCTGGAAAGTGGCGGTAGGGGCCGACGGCAAGGCCGGCAAGCCGACGCTGGTAGCGCAAAGCCCGCTGCTCGAGGGCGCTGACGGGCCGGATTTCGATCCGCAGGGGCGCCTGTGGGTCGCGGCCAATGAGCGCAACGCGATCGTCATGGTGACGCTCGACGGCAAGGTCGAGGAGATCGCGAAGAACGACAGCAAAGGGCCGCTCGAATTCCCGACCTCCGTCGTTTTCGTGGGCAGCACCGCCTACGTCAGCAACTTCGACACGCCGCGGCGCGACAACCTCGCCGCCGACGGCAAGACCTCGCTCGACGGCATTGGCGCGTCGATCGTGAAGATCGAGCCGTAATCAAAATAGGAGAAGCCATGGCCGACAAGATCAAATTCCGTATCCGCCACACGATGCTGCCGGTCGCCGACATGGACCGCACGGTCGACTTTTACACGCGCCTTCTCGGCATGGACATCATGCGCATCCGCGAAGAGCCGGAGAAAAAGCTCAGAACGTTTTACATCGGCTACGGGAGCGAGGACGACGGGCCGGCGCTGGAGCTGATCGAGACCGGCGGGCCGAACGCGAGCGCCAAGATGGAGCCGTGGAACGGCCATGTCGCGCTCTATGTATCGGATCTCGCCGGCCTCGCGGAGAAGCTGAAAAAAGCCGGGGTCAAATTTCTCAAGGAGCCTTGGCACAACCGGCCGGGCAAGCCGGACCTGATGGCGTTCATCCAGGACCCCGACGGCTACATGCTCGAATTGACCGAGCGGCACGGAAAGACCGGTCCGCCGGTGGAGAGATAGCCCCGGCTCGCGATCCGTGTTGCATGCCTCTCACTAACCATTCATTCCGAGTTAGGTGCCTCGCGGCTGCCGCAGCAGGAATCGTAGCACCTATATTGATGAACAACGTCTCGAGAGCGCTTGGTTTCTGGGGAGATAGCCGAGTGTGGGTTGTAGCCGGAATAATATTGTTTCTGATCGGTTTGTTTCTCGCCTTTTTTGAATCTACCTATACATTGTTTTCTGGATTTATAGCGTTGGCCAGCATTGCGATTGGTGTGACGCTTGACGCGATGCTCGATTTTGACTTTCGGCATTACGATCGGAATTTATTTCCATTCGAGATTTTAATTTGGTGGGTCGTCTCGCCGATACCGATGATTCTAGGCGTCGGCTTAGGAAAACTTTCAAAAAAACTAGTCTGCTAAACCTTAAAGGCAGAACTAACTCCCCGCCAGTTTTTCGATCAGCCGCCACGCCAGTCCGGAAATAATCAAAAGATAAAGCGCGAAGAGTGCGAGCGTGATGAGAAGATTCTTCTTCCACTCGCGGCTGAGCGCGATGCCGAACGGAATCCCTATCACGAAGCCGATGATGTGCGCGGCGTAGGCGACGTTGTGGTCGTAGCCGGGAATCCGGCTCGGGTCGTAGACGATCGCGACGTTGTAGAAAAAATAGATGATCGCGACGAGCCCCTGCGGCGCGAGGAAGAGAAAGGAAAACCTCAGCGGCGCGACGAGCATGACGCAGGCGGCGACGGTGAAGATCGCCGCCGAGGCGCCGAGCATGCCCGTGCCCGGCGGCATGAACGGCAGGCTAAAGAGAAATGCAAGAATGCCGCCGGAGAAAAATACCGCGAGGTATTTGACCGGGCCGACGTTTTTCTCCAGCGTATTGCCGAAGACGAACAGGAACAGCATGTTGCCGAAGAGGTGCAGCGGGCTCGCGTGGACGAAAAGCGCGGGGAAAAGCGTCCACAGCCGGCCATGCGTGAGGTTGGTCGAGCTGAAAATCAGCGCCCGCTCGGCGAAGGTGGGAGGCTGCTGCCAAGCCCACGCGCTGGCGAGTATGCAGGCGAGAATCAAAAAATAATTCGCGCGCATCTAAACTGTGCCGAGCGCGCGCGCGAGGTTCGTCAGCATCTCGATGAAATCGTCGAGAGAGTTCTGCCGGGGCGAAGCGCCGAGATGCGGGGTGATGACGACGTTGGGGAAGCGGAGCAGCGGATCGTCGGCGCGGCCGGGCTCCTCATAGGGCACGTCGAGGCCGAAGCCGCCGATTTTTCCCGAGGCGAGCGCGTCGACCAGAGCCGCGCGGTCGATGAGATGCGGCTGCGAGATGTTGATCAACAGCGCGCCGGGCTTAATGAGACCCAATTCCCGCCGGCCGAGGATGCCGCGCGTGCTCGCGGTGTCGGGCAGATGCAGGCTCACGACGTCGGAGCCGACAAGGAGATCGTCGAGCGCCGTATAACCCGCATGATAGACGGCTTCTTCGTCTGCGGAGAGCCGGTGGCGCTGCGTGTAAACAACCCGCATGCCGAAAGCATGCGCGCGGAGCGCCATCTCGCGGCCGATCTCGCCCAGGCCGACGATGCCGATCTGCCTGCGATAGAGCGTGAGCGTATTCGGAACGCGGCCCCAGTTGCCGTTCGCGGTGTGCGCCCGGTCGAAGACGGCCGGGTCGTAGCCCGCCGCGCGGAGCTGCTCGACGCTGACGCGGTTCGCGCTCTCGTGAATTTTTCGCGCGAGCGCGAGCATCAGCGCGAAGGCGTGCTCCGCCGTCGCGACGTTGGCGCGCCGCTTGAGCGTGAGCACCCGGACGCCGGCGCGCTCGCAGGCGGCGCGGTCGATCGAGGTCGTCACCGCGCCGTATTTCTGTACGATCTTGAGCGCGCCGCCCGCGGCGGCGATCTCCCTCTCGCCGATAGCGAAGCTTTCGACCGCAGCGACGGTCGCGCCGGCGAGACTCGCCATAAAATCCGCCTCGTCGTTAACCAGCCTCACCTGCGCGGGATAGAGCGCCCCGACGTTTTTGCGCAGCCGCGCGAGCCAGCCGGAAAAATCCGGCAGGTCGTGCGCGACGAAATGCGCGAACGCCGCCGTCCGCGCCGGCGGCGTCGCCGGATCGAGAATAATCTGGAACAGCCGTATCCAGGGGTCGTCTTCGACGGTCAGGATCATTCGGGGTCGACCTTCAGCGCGTTCAGCACGCGCGTGAGCATATTGTAGGCGCCGACGAGCATCGTGAGCTCGACCGTCTGGCGCTCGCTGAAATGCTTTCTCGCTTCGGCGAAGACTTCGTCGGGGACGTCGATCTCGCGCGTCATCGCGTCCGTGTAATCGAGCAGCGCGCACTGCCTGGCGTCGAATACGCCTGACTCGCGCCAATCGGCGAGCGCGTCGATCTGCGCCTGCGCCAGCCCCTCTTTCAGCGCGTACTGTCTCGTGTGCGTCTTCAGCACGTAGTCGCAGCGGTTGAGAATCGCGACGCGCATGATGACGAGCTCGCGGCACGCGCCGTCGATCACCGTCCCGAAGCGGGCCGCCTGGTTGAGATTGAACCACGCCTCGGCGAGCGCCGGGCTGTGCAGCATCAGGCGGTAGATGTTGATCAGCCGCCCGCGCGCGCCGCGGATCTCGTCCACGAGCGAAGCGATGTCGGGATTATTTTCATCGATGGGCGGAATACGCGCCATGTGTCTCTCCGCGCCAAAGCTTATAAACCCGCGCCCGCGCTTGCAAGACGATAATGATTGGGAGAGATCCTTCGCTTCGCTCAGGATGACACACCAGGATCGTCTTTTTGTCATTCTGAGGCGCAGCCGAAGAATCTCTCCGGATTCCATTTAGCACGTACGCAGCTTCGTTGACTCGCTTACGCC
The DNA here is from genome assembly GCA_036522615.1 of Binatia bacterium. GTDB lineage: Bacteria > Desulfobacterota > Binatia > UBA9968 > UBA9968 > JAJPJQ01. The sequence continues at coordinate 5,299 of DATDFN010000230.1, read as the reverse complement.
GCCGGTGTTATCCATGCCCAGAAGGGAGACAAACGATGGCGCTTCACGCAAAAAAGCAGGACGTCCCCGAGCGCACGGCGACGCGCAGCGGCGGCGAGGGCGAAGGCTCGATGGTCTCGTTCAAGGGCTACGGCAACGAGTGCAGCCTGATGGTCGCGACGCGCGCGCCGGGCTATCATACGCGACCGCACGTGCACGAATCCGAGCAGATCAACTACATCCTCGAAGGCGAGATATGGTTCTTCGTCGAGCAGCAGGGCTATCAATGCAAGAAGGGCGACTTCCAGCGCGTGCCGGCGAACAAAATTCACTGGGCGTGGAACCGCTCCGACAAGGAGGCGGTCGTCGCCGAAGCGCACGCGCCGGGGCTCATCGGCGAGCGCGCCGGCGCGGGCGCCGTCGCCCTGTTCGACAACGGCGAGCACCCGCAAATCCGCAATCCCGGGACGAACCGCTACGTCGACTACGACTCCGCGGCGGTGGAGGCGAAATATAAATAGCATGCGGCTCCGCTTCGCACTTTTTCTGCTGCTGACTCTCGGCGTCGCCGCAGCGGCCGATGCGCAGGAGCCGATGCGCATCCGCTACGGCGTCACAGCATCGATCGCGCATCTGCCGGTCGTCGTCGGCCGCGACTCCGGCATCTTCAAGAAGCACGGCTTCGACGTGGAGGTTATCCACATCCGCGGCGGCGCGCTCATCACAGCGACGATCATGAGCGGCAGCGTCCAGTTCTCCGGCGCCGGCGCCGAGTCGGTGGTCGCTGCGCGTATCGAGGGCGGCGACGTGACGATGCTCGCCTGCCCGGTCGATCAGGACGCCGTCTATCTCGTCGCGCGGCCGGAGATCAAAAGCGCGGCCGAGCTCAAAGGCAAGACCACCGCGGTGACGCGCCTCGGATCGACGACGCATTTCTATCTCCGCGCCGCGCTCAATCAGGTCGGTCTCGACGAAAAGGATCTCACGATTCTCCAGCTCGGCGCCGGGGGCGAGATCGCCGCGGCGATGCTCGGCGGGCGCGTGACCGCGGCGGCGCTCACGATCCACAACGCCTACCCGTTTATGCAGATGGGCTGGCCGATCCTGGCGGATTTATCCAAAAGCGATTTCGTCTATCCGTCCTCGTGCGTCGCGAGCAGCCGCGCGCTCATCAAGAGCAACGGCCCGATGGTGGAGCGCTTCCTTCGCGGCTATACCGAGGCGATCCGCATGATCAAAAAGGACACCGGGTTCGCCGAGCGCACGATCAGGAAATGGCAGCGCGAGACCGACGCGCTCGTGGTGAAAAAAACGATCGACGTCTACGCGCCGCTCTTCAAAGCGACGCCGAACGTGCCGGATAAAGGCATCGAGGTGGTTTTGAGAGAGCTCGCGCGGCGTCGACCCGTGCCGAAGGAGTTTTTAAACCTCGAGCTCTATCGCGACCAGGCGCCGCTCCAGCGCGTCGTCCGCTCCGGCTGGATCGACCAGCTGTATAAATCATGAAGAAAATCGTCCTCATCGCCGGCTCGATCATTCTCGTTGTCCTGCTCTCCGCCGCGGTGGGATTTCATTTCGCGGTGGCCAAGCTGAAAGAGCGCGTGATCGCCGCGCTCGGCGCGGGCAGCGAGCTCAAGCAGCTGCACGTCCGCTGGAATGCTATAGAGCTCGTCGGCCTCACCGTGCCGGGATCTAAGGGCTGGCCGACGGCGCGCACGCTGGAAGCCGAGCGCATCAAACTTGTGCCGAGTTTGAGAAGCCTGCTTTCGAACGACGTCAAGATCGCGTCGATCGAGATCGAAAAACCGTACCTCTCCGTTTATCGTATGCCGGGAAAAGTCGCGCTGGTCCCGACGATTCTTCACGCGGGCGAGAAACCGGACGGCGAAAAAGCCTCGGCGCGCACCGTGACGATCGACCGCATCACCGTGCACGACGGCGTCATGGAGATCTACGACGCGACGGTCTCGGCGAAGCCGGTGAAGACCCGACTCGAGGCGATCCAGGCCACGGTCAAAGACGTGGTCGCGCCGACGCTCAATGACAAGGCGGAGTTCGACATCGACGCAGTCGTCAAAGGCGCCCGACGCGACGGCAAGGTTAAAGTTTCGGGCTGGGTCGCGCAGCACGGCCGGGACGCTTCGTCCCATCTCATTCTCGACGGCGTCGACCTCGTGAGTCTCCAGCCCTATCTCGCGCGCAAAGGCGACGTGCGCGTCGAGCGCGGCAGCCTCGATTTAAATTTAAAGTCCGAAGTGCGGAACAACCAGCTCGACGGCAAAGGGAAGGTCGTCCTGCGCGATTTGCAGCTCGCGCAGTCGAGCGGCTTCATGAGCACGTTCATGGGCGTGCCGCGGAACGCGGTCGTTAATTCACTCAAAGACCGCAACGGCGTGATCGATCTCGATTTCACACTGAAGGGCGACGTGAGCAGGCCGAATTTCTCGGTCAACGAGGCGCTCTCGACGCGCATCGCCACCGGTCTTGCCGGCCAGCTCGGCGTCTCGGTCAAAGGATTGGTTGAGGGCGTCGGCGGCCTCGGCGAAAAAGGCGTCGAGGGCGTCGGCAAAGCCGCCGGCGGCATCGGCTCGACGATCAAAGATATTTTTAAGTAGATTTCTTCGGCGCCTGCACGTTCATGATCAGAAACGCCGAGGCGAGCAGCGCGGCGACAAAGACCGTGAACGAAAGCGTGTAACTGCCGGTCAGGTCGAAGAGAAAGCCGAAGAACGGCGCGCCGCAGGCGGCGAAGACGTTCGTGAGAAAAACGCCCATGCCGCGCACCGTGCCGAGCGAGATGCGCCCGAAATAATTCGCCCAGACGACCTCGCGCAGGACGAAGCTCCCGCCCAACCCGATCCCGTAAACGAAAAATCCCGCGTAGAGCAGATCGAGCCGCGCCGAGGTGAGCGCGACGATGATCCCCGCGGCCTGGATCAAAAATTGCGCCATCGCCGCCTTGCGTATGTCCATGCGCTCGGCGACGAATCCCCACAAAAGCGTCGAGGCGAGCTGCGTCAGCGCGACCGTGCTCATGACGGTCGCGGCGGTAAGCGCCGGATGGCCCAAGTCGGTGACGAACGAAAAGATATGCAGGTTCAATCCGGCGATGCCGATGTTGGCGATGCCGAACGTGATGCCCAAAAGCCAGAACGCGCGCGTGCGCAGAGCCTCGCGGCGCGTCCACGCAACGTCGGCGTCGACAGCCGCGCGGGCGGCCGGCGATGCCGCGGGATCATTTTCCGGCAGCGGCGCCGGCTCGCCGTCCGGGCGCAGCCCCATCTCCTCGGGGCTGTTGCGGATGAAAAGCAGCGCCGGTCCGACAACGAGCAGCAGCGTGAAGATCGCGAACAGCGCCCAGCTTTGACGCCAGCCGACCGATACGAAGAGCGCCGCCGCGAGCAGCGGCATGCTGACTTTGGCGATGCCCGTGCCGAGATTCGCGATGGCGATCGCGCGGCCACGTTTGCGCACGAACCAGCGCGCGATGATGACCATCACCACGACCGATCCCATGAGCGTGTCGCCCGCGACGACGAGCGTGCAGCGGATGAGAAAGAACTGCCAGAACTCCTGCACGCGGCTGAGCAGGAAGTAGCCGGCGCCGGCGATGACGGCGCCGGCGAAGATCAGCTTGCGCCCGCCGCGCCGGTCGACGATCGGGCCGACGAGCGGCGCCATCACAGCGCCGACGACGATCTCGCCGGTGCGGACGAGCGAGAAGGCGCCGCGCGAGACGCCGAGGTCCTCGGTCACCGGCTTTAAAAAAATACTGAGCGTGCTGGAGAGCGAAAAAACGCCGGCGATCTGCGTCAGCACGCCGACGGCGACGATCCACCAGCCGTAGAAGATGCGGCCGCGCGGCTTTGAATAAGTGTTGAGGTCCACTCCGATGTGTCTTCCGAGGTTTTGCTTACCACGAAAAATCGCACCGTGACAAAGCTTGACGCGCCCGGCAATTAGGGATTAGGAATTGGCAGTTACCCCGTTCGTTGGGTGTTTTCGCGCTACCCGATCACAAGGAGGCTGCCATGCCGATTTGTTTATCTCCCGGAGGTCAGATGACGACGCGGGGCGACTCGCGCCTCGAGACGCTGCTCGTCGGCACCGTGGACGGAATCTTCGCTTTCGACCGCAGCGGCGGATCGTGGACGCAGCGGGGACACTTTCTTCGCGGCGAGCATATCAGCGCGATCATCGAAGAGTCGTCGACCAAGACGCTCTTCGCCGGCACCTTCGGATCGGCGCTCCACGCCTCAACCGACGGCGGCAAGACGTGGGAGCGGCGCGACAGCGGGCTCCGCGGCATGGAGATCTACGCGCTCGCGGCGCACAACATCGGCGGCCGGCCGCGGATCTACGCCGGCACGCAGCCGGCGCATCTCTTTCAGAGCGACGACCTCGGCAAAAGCTGGAGCGAATTGACCGCGCTCCGCGACGTACCCGGCGTGGACAAATGGACGTTCCCCGGCGAGCCACACCAGGCGCATGTGAAAAGCCTGGCCTTCGATCCCAAGCGGCCGGAGACGATCTACGCCGCGGTCGAGGTCGGCGGCTTTTTAAAGAGCGAAGACGGCGGCAAGAGCTGGCAGACGGTCGAAGGACTGAATCCCGACGCGCACCGCGTGCTCACGACCGCCGAGGCCGGAAAAGTTTATCACGTCATGCCGACGACCAACTGCGGGCCGGAGACGACGGCCGGCGTTTGCGTGAGCAGCGACAGCGGCAAGTCGTGGACGAGCCTCACGCCGCGCGATTTCCGCATCGGCTACGTCGATCCCCTGCTCGTCCATCCGTTCAAGCCGAATCTCATGTTCGTCGCCGGCGGCAAGACCGGCCCCGGCACGTGGAGAAAATTGCATACCGCGGATTCGCGCATCGCGCGCAGCCGCGACGGCGGCAAGATCTGGGAAGTCCTCACGAACGGTTTGCCCGAGCACATCCGCGGCAACGTCGAGGCGTTCTCGATCGACGCGTGGAGAGGCGCCAGCGCGCTCTTCGCCGGCACGACCGACGGCGACGTCTTCGCGAGCGAAGACGAGGGCGACAGCTGGAAGAAAATAATCTCCGGCATCGGCGCCGTCTCGAAAGCGCACCACTATCAGAATTTGCAGATGACGGCGGCGTAAAAGACATTTCTCCACAGGCGGAAAGTGATATCCCGGAGAGATTCTTCGCTGCGCTCAGAATGACAAAAAGAACGTCCCCAAGATGTATGTCATCCTGAACGAAGTGAAGGATCTCTCCGAGGCTTCGTGTAGTTTTACTTTCTCCCGTAAAGCCTTTCGATAAACCCGCTCTTCTTGATCTCCTCCATCAG
>DATDFN010000229.1:0-7501 GCA_036522615.1 Binatia bacterium | reverse complement strand
ATCTGACGATCGTGCTGCGCGCGGGCGCGCTGCCCGCGCCGGTGACGATCGCCGAAGAGCGCACCGTCGGCCCTTCGCTCGGTCGCGACTCGATCCGCCAGGGGATGTTGTCCTTCGCCGTCGGCAGCGGGCTGGTCATCTTCTTCATGGCGCTCTACTACCGCGGCGCCGGAGTGCTCGCGGACGTGGCGCTACTCATCAACGTCGCCTACATGCTGGCAGGCCTCGCGTTCTTCGGCGCGACGCTGACTCTGCCGGGGATCGCCGGCATCGTGCTCACCATGGGCATCGCGGTCGATGCCAACGTGCTGATCAACGAGCGCATCCGCGAAGAGCTCCGCGCCGGAAAATCTGCGCGCGCCGCGATCGAGGCGGGCTACGAGCGCGCGCTGCCCGCGATCATCGACACCAACGTGACGACATTTCTCTCGGGCGTCATCCTTTTCCAGTTCGGCACCGGGCCGATCAAGGGATTCGCCGTGACGCTCTGCGTCGGCATCCTGACCACCGTCGTCACCGCGGTTTATATGACGCGCATCTACTACGACTGGCGCATCAGTACCCGCAAGCTCACGCACGTCAGCATCTGAGGACTCGATGGAACTGATCAAACCGGGAATCAATATCCCTTTCACCAAATACCGGCATATCGCCGTCGTCGTCTCGACGGTGATCAACCTCGCCGTCATCGCGTTTCTCATTTTTCGCGGGCCGAATATGGGCGTCGATTTCGCGGGCGGCACGGTCGTTCAGCTCCGCTTCACGCAAAAAGTCACGATCCCCGAGATCCGCGAGGCGCTCGGGAAATTGGGCGAAGGCGAGGTCGTGATCCAGGACTTCGGCCAGCAAGGCGCCAACGAGTTCCTCGTGCGGTTGGAAAAGACGACCGTGCAGCTCGGCGCTCTGAACGATCAGCTGCGCGCCAATCTCGGGCAGAAGTTCGGCCCCAAGGCCTTCGAGATTCGGCGCATCGAGTCGGTCGGTCCGAAGGTCGGCAGCGAGCTGCGCCAGAAAGGGGCATGGTCGGTCATCGCCGCCACGATCATGATGGGCGTCTACATCTGGCTGCGGTTCCAGCTTCGCTTCGGCATCGGCGCCGTGATCGCGCTGATCCACGACGTGCTGGTGACGATCGGCGCGCTCATGCTGATGCGCTACGAGTTCGATCTCACGATCGTCGCGGCGCTGCTCACGGTCGTCGGCTACTCGGTCAACGACACGGTCATCGTCTGCGACCGCGTGCGCGAGCACCTGCGGAAGAGCAAGCGCGAGTCGCTGGAGAATATCATCAACTTGAGCATCAACGAGACGCTGAGCCGCACGATCATCACGACCGGCACCGCGCTGCTCGTGCTCTTCGCGCTCTTCATTCTCGGCGGCGGCGTCATCCGGCCGTTCGCCTTCGCGCTGCTCGTCGGATTTTTCTCCGGCGTTTACTCCACGATCTTCATCGCCAGCCCGGTCATTTTATTGTGGGAAAAGGGCAAGAAATCGACTAAATAATAATGTTGAATTTTGAGTGTTGACCGCTTCGACTTGACTCAGGCTCAACCCTGAGGCCCTCGAAGGGTTGAGTTTTGAATTCAAAATTCAAAATTAACAATTCAACATTATGCTAAAGCGCTGGCTGTTGCGGCAGGCGGACGAGGCGGCAGTCGCAGGCCTTGCCGCGGCGCTGCGCCTCCCGCCTCTGATCGCGCGGCTTCTCGCGCACCGCGGCTTGGGCGATCCGGAAGCCGCGCGCCGCTATCTCTCCTGCAGCCTGCGCGCAGACCTGCCGTCGCCTTTTCTCATGACCGGCATGGACAAAGCCGCCGAGCGGCTGGCGAACGCCGTCGCCGAGCGCGAGCTGATCGGCGTGTGGGGCGACTACGACGTCGACGGCACGACGGGCACCGCGACGATCATCTGTTTTCTGCGCGAGATCGGCGCCGAGCCGGTCTACTACATTCCGCACCGCATCGGAGAAGGCTACGGCATCAACGTCGAAGGCCTGAAACAGCTGCGCGAGCGCGGCGTGCGCGTGCTCGTAAGCGTCGACTGCGGCGTGTCGAATTATAAAGAGATCGAGTACGCCGCAGCGCTCGGCATCGATGTGATCGTCGTCGATCATCACCAGCCGCCGGAGCCGCTGCCGCCGGCGCTGGCGATCCTGAACCCGCATCAGCCGGACTGCAGCTTTCCCGACAAAGGCCTGTGCGGCGCCGGCCTCGCGTTCTATCTCTGCATCGGGCTCCGCGCGAAACTCCGCGATCTCGGTCGGTTCAAGGGCGCGGAGCCGGACCTCCGCACGTGCCTCGACGTCGTCACGCTCGGGACGATCGCCGACATGGTGCCGCTCAAAGGCGTCAACCGCGTGCTCTCGCGCCGCGGCCTCGAAGTGATGGGCGGCTCCACGCGCCCCGGCATTGTGGCGCTCAAGAAAGTCGCGGGCGTGCGCGACGGCGAGATCACCGCCGGCCAGGTCGGCTTCCGTCTCGGTCCGAGGATCAACGCCGCGGGACGCATGGACGCGGCGCTCAAGGTCGTGCAGATGCTCACAACGACATCGAGCGACGAGGCGCTGAAGATCGCCGAAGAACTCGATGCGCACAACCGCGAGCGCCAGGCGACCGAGGCGAAGGTCCTGGATGCGGCGCTGGCGATGGCCGGCGACGAGATCGGCGAGCGCCGCTCGCTGATTCTCGGCGACGACGGCTGGCATCCCGGCGTGCTCGGCATCGTTGCGTCGCGCATCGTCGAGAAGTTCCACCGTCCGACGGTGGTCGTCGGCTTTCAGAACGGCGAAGGCAAGGGGTCGGGGCGCGGCATCCGCGGCTTTCACATGGTCGAAGGGCTCCGCTCCTGCGCCGACCTGCTGGAGAAGTTCGGTGGCCACGAATACGCCGGCGGCTTGACCATCCGGCGCGATAAGTTCGCGGCGTTCGCCGAGCGCTTCGAGGAGCACGCGCGGCAGGCGCTCGCCCCGGAGGATTTGAAACCGTTTGTCGAAGTCGACGCGCAGCTCGATTTCTCCGCGATCGGCACCGACCTGCTGAAGCAGTTGGGCGCTCTCGAGCCGTTCGGCATCGGCAATCCCGAGCCGGTGTTCATGAGCCGCGGCGTCGAGATCGTCGAGCGCAAATCGATCAGCGGCGGTGCGCGCTTGAAGCTGCGCCAGGGCGGGAAAACGCTCGGCGCCGTCGCGTTCGGCCTCGGCGACCGGCTGCCTGAGACCGCGGACGCGAGAATCGACATCGTTTATCGCGTGAACGAGAACGAATGGAACGGCACCTATGCCCTGGAGTTGCGTATAATCGACGGCCGTCCTTCGGCCGCCTAGAGGAGAAATGAAAATGAAAAATCTCGGAATCCGACCGATCCGTCTGATCGGACCGATCGGTCTTATGCATGCGCTCGCCGCGCTGGCTTTAGCGCTCGCCATGCCCGCCTTCGCGGCCGAGGCGAAGCCCGAGAAATCCGATGTCGTCGTAACGTACGCACAGGCGAGCGGTGCGTTCACGCCGATCTGGGTCGCGTTCGAGGCGGGGCTGTACAAGAAATATGGCCTCAACGCGAAAGTGCAGCTGATGAACCCGCAGCTCTCCGCCCAGGCAGTGATCTCCGGCGACGCCGATTTCTACACCGACGGGCCCGATCTCATCAACGCGCGCATGCGCGGCGGCGAAGTCAAATATTTCGGCGGCACGATTCAGCAGCTCGTCTTTCAGATGTTCGGCGCGAAGGAGATCGCGTCGATCCAGCAGCTCAAGGGTAAGACGGTGGCGGCGAGCACGCCCCGGGCCGCGCTCGACACCGCCACGCGCGAGGCGCTCAGGAAAAACGGCCTCACGCCGGACAAGGACGTGCAGGTACTTTACGTGCAGAGCGTCCCGGCGATCTTGAGCTCGATCATCAGCGGCAAGGCCGCCGGGGGCACGCTCTCGGCGCCGAACACGCTGAAGGCGAAGGAGGCCGGCCTCAACATGCTCGTCGACATCGGCAAGCTCAACGTCCCGGGCTTAATGGTCGCTTACGGGACCACGGAGCGCTATCTCAAGAGCAATCCCAACACCGTGCACGCGTTTCTCCAGGCGATCGCCGAAGCCGTGGTGCTCGCGAAGAAGCAGCCGGAGGTCGCCAAGAAGGCGATCGGGAAGTACGTCCAGATCGACGACCAGACGACGATCGACGGCACGTACGACACCTTCGCGCCGTACTGGGCGATGAGCCTCGCCGTGAGGCCCGAGGCGATCCAGGCGCAGTTCGCCTACATGGACGAAAAAGAGTTTCCCAACGCGAAGAAGGCCGACCCCAAGGATTTCTACGACAATTCTTTCGTCGAGGCGCTGGAGAAGTCCGGCTTCTTCAAGAGCGTCGGCATGATAAAATAGCGGCGGGTTCTCCCGCGGGATGAACATCGCCCAAATCACGAGCGTCTATCTGCCGGTGCCGCCCAGAACGCACGGCGGCACCGAGCGGATCGTTTGCTATCTCTGCCGCGAGCTGCCGCGCCGCGGCCACAAAGTCGAGCTCTTCGCCTCCGGCGATTCCAAAGTCGACTGCCCGGTCCACGCCGTTCTTCCCGTCGCGAGCCTCGACGACCCGCAGTCGACGATCTACCTCGAAAAAGAATTCGAGACCCGCAACACGTATAATCTCTACCGCCAGGCCGACCGCTTCGACATCGTGCACGCGCACTGGCCGACGCTCGCCGCCTATTTTTCCGCCTGGACGAAAACGCCGACGCTGATGACGTACGCCTACATCGAGAAGGACTTGCACGAATATTATCGCCGGACGTTTCCCAACTGCTTTCCCGTGTGCATCAGCCGGGCGCAGGCGCGCATGCTCGGCGACGAAACGCTGCCGGTCGTCTACAACGGCGTCGATCTTGACGCGATCCCGTTCAGTGCCGCGCCCGAGGACTTTTTTCTCGTCGTTGGCCGCATGACGCCCGGCAAGGGCATCGCCGAGGCGATCCGCATCGCGAAACGGGCGGGCGTGCGGCTCGTGATCGTCGGCGGCGTGACGAAGCATCTCCCTTGGAGCGAAGAATATTTTCTCAAGGAAGTGAAGCCGTACATCGACGGCGAGCGCGTCCTGCACATCGAAAATCTCCCCTACGATGAGCTCATGCGCTGGATGGGGCGCGCGAAAGGATTTTTATTTCCGCTCCAGTGGGAAGAGCCCTTCGGCATGGTCGTGGCCGAGGCGATGGCCGCGGGCACGCCCGCGCTCGCCTATCCGCGCGGCTCGATGCCCGAGCTGATCGCGGACGGCGCGACCGGATTTCTCCCGCCCGACGAGGACGCGATGATCGAGGCGGTGCGGTCGGCCGGCAAAATCGACCGCCGCCGTTGCCGCCGATCGATCGAAGAGCGGTTTTCGGTCGAACGCATGATCGACGGCTACGAGGCCGTCTACCGAAATATTCTTAATGGATAATCCCGACTTACGGGGTTACCATCGCTTCGGGTAAATTAAGCTTGCATTCACAAGGTCAAAAGCTTTATGATGAACGGCTAAGCACCTAAGTCTGTATGTCTTTACCCTCAGACTACTTCCAAAAGCTGGTCGAGAGCTGCCCGGACATCATCATCGCCGTCAACCGCTCGGGGACCATCATTTTTTACAATGACGGCGCCCAGCGCACCCTCGGCTTCACCCAGGAGGAGATGCTCGGCAGAGATGTGCTCGAGATCTACCCCTCCCGCGACGAGGCGAGAAAGGTCATGAGCGCGATGCGCGGCGGCGCGGCGGGCGCGCCGGGCAAGGTCTGTAACTTCGAGACCTTCTTCAAGACCAAAAAGGGCGAAGAAATCCCCGTCGCGATCTCGGCTTCGATCCTCCACGACGCGGCGGGCGCCGAGCTCGGCTCGATCGGCTACGCGAAGGACATCCGCGGCATCCGCCGGCGCGAGCAGCTCGAAACGCTGGCCGAGATCGCCGTCGGCATGTCGCACGAGATCAACAACTCCCTCGAAGTGCTCGTCAACCAGGTCGACCTCCTGCAGCAGTACGTCGGCCGCGTCGCCAGCGACGAGGAATTCGTCGTCGAGTCCGAGCGGCTCGATTCCGTCGAGCAGCAGCTCAAGAAGATCCAGTCGATCACGCGCCGCATCGGTGAAATGGCCGAGGACGGCGAGTACGGCACGCGCGAATACCACGACGGCCACATGATGGCCGATTTGAAGGAGAAGCAGCCGCCGAAGCCCGAGGAGAGCAACGGGACGATCGGCGCGTATGCGCTCGAGGGGCTCAAGCTCCTCGTCGTCGACGACGACCTCGGCGTCTGCTGCTCGCTCAAAGCTCTGCTGCAGAAAGAGCGCTGCGCCGTCGAGACCGCGCCGTCCGGCGTGCACGCGATGGAGCTGATCGAGCGGAAGTCCTTCGACCTCGTCTTGAGCGACGTGGTCATGCCCGACATGGACGGCTACGCGCTCTACAAGGCGGTACAAAAGAAATGGCCGGCGCTGCCGATGATCCTGATGACCGCCTTCTATTACGACAAAGACCATGTCATCAAACGCAGCTGCCTCGAAGGCCTCCAGTGCGTCATCTTCAAAAAGCCCATCGACCCCGACCGCCTGAAAAAAATGATCCTCCAGCAGTGCCGCAAAGAAGAAGCCGTGCTCGAGCACGACTAACGAACCGCCGATCGGCGATCCTTTCCGTTCGCCGTAAGCCCTTCGACTGCCGTTCATCCAGGAAAGCCGTTCGTCCTGAGCCAGTCGCAGGATGAACGGCGCTCAGGACAGGCTTGTCGAAGGGCTTGCAAGCTTGATAGCCTAGAACCCAGATGTCGAAGGAAGAGCATTTTGACCGCGGCATGGAGCTTTTTTCCGAGGGCAAGCTCGACGAAGCGGTCGCCGAGTATCGCGCGGCGCTGAAGGAAGCGCCGGACGACCCCGAGAGCCTGCACGCGCTGGCGATGGCGCTCGCGCACCAGGAAAAACTGGACGAGGCGATCGAGGCGGCGAAGAAGCTGATCGAGGTCGCGCCCGACGACGAGCTCGCCTACACGAGCCTATCGATCTTCTACCAGCGGAAGGGGATGATCGCCGAGGCCGAGGAGATCGGCGCGAAGGCGCGCACGCTGGGCTGGAAGAGGCAGCTGCAAGAAAAGAAGTAGTTGCGGGTTCCGGGTTTCTAGTTTCGAGTTGTCGGATTCCGGAGAGATTCTTCGCTGCGCTCAGAATGACAAGATTAACGGACCCGATGTCATCCTGAACGAAGTGAAGGATCTCTCCGGGCTTTTATTCGAACTCGAAACTTTATTTAATCAGTGGAACGCCGTCCCGCCGTCCACCAATAAGACCTGCCCCGTCATCATATCGCTGTCCGGCGAGCTCAGATAAATAATCGTCCCGACGAGGTCCTCGGGATAGAGTCGCTTTTTGAGCAGGCGGATTCTGAGCGAGTTGGAATCGACCTTGTCGCCGCGCTTCAAATTCGCCTCGCTCAGCGTCTGGCCCGGCGCGATCGCGTTGACGTTGATGTTGTACTCGCCGAGCTCGCG
>DATDFN010000228.1:0-5528 GCA_036522615.1 Binatia bacterium | reverse complement strand
TGTCCGATGGATCGACGAGGACGCGCTGTTCGAGCCGATGCGGCTCAAAAAAACTGCGCTCGAAGTGAATGCGCTGAGCGCGGCCGGCCGCGTGCTCCGCGGCGTCGTCGACGGCGCGGAGAAGTTCATCAAACCGGGACGGAAGGAATACGAGATCGTCGCCGATATCGACCGGCTCGCGCGCGACGCCGGCGCCGAAGATATTCGCATCCTCGCCGGCGAGCGTCGCTTGCAGCCGCCGAGCTTCAAGCAAAGCGCCGAGGTCGCAAATCATTGGGCGGTTTATCTGGCGGTGCAGCACGAGCGCTACTGGGCGGAAGCGGGGCGCACCTATATTTTGTCCGGCGACGCGAAGCTTCAAGGCGCGTATCGGAAGGCGCAGGACATCGTCGCCGGCATGGCCGCGGAGCTCAAGCCGGGTAATCCGGTAGCGGCGGTCCACAACGCCGCGCGCCGTCAGCTCGGCGAGTTCTACGCCGGGGCCGCGGTTTACGGTCTGGGCAACGGCCTCGGACTCAATCAGTGGGAGGCGCCCTTTCTGAACGAGAGCGATGCGCGCGAAGTCGGCGCGCGCTCGGTCGGCGCGAAGGATCTCGCCGAGAACATGGCGCTGGCGCTACGGGTCGTGTTCGAGAGCGAAGGGAAGTTAATATTGTTCGGCGACAGTTTTCTGGTCACGGCGGGCGGACCGGCCTCGCTGCTCGGCAAATAATCCGATGCGAATAGCGATAGATATCGGAGGAACGTTCACCGACCTCGTCGCCGTCGACGATGGGCGGCAGGTCTATCGCAGCAAGTCGCTGACGACGCCCGACGATCTGTCGCGCGCGATCCAGGATTGTCTCAGCATCGCCGGCATCGACGTCGCCGGCGCGGAATTTTTCGTCCACGGCTCGACGGTGACGATCAACGCCGTGCTCGAGCGCAAAGGCGCGCGCACCGGGCTCATCACGACCAAAGGCTTCCGCGACGTTTACGAGATCGGCCGCGGCAACCGGCCGGAGGGGTACAATCTTTTTTTTAAGCGGCCGGTGCCGCTGGTGTCGCGCGATCTGCGTCTGGAAGTGGATGAAAGGCTTTACGCGACGGGCGAAGTGTTGACGCCGCTCGAGGAAAAATCGGCGGCGGCGACGATCGCCGCGCTGAAAGCGGCCGGCGTCGAAAGCGTCGCGGTGTGCCTGCTTCACTCCTACGCGAATCCGGCGCACGAGCAGCGGGTCGGCGAGCTTTTGCGCGAGCAGTTCCCCGAAGCCTATGTATCGCTGTCGCACGATATCCTGCGCGAGTTTCGCGAGTACGAGCGCACCTCGACGACGGTGCTGAACGCCTACGTCGGGCCGCTGGTCATCCGCTATCTCGCGGCGCTGGAAAAGATGCTGGCCGCCGCGGGCTTTCGCGGGACTTTCCGCGTGATGCAGTCGAACGGCGGCGTGATGTCGGCGGAGACCGCGAGAAAAATGCCGGTTACGATGATGGAGTCCGGCCCCGTCGCGGGCGTCATCGCGGCGGCGCAGATCGGCGAATCGCTCGATTGCCGTCAGATCATCTCGTTCGACATGGGCGGGACGACGGCGAAGGCGAGCCTCATCAAAGATTTTCATCCGGAGGTGACGAGCAGCTACTACGTCGGCGGCTACGTTTCGGGCCACCCGATGATGCTTCCGGTCGTCGACATCGTCGAAGTCGGCAACGGCGGCGGCAGCATCGCCTGGATCGACGCGGCGGGCGGCGTGAAGGTCGGGCCCCAAAGCGCCGGCGCCGCGCCGGGACCCGCCTGCTACGGGCTCGGCGGAAGCGAGCCGACGGTGACCGACGCGAACTTAATCCTGGGCCGCATCGATCCGGAATACTTTCTCGGCAGCGGCATTCGCCTGCAGCCGGAAAAGGCCGCGCAGGCGATCGTCGACCGCATCGGCAAGCCGCTCGGACTATCGCTGGAGGAAGCGGCGCTGGGCATTCTCACGATCGCCAACTTCAATATGTCGCTCGCGGTGCGCGCGGTGTCGGTCGAGAAGGGCTACGACCCGCGCGACTGCGTGCTCGTGCCGAGCGGTGGCGGCGGACCGCTCCACGCGGGCGCGATCGCGCGCGAGCTGTCGGTGCCGCGCATTATCATCCCGCCGATGCCGGCGCACTTCTCCGCGCTGGGGATGCTGCTCGCCGATCTCAAGCACGACTACGTGCAAACCTTCATTCGCGAGCTCGCCGACACGAGCGGCGCGGAGATCGCCGCGGCGTTCGCGGCGCTGGAAAAATCCGCTGCCGACATTTTGGCGGAGGAAGGCGCGGCGGAAAGCCAAGTCGCGCTCAGGCGCTTCCTCGATATGCGCTACCGCGGCCAGGAGTACACCGTGCCGGTGCCGGTCACGGAGGATCTCCGTACGCTCAAGGACTTCGGCGAAATCCGCGCGCGCTTCGACGCGCTGCACCAGCAGCACTATGGCCATTCGGCGCCGAACGAGCCGGTGATGATGGTGAACCTGCGCCTGACGGCGCTCGGTCGTTTCGGCGACCGCTTGACGCCGTCCGCCGTGTTTCGCGTCAAGGACAGGGGCGAGCGCGGAAAGCGCGCCGTCACATTTGACGACGCGCATCGAGGCGTCGTTTGTCCGATTTATCTGCGCAGCGGCTTCACGCCCGGCGACCGTTTGGACGGGCCCGCGGTCATCGAGGAGATGGGCGCGACGATTCTCCTGTATCCCGGCGACAAGATGCAGGTCGAGCCGCACGGCCATCTCGCGATCGACGTAGGCCGCTAGATGGCCGACGAAACTCTTAGCGAGCGGCTGGCCCGCCACTACGCTTCGCTTCGATTACAGCAAATTCCCGAAGCGGTCGTTCAAGCCGCGAAGCTCCACATTCTCGACACGCTCGGTTGCCTGCTCGCTGGCTCTCGGCTCGAGCCCGGAAAGCGGGCCTACGATCTCGCCGCCGCCGGTCGCGGCAATGAGGCCACGCTTTTCGGCAGCGCAACGCGCGCATCCTATCTCGACGCGGCGCAAGCGATGGCCGTCGCGGTGCACTGCGGCGAGATGGACGACATCCACAGCGGCGCGGGGACCTGCATCGGCGCGATGATCGTTCCGGCGCTGCTGGCGCTAGCGCAGAAGAACGGCGGCAGCGGAGCAAGATTTTTGGAAGCGGTGGTCGCCGGCTATGAGACCACCGTCCGCGTCGGGCTCGCCGTCGACGCGCCGGCGCTGTTCGCCAGAGGCTGGTGGCCGAGCACGGTGTGCGGCGCATTCGGCGTGGGCCTCGCGGCTGTCAAGTTTTTGGAGTTGGCGGCAGATAAGGCGGCGAACACCCTCGGCATCGCCTCCTTATATGCCGGCGGTATGATCACCGGCGGCGCCGAGGGGGCCACCGCGCGCCACCTGATCTTCGGCCACGCGGCGCGCAACGGGCTGCTCGCATTGAGCGCCGGAGAGGCCGGATTCACCGGACCCAGAAAGGCGTTCGAAGACCAGCGCGGATTTTGCCTTACGCTCACCGCTTCGCCGAAATGGGAATACCTACAAAAATTCGATTCCTATTTTCTGCCCGAAGTCGCGTTCAAGCCGTATCCGTGCGCGCGGCAGCTGCACGCCGGCGTCGAAGCGCTGCTCACGCTGATTCGGCAGCATTCGATCGCGCCGTCTTCCATTGAAGAGATTACGCTCTCGCTTCCGACGGCGAACGCCGGCATGGTGAACCGTCCGTCGCCGCCGCAAAACCGCGCCGCCGCGCTCGGCAGCGGGCAGTATGTCATGGCGGCGACAGCGGTCGGCGGAAAAATGGATTTGTCCTGCTTCGAGGATACGATGCTGGGCGCCGCTCGCGTGCGCGATTTGCAGAGCCGCGTCGCCGTGCAGGGCGAAAGCGATCTCGATCGGTATTTTCCCCAATCGTGGCCGGGCCGCGTGCGCGTGCGGCAGAACGATGGCGGGTCTTACACGAACGAGATCATCGTTCCAAAAGGAGAAACCGCAAATCCGATGTCAGAGCAGGAAATCGAAGAAAAATTCCTTTCGCTGGCGACGCCGGTCATCGGCGCCGAGCGCGCGCGCTCTGTGGTTGAAGTAGTCGAATCTCTGGACAGGCGGGAATCGTTAAACGATCTATTCTCCGCGCTCGGCGGCTGAGCTACTTGACCCCGAGGGCGGCGTTGACCTCGCGCTGGAGCGCGAAGTCGAACACCGCCGTGCTTTTCACGGGCTCTTTCAATTTCAAAAATTCGGCGTCGGCTTTTAGGTGCTCTTCGATCTCTTTCGCCGTAGGAATACCGTTCGACGTATAGGCGGGCAATCCGTAGCGATAGGTTTCGACGGCGATCGGCCGGCTCACGCTCAGATATTTCACGAGGATGTCGGCCGATCCGTTCTCGTTCGTGTGAAAATACCGATTCGCTTTTGTAAGCGCGCGGAGCGTGCGCCGGATGAGGGCGGCTTTCTCACGCAGCGTTCTCTCCGACACGATCAGCCCCGATATGAAATTGACGTAGTCGTCGCCGATCGATGCGAGCAGGTTGAGCCTGTATTTGTCACGCGCGACGAAGACAGTCGGCGGAGAGAGGACGGTGATCTGCACGGGTCCGGAGACCTGCGCCTGGAGCTGCGCCGGAACGTCGCCCGATATAATCGTCGTAATCTCTTTTGCGGGATCGATGCCGCCCTTGCGCAGCATGTGGTAGCCGGCGAGCTGCTGGCTGCCGCCGAAGGTCGTCACGGCCATCGTCTTGCCTTTGAGGTCGGCGAACGTTTTGAGCTCCGGCCGCGCGACGAGGTAGAAAAGCGGCAGCTTCTGATTCACGGCGAGCACTTTGAGCGGCAGACCCTGCATGATGCTGCGGATCGCGCTGCCCATGATGTGGATCGCTTCGACGTCGCCCGTCGTCGCGGCGGCGATCGCGGTGGTGCCGCGCGTGAGGATCAGCTGCGGCTCCAGCTCTTCCTCTTTGAAGAAGCCCTTGTCCTCTGCGATGAAAGCGAGGATAGAGGAGATGGAGCGGCTCGCATAAGTAATGCGCACGCGCTCGGCGGCCGTGGAGGCGGCCGCTCCCGCGGATATCCAGCCGAGGCAGGCGATAATGATGAGTTTTTTCACCGGAACCACATCCGAATTCGAACGGCCAAGCCTTAACAAGCGCATCCTTGAATTGCAACGAGCGCGTAAGCTATAAGAAAATTTCTTCGGTGGAGGCGACAAATGGGCGCGAACACGACCCCCGGCTACGAGCTGCTGTACGACATCATTCGACGGCGATCCAGCATCCGCAAACTAAAATCCGATCCGATTCCCGAGGAATATATCGAGAAAATCCTCGAAGCGGGCCGCTGGGCGATGTCCGGCGCCAACTCCCAACCGTGGGAATACATCGTGGTCAAAGATCCGCAGGTAAAAAAAGATCTCTTCCGCGCCTACACGGAAGTGAACGCCGAATTCATCTACTGGATGGAGCAGCAGCGCGTTTTCGAGCTGCGCCATCCGGCGTACCAGTTGACGGCGGAAAAAGCCGTCGAGCAGCAGCGCCGCGGCGCGGGCTGGTCGGA
>DATDFN010000227.1:0-2909 GCA_036522615.1 Binatia bacterium | reverse complement strand
GTGCTCGAGCACATCGCGGAGAAAAATCCCTGCCGCATGCTCTCGCGCACGTCGTGGCGGATGCCGTCCTCGTCGAACTCTTCGAAGTCGGGTGAGAAGGCGGTCTTGAGCGAATCCTCCACGCCGCGGTATTTTTCCCGTGCCCAGTCTTTTTGCTCGGACATAAGTAACTACTTTAGGTACCCAGCTGGGGTCTCCGCGAGCGGGGCCTCGTCGAGCCACATGAGCTTCGCCGGGTTATCTTGAAGCATTACTTTAACTTCCTGCTCCTTGATGCCGAATCCCAAGAGAGCGCGGATGAAGACGCGCATACCGTCGACGGCGTCCAGGTGCAGCACCTGCCCGAAGTCGCTGCCGATGATGCAGCGGTCGGGGCCGATCTGCTTGATCGTGCGGATCGTCTCCATCGGGTCGGCGACCGGCTGATAGAGGCTGGGGATCATCGGCTGGCAGTACGTGCCGACGTAGACGCCGAGGTCACGGAGCTGCTTCATCTCGTCGAGCAGCAGCTTGTTGAGCTCGAGCAGCGGATGATCGAGCGTCGCGCGCACGCCGATCTCTTTGGCGAGCTTGGCGAGGGGGAGCAATTCCTGAAAGTCGGTGTGGCCGAAGCCGATGCCGACTTTTCTCTCGGCCGCCATCTCCATGATCTGCTTCACTTCCGGCAGCACCTTGCCGTCTTCCGCGACGAGGCGCACGCCGCCCTTCTCCGGCTGGCCCGCGCCGCGCCAGAAGCCGAGAGAGGTGAAAGTCGGGAACCAGATCATTTTGAAATTGGGATACTGAAGCGCAACCCGGATGTACTCCGGCCGCATGCCGTGGCAGGTGCCGGCGCCGCCTAAGACGAGAACGCGGTTGCTCAGTTCGCCGCGCTTGATCATGTCGTCGATGTAGCGCTGCGTTAGATAGGCGGAAGTCGCGCTCACGTTCCAATGATCCTTGAAAGCGATCGCGCGCATGCCGCACTTCGACGCCTCCACCGCGATCTGGATCATGTCCTGCGAGCGGTGGACGAAATCGGGATAGGCATGGATGTGGCAGTCGATCGCGCCTTTCAGCAATTCGTTCTCGACGCCCGGAGAGATTTTCAACATCTCCGGGTTGTCCTTCAGCATCTGGTAGAAATAATCCTTGGCGTTGAGCTGCTTCACCCGCTCGACGCTCAGCGTGCGCCCCACCATCAAGCTTTCGGCCGCCGCCGCGTCTGCCGCGAAATCACACATAAGGGAATCCCCTTTCGAGGTTAAAGTTAAAGTTTAGGTTGAGGTTCCGTACTGCTTCGCGCCTAGCTCTTTCCCCAGGCCTGCAAAAATCTTCTTGCGTCTTCGACCACCGGCTCGGTCACGGGGACATAAGGTGTGACGAGGCGTGTCGCGCCGGCCTCTTTGAAGGGGATCAACTTGTCTTTGATCTCCTCGATCGACGTGCCGGGGACGACCGGCAGCTTATCCATATATTGGTCCGTGAGCGCCGCCATCGCCGCCTTGAAGCCGCCCTGCTGGAAGGCAGATTGAATCGCGTTGACCTCGGCTTCGAAGCCGAGTCCTTTCAGCATGTCGCTGTAATGGTCGGCGAGGTTGTAGAACGTGAGCACCTGACGCAGCTTCGAGCGCGCCTTGGCGCGGTCGGGATTGAGCGACACGCGGCACTTGGCGATGATGTCGATCTTGCTCGGATCGCGGCCCGCTTCTTTCGCGCCTTCGTGCACGCGCGCGGCGATCTCGCGGATCTTTTCCGGCGTCGCCATGTTGATGAAGACGCCGTCGGCGATCTTGCCGACGAGCTTGGTCATCTGCGGCCCGAGCCCGGCGAGATAGATCGGGAAATGCGGATGCGACGGCTTCCACGAAAGCTGGAAGCGCTTGCCGGTCTGGTAAATCTCGCCTTCGTACTCGACGCGCTCGCCCGCCGCGACCTTGCGCGTGATGTCGATGTACTCGCGCGCGCGCTTGAGCGGCCGGTCGAAGACGCCGCCGTGCCACGCCGCGATGCTCTTATTCGCGACGCCGAGGCCGAGCAGCAACCGTCCGTTGGAAAGATCCTGCAGCGTCGCCGACTGAATGCCGAGCGTCACCGGGCTGCGCCCGTAGATATGATAAATCGCCGTGCCGAGCTTGATCGTCTTGGTCCGGCTCGCCGCGGCGGAGAGCAGCACCAATGGATCGGTGCTGTTCGACTCCCCTTTCCAGAACGCGCCGAAGCCGACTTTCTCCGCCAGCTCGACGAGCTCGATCACGCCGGCGGCCGGATAATGCGCGGCGGAGTTGATTTCGATGTCGTGAATCATAGCGTTGGTCCTCTGATTGGACGAACAAAGTCGATGTTTATCGTGAGCGAAGGTTCAAGGCAAACTGCTTAACAAGGAGAGTACCCTCACCCCGTCCCTCTCCCTGAGGGAGGGGGAGAATCTGACATTCGCCTAGTATCTTATTCCCTCTCCCATTGGGAGAGGGCAAGGGCGAGGGCGCTTAGAATTTATTTACGCGACGGTAATCAGCTCATGATCCCGCTTCGACAGCCGCTCGGCGCCTCTGTCGGTGACGAGCACCGTCCCGCCCCAACCGAGCTGAACTTTTTCGTCCACGCTTTTCACCGCTGGGCGCCACAGCCAAAGCGTGTTTTTCTCAATGGTGAGGCCTTTCAATTTCTCGGCGGAAGTCGAAGCGTCGATGACGGGCCCGTCGTCGCCCGCGCCGCAGCCGGCGAGAAATATGTTTGTCGTAAGACCGTCTTTTTTCTCGACGCTCTTGCCGAAAGCGAGCATCTCCGCGCACGGCGTGCCGGGCTTGAGCAATTTCAGACCGGCTTCGTAAACTTCTTTCTGCCGCTCGGCGACCGGCCGCCACGATTCGGGAATCGGCCCGAGCAGAAACCCCTGGTCCTCTTCGGCGATCTGCGTTCCCCAAACC